>CAZAGU010000008.1:0-39972 GCA_964484805.1 uncultured bacterium
TGTTTGGGAACTACTTGATCAACTCATAAGTATAATTATCAAAGAAGATATTCACCAGGGAGTTGCCTATGAAACTTGCAGTTATTTTTTCCGTTTCGGTTGTGATTTCATTGTTTTTCATTCCTTTGGTTTCCCATTCACAATCTGAATTTGAGCAGTTCAATCTGGAACAGGCTCAAGCGCTTGAGAAGTTCAACCGGCAGGATTCGCTCGCTTATGCAAATTATATTGCTGACATCGAGAAGAAATGGCGCGAATTCAGGCAGTCAAACCAGCAAACATGGGTTACTTATGGCAAAGATGGCGACACTCGCGCCGATGTGGATTTTAAGGAAGGCGTAATCGAAGTCGAAGCGATTGTTCCGAAGGCAGATCCCGAAGCGCTCAAAGATGCCAAGTTGAAAATCGGCGAACATATCGCAGAACTGCTGAAAATGCCGTCGCAAGGGTCAGATTTGCTCCCAACTGTCGAGCAATTCTTTTCACCAACGCCTGAGCAGGCACCTTCGCCGACCAGTCGCGACCTCGCTCTCGAAGGAATGTTGGAGACCAATCAGCATGAAGCCGTTTCCCCCTCAAATGCCGACCAGTTTAGCCGTGATGTTTCCGAGCAGGCACAAATTTCCGGCGAGCCGATCACTGGCGCTGATGGTGTTGAGCGCGTGAAAATCACCGTTCAGGTGAAAATGGTTCCCGACCACCTTCGCCGGCGGGCTGAACAGTACCTGCCTATTGTCCGGGAGCAATGTCGTCACTTCGAGCTTGATGTGCCACTAATTATGGCTGTCATTCACACCGAGTCTTTTTTCAATCCCAAAGCAAAATCTTCCGCCCCAGCCTACGGTTTGATGCAACTAGTTCCACATTCCGGCGGGCGGGAAGCCTATAAATTTGCACGGGGACAGGACGTTAACCCATCGGTGCGTTTTCTCTATGATCCTCGAAACAACATCGAACTTGGAACCGCTTACCTGAAGAAGTTGCAATCTAATGAGTTTAAGGGCATCAGCAATCCGCAGAGTGCCACCTACTGCATGATTTCAGCCTATAATACAGGACCCTCAAATGTAGCTAGAGGATTGACAAAAGGTACGAATGTCGGAAAAGTTGCGGATTTGGCGAACGGAATTTCACCAGAAGAATTGTATAAAAAACTTCGGAAGAAACTGCCATACAAAGAAACGAGGGATTATCTGGAAAAAGTAACCAGCCGGACTGAATTATACCTTGAGTGGCGGTGAGCACGAAAGCAGAGGCGCGGGGAAGCTGGATGAGGAGGTATCCTGCTTCCCCGCTTTTCTATCTATTGAACCTTCGGCAGGTCAAGGGTCACACTGCCGTTGAGGCTCTGAATGCTGTATTTGTTCGTTCCTCTTCCAAGAGTCGCCTCGTAAGACCGCACCAGTCTGTTTGCCAGATTATCTTCACCAACCAAATGCACATAGGCTGTGGCAGACAGGGCTGACAATGTAGCATCCGGGATTTTATGAAGCTTGACTCGAACACCGCCATTGACTGAAACCAGATCCAGTGAGGCAGGCAGAGTATCATCACACTGTATGGTTGTGCCACCATTGCCCGAAATACCGTTGGCATGACCGGACAATTCACTGATAAACATTCCACCATTCAGCACAAAGAACTCCAGACTACCCGAAAGGTTGTCGCAAAACACATCGCCATTGCGCACGTTCACTTGCACCTTGCCATCAGTATTGCGGATTTCAGCCAGACCACTTTTTACATTCACAACCACATTCATGTCCCATGGTATTATGACTTCAAGGTAACAGTTGATGTCGTAGTGTTTGCGGTCTTTGATTTCAGCATTGATGTTGAGCGTCTGACCGTCAATTTTATCTTCAATTTTTATCTTTTCGAGTAGTTTCTCACAGGTTTCCGGTTTCTTGCCCTGAACAGAATACTCCCCTTTGAGGATGATCTGATCTGCTTCAGCACTGCCGGAAACCAACACTACACCATTGGGTATCTTTAAGGATATTTCACTGATGTTTTCTACTGGGAAAGTCTTCTGGTAATCACCGCGAACACTGCTTTCTTCAGCCTGTGCTGGGGTAATTTCCAATGGCAATCCATATTGCGTTGCCATTATACACGCCAGTAAAAGAACTGCTACTACCAAATTTATTCGCTTCAACTAAGCCTCCTGAGTATAGCCATAGGCTAAAAATTCAAAATCAATTCCGGCGAATTATAGGTTTTTTCCTGAGTTATCCAATGATGAGTTGGATTCTTTGTCCTGTTTGCTGTGTTTGCGGTAGATGAAATGCGCCAGCAACAGCCCAACACCGATGAACAATGGAATGAAGCTCCATGTCAACTCGAACACTCCAACCAGGATGTTGCCCAACACGAGGGCAAGTCCAATGGCGATGAAGGCAAATGGCCAGGCGTAAGGATTGCGGACTTTCGTTTCCCGGGGTGAACTGATAGGAATATCCACTCCCTTTTCGATGGATAACATCCGTTCCTGATGCTCATGTTCAGATCGTTTTAGCCGGCTTTGGTTCACGAGGTAAACGATGAGAACGACTGTGGCAAAAAAGGACATCGGAATGAGTATTTCAGTCAATGATTCCATTTTTTTAGCTCCTTGTTAATGTTTTCCCTTTCCACCATTATAGACTGACCAGCGATAAGAAATGTTACATCGAGTAAAATATTTCCTCACGTATTTCTTTTAACTGTCTCAGTGAACAGACCTTGTTGAAATCATTCTGCATTGCACAGCTCGGTCAGATTAGTTATATTCAAGATGAAGTAATTTGTCTTGCAGAGGGTAATCTGATGTCCATGAATGTTACAGAACTGGAAAAGAAGCTGAATCAAACCACAGATGTCATTAAAAAAATTGACATCTTCAATGAGCTTGCGATTGAACTATTGCATAACGACCTCACTCGCTCTCGTGAGTATAATAAGAAAGCCTTAAGTCTTTCCAAACAAAATGATTACGATCATGGACTGGCTTATGCGGAATACTGCTATGGCATGTATCTCTGGAAAAAAGGCAGTAGCAAATCCGGCATCAACCGTATTACCACCACCCTCAACAGACTTCAGCGAAGTGATAAGGAATTGCGCGCCAAGCTGAGCAATGGACTCGGCATAATTTACTATTTCTCCGGCAGTCTCGACCACGCCCTCGACCACTATCTGACAGCCATGCGCTTGTATGAAGACATTGAACAATTCGAGCGCCAGTCCGGCTGTCTAATCAATATCGGCTTGATTTACTTTGAGCGTCGCGAGTTTGACATTGCGATGGACTACTACCTCAGAAGTCTGGAAGTCGTCGGTGAGACAGTCGAAGATTCAAGCAACGCCATCGCGTTGAATCAAATTGGCTCCATCCACATGAAGTTCAAGCGGTACCGGGAGGCTTTGCCTTTCTTCGACCGGTCGCTTGAGCTGTTTCGCGCCAGAAATCACTTTACTGGTGTCGCCGGGGTTCTCAGCAATCTCGCCATCATTTACACAGAACTTGGTGATGTTGACAAAGCCGAGCATATTCGCGAGGAATCCCTTGTCATCTATGAAAAGCTCGATGACAAACATGGGTTGGTCGTTGGCTATCGTAACCTTGGCAAGCTGGCGATAGATCGTGGCGATCTGACTAAAGCGCTCCGTTATCTTCAGCGCGGAATTGACCTCGCTCGTCAGATTGACGCAAAACCGTTGGTTGCCCGTCTTCATCATTCAATGGCTGAAGCATTCAAACAACAGGGTAATTTTGAGAAAGCGCTTGAACAATTTGAGCTTTATCATAACCTGAATGAGCTACTCTTTAATGAGAAATCCGACGAAAAACTACAGCGATTGACCACCGAGTACGAGGTTGAGAAAGCCCGACGTGAAGCAGAATTGCACCGGTTGAAGAATATCGAACTTGCCAGAGCACAACGAATTGCTCAGCTTGGAAACTGGGAATGGGATGCCGCTGCCGAGAGTATTCAAGGCTCTGAAGAATTTTTTAGGATTTTAGGATTGTCATTTCAGGAGGAGGGAATCGCCCTGTATAAGCTCAAAGAACTCGTTTTTCCGGAAGACCTTTTCGAGTTTGACAAAACTTTTCTACTGATGAAAAGCGGTAGGCAAAATGCTGAGTCTGAGTTCAGGATTGTTCGATATGGTGGCGAAGTGCGCATCGTTCGCTTGCAGGCTAGCCACGATGATGACTTAAGCGACGAGGGGCAATCGGTTTTTATCGGCACAATTCAGGACATTACCGAATCAAAACGCATCGCCGGCGAACGTGAGAAACTGACCTACGAACTTCAGGAAGCGCTGGCAAATATCCGGGTCTTGAGCGGGCTCGTTCCGATATGCTCCAGTTGTCAGAAAATCCGTGATGACAAGGGTTTCTGGGGGCAGATCGAAGAGTATCTTACAGCACATTCAGATTTGGAGTTTGCGCATGGAATGTGCCCTGATTGTCTGGCGAAAGCAAAGAGTAAGAATGCCGGCGGCGAGGTTTAAAATGGCAAGACACGGCGAATCACGGGGTGTAAATACCCTTGAAAACACGGGGATTGTTGCTTAAATCTTTGTATATTGCGCCGTTCATTGCTGAGTCTTTGAATATCTCAGAAACGCTTGCTCCCATATCATCGCCGATCTCAAAGGCAAACCAACCACCCCGACTCAGGATGATGGGCAATGTTTCTTTCAGCTTCAGGTAAAAAGACAGCCCATCGCCGCCGTCAGAGAGCGCGATGTGAGGTTCGTTCTGGACATCCGGGTTAAGAGTGGGGATCTGCTCGACGGGAATGTAGGGCGGATTGCAGATAACCACATCAAATCTATTCCACCACGAGGCAGGTGGGTCAGTCAGAGCACTCCATTCGACCACATTTACCCTATCCTGAACACCAAGCGACTCCGCATTCTTTTTAGTGTAATCCAATGCCGTTTGACTTACATCCGCTAAAATTACTTTCGCGCTTGATGCTTCAGCCGCAATTGTCAACCCCAGCACCCCAGATCCACAACAAATATCCAGCACATTCAACTCGTTTTTGCTCGGTATCTGAGTTCGAAAATCCTCAAGAAACAGATCAATAATAAGTTCAGTGTCAAAGCGGGGAATGAAAATACCCCGTGTGACTTTGAATTCCCTGCCCCAGAACGGCGCCCAGCCGACAAGGTACTGCACTGGCTCACCCTCGCTTCGCCGCTTGAGCAGAAGCTCAAATTGTTTTACCTCGCTTTGGCTCAATTCCTTATCTGTTGCAAGGTAAAGCGCCGTGCGGTCAACATTCAGAATAGATTCAAGCAATAGTTCCGCATGACGACGCGGACGAATAATGCCATGCTCTCCCAGAAATCCGCTTGCAGAGAATAACTGATCCCGGATTTTCGCCGATTTAGGTTTTGATCCGCAGTAATCCTGTTCGTCCATCATCGCAATTTAAGAAGGCTAAATGTCAATCTGTGCATCTTTCAGGTGCTTGGCGGCGTATTCCATGTGCATGTTTTCAGCCAAGAAGAACTCCACCAAGTCAGGATCGAGCTCGCCATCTTTGACCATAAAGCCCAGAATTTTCAGCACCAGCGACAGTTTCTTGGCTTCAGCCATGTATGGTCTGTCGTTTGCAGTCAGTGCTTCAAAAATGTCGGCGAGCGTCATTATGCGCACTTGCAGTGGAATCTGCTCGGCGGTCAAACCATTAGGATAACCTTTGCCGTTGAGTTTTTCGTGGTGTGAGCCGGCGATGAACGACACATTTTTCATCTTCTTGGGGAATGGGAGTTGGATAAGCAGTTTATAAGTCATCACAACATGATTTTCGATGACATTGCGCTCTTCGGATGTCAAGTTTCCTTTGCGAATCGAGAGATTGTAGAGCTCATTGTCGTTCAACATGCGTTCCTTGCCTGTTGATGTCTCAATCACCCGATGGGCAATATCCTGCAGGTGGGCAATAGCATCATCGGGCAGGAATTCACCAGTAAGGTTTTTCGACATGACAAAGACATAATCCTTCTGGAGCGTCTCGATTTCCTCTGCAATCTGCTGTTTCATCCGTTGTACTTCATCTCTGTCAAGCGCAAGATTGTCGCTGTATTTATCAAGGCAGTAAGTGCCCTTCTTTGCATTCTGAATCGCTAGTTCAAAACGCAATCTGACAAGTTCCTCACGGTCGAAGATAGTTTCCAGCTTGGTCTTCTTATCGACAACATGTTCGGGTGTGGTAATTTTCCCGGTGTCGTGCAACCAAGCCGCCAGCCTCAGCTCGATCATTTCATCTTCGTTAAACTTCGCATCAGCATATTTACCGCTTTTCGTGTTGTTAATCCGGTTGGCGATGTCCATCGTCAGATGAGAGACTCGCTCAATGTGGCCGCCGGTGTATGGTGATTTTGCGTCAATTGCCGATGCAATCATCTTGATGAATGATTCAAACAGGTTTTGCAAATCATGGATCAGCTTCACGTTGGTCAATGCTACCGCGGCTTGCGAAGCGAGCGCTTCAACCAGAAGTTCCACTTCCTTAGGAAAAGGAGCAGTGTCGCCGGAAAACGGATCACGGGCGTTAATCAGTTGCAGAACGCCAATGATTTCATCCTGATGATCTTTGAGAGGGACCACAAGCTGTGATTTTGAACGGTATTTGTAGAATTCATCGAATCGCCGCGCTCCGCTGAAATCAAAGCCTTCGACTTCGTAAACATCGGGAATATTGACGGACTCACCCGTATTGGCAACATAGGCACAGACGTTGTTATTGTTCGCTTCTTTGCCGTATTTCAGGGGAATTGGCGGAATGGTCACCTCGCCACCAGTCAACCCGCCCATACGAAAACCGAGCGATTCTGTCTGAACAATCGAGAAATTTAGCTTGGTTTCGTCGTCATCTACCAGGTAGAGTGTTCCGCCGTCGGCGCTGGTGAAATCACGAGCCCGGTCAACGATCATTTCCAGCAGTTGCGAAAGGTTGCGCGTCGCGGATAGTGCCACGCCGATTTTCGTCAGTTCGGTCAACCGACTCGTCTGAAGCTCAGAAAAACGCCGAAGCCGTCCTAAGATGTCATTCAAGAATTGGTTTGTCTGATGATCGTCAGACAGAATGTGTGTGCTTTCCGTCTGTGTAGCATCATCAGGTTTTGAGTGAAACTCATCGAAAAGAGCGAAATCTTCGTCGAACAGCATATTACAGATTCCGTGTTAAATCACCGAATATCTTCAGCCTTATCGTTAATAAAGATAAGCCTCAAACTGAAAAAAACAACACTTAACTTTACCCACTAATCGAAAGCACATAAGCATGACGTATGCCCGCTTTCGCCAGAGCATTCAAGCATGTGCAAGCTGTGGCACCTGTATGTATTACGTCATCTATTAATAAAACGGGTTTGGCTAGCTGGGAACTGTTGCGTTGATTGCAAATAATAGCTCCAATTAGATTTTCGCGACGCTCACTGTCGGATAAATGCGACTGCGGCGTGGTATTATAGAGGCGTTTAATCCAGCTGGTTTCAAGGGGAATGTTCATCATTCTGGAGGCAACTTGCGCGATAATTAGGTTCTGATCATAGCCACGCTCGCGGACTCGAACAGGATGCAACGGCACAGGAACGACTGCGCTGAAGGAAAGTTCGTGGTCTGATCCGAAACGTTTTAAAGCTTCTTCGGTCAGACGGATCGCTAAATCCTTTCGACCCTGAAATTTCATCTGATGGATGACCGTCCGCATGATTCCAGCATAAGAAAACGCCACAAAAAGTCTTTTCTTAAGACGCTTGTCTCTGATAGGGTTGTCGGCTTTCCCCGGAGATGCATCACGCCAACATTGTTCGCAAAGTGAATCTTTACCACCAGCCATATCCGCACCGCAACCAAGGCAGTAGTTCGGGAAAATAACAGGGCTGAACTGCCCGACTAATTTTTTCACAGGATTCAATCTAAGGAGTTGTTCCCAGTTCTTCGGGAATGTCAGCTTGAACGGCATTGAGATCAACTTTAAGAATCACGCTACTTGAGTCAGGCGAAAAATCGTAACCATTTTGCCAGATTGGGAAATTCGGGTGGCGTAACTCTATGACATGATGACCAAAAGGTAGGTAAATGGGTCTGGTGCGGGGCGTTTGGCAAACATATCTGCCGTCAATATATACTTCAGCCCATGGATTTACACGGGTAATCTTCAACTCACCGAAGTGATCAGTCAGGTCGATTTCCATCCTCAAGGTTGAATCCGGCTGGATTTCAATCGGCAGTACTATCGGCGATGGAAACTCGTCATTTTCCAGTACGAGCGAATGTGCCCCAGCTTCAAGTTCCAGAGTCTTTTTGGGTGGTGTTTGCCCCAAAAGCTGATTATCGACTGAAACATTTGCCCACTGTTTTGTGGATAGACTTAATGTTCCCGGACGTTGAATAACGTCAACACGCACAGGTGCTTTCGCAATGGTGGATTCACTGGCTTGAGTAGATCCACGCCGCGAGGCAGTCTCCTCCTCCGAGGGTGTCTCTTGATCCACAAGATTTTTTCCATCATCACCAACAGCAACTTCCTGCCGACTGGAAACTACTGGTCGAGTCGTTTCTGGTTTTGTTAGTTCTGCATTCGCGGAATCAGATTCAAGTGAGTCAGGCGTTGTTTGTGCAGTACTGTCCAACACGGCTTGATTTAATTCTGCGATGGACTGATTGGGTTCATCAATAATCTCAGGAGTGCCAGGATTTTTGCTCAGCCAAACTACAATTGAAACCACGATAACAAGCAAAGCCAAATAACCCACACCAATTAAAATCGTCTTTCCTTTACGAGCAGGCTTTACGTCTGTAGGAACAGGAGCAGGCTCTGCTGTTTCTTCAGGTGCACTGTTCAGTATCTGACTTCTGCCCAATGGATAGATGCTTGAAGCAACTCTCCTTATTTCGGATGAAGTTTTAGTTGTTGTTGTTTCTGGTTCGGGTGCGAAAGGTCTTCTACTGATGATCTGACGAATGCCTTCAGCATTGAGAGAAATTCCTTTAGCGGCGGCAAGGCGGTTCACTTCGTGCAATGCCTGCTCGGCAGATCCATAGCGTTGCGTTGGTTTTTTCTCCAACATGCGCATAATGATGTTGTCGAATTCCAGAGGAATGTCTGAATCAAAGGTCGATGGCGAAGGAGGTTCAAGCTTAAGAATTTTGTTCATCGTTTCGGAGAAATTCTCACCCTGAAAGGGCAAATCTCCGGTCAGCGCTTCGTAGAATGTGGCGCCCAATGAAAACAGATCGCCGCGTGTGTCTATGGGTGTACCAATCAGACCTTCAGGCGGAAGATAGGCGGGAGTGCCAAGCACCATGCCCTGGCGTGTTAGCTTGGGAGCATCCTCAATGGTCGCCAGCCCGAAGTCTGTGATTTTTACAGCGCCCTGATCAGAAATGAGAATATTGTCCGGCTTGATGTCTCTGTGAATGACACCGCGCGAGTGAGCATGCGCCAAACCGCTTAACACGTTGGACAACATCACCAGCACAACTCGCCAGGGGAGCTTGGTATTTTGCTTGATAAGCTCACCAAGATTCATGCCTTCCACGTACTCCAGCACTAACATAGTTAGTTCCGGGTCGGCATGAAAGCCATAAATACTGACAATATTCTCCTGCGAGAGATGGGCGCAGACCTTCGCTTCGCGTTCAAATCGATCACGAACATCATCTTCCCGTGCCATCTGTGGATGGAGCTTCTTGATCAGAACAGGGCGGTTAAGCGTGTCATCGTATGCGCGAAATACTGAGCAGGTTGAACTTTGAGCCAGCTCCTTTTCAATCAGATAAGGACCTATTTTTTGGCTTTGTTCCATTCGCTCAATTTATAATGAAGCCAACGTAATGAAACGCCTAAAATTTCGGCTGTTCTGGTTTTGTTGCCGCCACAGTCCTCAAGTGTGTTAAGAACAATTTCCCGCTCGTAATCTTTGAGATTCTTTGGTTTCTCAGAGAGTTTTTCAGCGTCAGGAATGAAGAGATCCTCAATTTGAATCTCTTCTTTCTGAGATAGTATCAGCGCGCGTTCGATTGTATTTTCCAACTCGCGCACATTGCCTGGCCAGTTGTAATTTGACAGTGTTTGCATTGCCTTGGCAGATACCCGCTTCATCGGAACCTTGTATTTTTCCGAGTACTGCTTCAGAAAGAAATGAACTAGCAATGGAACGTCACCCGGGCGTTCGCGTAGCGGTGGGAGATTGAGGGAAATGACATTGAGTCGATAGAACAAATCTTCGCGGAATTTTCCCGCTTTCACTTCCTCGCTAAGGTCTTTATTTGTAGCGGAAATAATGCGGACGTTTACCTTGCGCGATTCTGTGTCGCCCACTCGCCGGATTTCGCCTTCCTGAATGACACGCAAAAGTTTAGCCTGAATGGCAGGGCTTATGTCTGCGATTTCGTCGAGAAAAAATGTACCGCCATCGGCAATCTCAAATAAGCCTTTCTTGTCGAAAATAGCTCCTGTGAACGATCCCTTCTTATGCCCGAATAGTTCGCTTTCGAGCAGGTTCTCAGAAAGGTTTCCGCAAAATTGGGCAACGAAAGCGGCATCGCACCTTGGCCCGCTATAATGCAAAGCACGCGCCACGACCTCCTTGCCGGTTCCGCTCTCGCCTTGCAGTAACACCGAAATTTCTGAGTTCATCACGCGGCGCATGATGTTATATACTTCCAGCATTTTCGGGCTTCTACCGATGATCTCGTCGAATGACCATTTTTTGGCTAATTCATCAACAAGACGTTTCTGCTTTTTGTACAAATCATCGTTCATCACGGCGTAATCAACCGCAATCGTCGCCATCCGGGCGAAGATATTGATGAAATTCAGGTTGTCATCGGTGAAACGCTGGCGGTCTTCGCGGCTATCAAGGTAAATTGCGCCAAGGACGTGATCGTCAATCCAGAGCGGCACACAGATAATGGATGTAATCTGATGGAGCACTACGCTTGCCGACTGCCCCCAGCGGGGATCAGCCTGAGCATCGTGGGTCAGCAATGGAGCGCCGGAATCCACGACCTTTTCGAGAACGCTCTGCGAAAGGTCTTTAAGGCTTGCTGGTATGTCAGGTGGAAAGTTTTTCGACGCCATTATGTCATAGCCTTCACCAGTCTTGAAGGCTACAACACCGCGATCGGCATTCATCATTTCAACCGCTAGACCAAGCACAGTCTCAAGGAGAAGCGCAATGTCTTTCTGGTCGGTTTTTCCGGGAACAATCACGGCAGGATGTGAACTGTTCACCTGGCTTTCAGCTTTTCTATTAATTGCCAAGGCAGTCTCTGATTAGTTTAAACTTTAATCGGTAATCACAATTCGCTTTTTCTCGGTTCGCGCATAGTTCCCAAAGTTATCAACCACAAAAAGATAGGAAAAATAATCACCAGAATCTAAATCCATATCCACAATATGATTTGTTTCATGTGATGCTTGAGGAGTAAGCGTGGTGTCGTACACAACCACGGGTTCGTAAAGATCATCTCGCCAGATTTTCAGAAGGTATTTAAAATCGCTGAGATTGTCGAATTCATCGTACCAATAGAAAACCCAGCGGAAATCGGGATTCGCCTCAGGTGTGGGGTCGGAAATGTCCGGCACGCTTTGAAGGATTCTGGCTAATGTGGTGTCTGCCTGCACAGAATTTCCCGCGCCATCAGATGCTGTGATGTAAAACGGGGCATTCATAGCATCGCCAATCCCACCAGCAAATTCCTCAGCGGAGATTTCTGCTTCCCAGAACGCGGAATCAGGCTCCTGGTTGTAGTTTAGCTCACCGGTCATCTCGCGAAAACGCCACTCAACCGATTTTAAGTCAGTTGCGCCATCACGGTCATTGACGATGGATTTGAGGCGGATTTTCTTCACATAATTATTATCTCCCAATCGCCGGCGCAATGTGACGGCAGTTGCCGAAATTGAGGTAAAATGTGGTAGTGCGTCGAGACGCATACGAGTCGTTGTGGGCATATTTGCCGAGATGGTTGTTTGGACAGAATCGATGGCATATATAGGCTCTTCGCCATTTTCTCGAAAGGCTGCCACCCAGTAGTCTCCTACGGGCATGTCAAGAAAATGAACCCAACCAGACGTGTCTGTTGTGGCAAATCTACCAAGATCGGCAATTTGAACGGTGGCTTTGTTTATGGCAAAATCGGTCGAGAAATCTCGATTCATTACCTGAACATGAAGGCTGGGTTTCTCGGGTATTGGAAGGGCATTAAGGCGCAAACTTGTTGAATTGGGTGTGTCTAAGGTGGTTGTTATTTCGATTGAATCTCTGGCGTAATTTGGTTGCTCCTCAGTGTCACGATAGGCAGATACCCACCACCTGCCCAATGGAATTTCCAAAATTTTAGCCCAGCCAGTGGAGTCTGTTGTGGCGATTCGACCTAAAGTGCTGATCTGAATGGAGGCACCGATGACAGGCATATCTTCGGCAGAATCCCGGCTTAAAACCTGTACCTGCATACTTGTCTTATCGGTCACTATGTAGTTTGGGTCAAAAGGATTGTTATGATCTGGATCCCATTGGCAACCAAACAGGATTAGTATAGCGCTAACGAGGACAAAAGAAAAGTATATGGGTACTTGATAATTATTCCGTTTTGTCATCGTGACCACACCCTTAAAACAAAACCACTTAACGTAATCTCTGATGAAAACCAGAGAATGAAATGACAAGTAAAATGTGAACTTCTGCAACCCATGCACTCTATGAATGCTAAATTTTCCTAAGTATGCAAAATATGCACCGCTTGTGAAGATAGGGAATTTTTAACCAAGAATCAAGAATGAGGTGTCAAATCTCACAAATTTAATATTTGCGATGCCAAAATTTTTCAGAGCTTGGGCATTTAAGCGACGAATTACCTGCTTATTACGGGTGTCGAGGTCACAACGCCCGAATCAACATTCGCAGAGCGATAACAATCAGGAACACTGCAAATATCTTCTGGTACACCGCTCCGCCGAATTTCTTATTCCATTTAGCTCCGATCGGTGCGCAGATTAGTGTTCCCAAGGCAATCGGCAATGCAACCGAAAGGTCAATAACCCCGACGAAACCGGCAGTATTTCCAGCCCTCTCGGCTCCATAGAGCAAATATCCCACCACACCTGAAATGGTCGTCAGGAAACCTATAGCGGACGACGTTCCCGCCACTTTGCCTGAAGGGTATCTGAATAATAGAATAAACACCGGAACCATCAGAATTCCGCCGCCGATTCCGAACAACGCAGACACAACTCCAGTGATCAAGCCAAGTGTCAGCAATGGCAACGTCGGGAATCTAATTTCGCCAGCGTTGCCATGTTTCGGTTTGCCCACAGCCAGATTTATTGCTGCCAACAAAAGGAAGCCGCCGAACATCACCATCAGAACGCCGCCCTGAAGCCTACTGCCCAGATACGCGCCCAGTTGACTTCCGATGATCGCCCCGCCGGTTGCAATTGGCACGGCTTTCATCAACAGGTTGTCCTGCCGCCACTGCCGCCATGCCGAAGACCCAGTTGTGAACACTGCTTGAAAAAGACTGGTGGCAAAGGCAACGGTCATCACCTGATCTATCGGCATTCTGCGGTTAATAAAAATCTCTGTCAGCACTGGCACAACAACTATACCGCCACCGATTCCTAAATATCCCGAGAGTATTCCTGTAACCGAACCCAGTAGAATCAACAGCAGGATGTCTATCATTCATTCAACCCGAGTGTTTTTTCAGATGGCTCAAAGATTGAGCTGTAACGTCCAGGATCTCTCAAAACGGCAATCGCTTCTGTCATTAACGGATCGTTTTCCAGCGATGCACGAATGCGCCATTCACGCCCACCCAGATTTGAAGCCAGTTCGCGGTTCAAACCAGATCGAACGGATTGGACAATCTCAGAGTTATGCAGATCAACCGAACTGCGCAATGACTGCTCAAGGCTCTCGATGGTGGCGAAATACTGCGTGTCAAGTGAATCCTGTTCGCCAAGTTTTTTAAGCCTTTCCAGCTCCACGCTACCGCGCATAGGTGGTTCGAAGTCAATAGTATCTATATGAGCATAGAACCCGGCGATCATTTCATCTGTTAAGTTCACTGTGTCTGGCGCGCCGTTTTGCTGAATCCAGATGTTGATAAATTCAAAGAAAAGGTCGCGGCGGTACATTTCGACAACAGCGGGTAGAATTCGCCGCGGTTTGATTTCAATGTCTGGCTTGATGCCGCCACCGCCGAAAACTTCACGACCTGAGGTGGTGAAGTATTTCTCTATCGGTACATCAAGACTGTCGGAATCTGGCTCGGTATCTGCTTGTTCTGAAGGCTCTTCAATGCCTTCGATGCCAGAGAAATCCTCGTCATATTTATCACTCATATCTCGCTGAATCAACCGCCCTGAAGGCGTGTAATAACGAGCAGTAGTAATCTTGACAGCAGCGCCTTCAGAAAGATCGAACACCGTTTGAACCAAACCCTTGCCGAAGGAGGTCGTGCCGATAATCGCGCCACGATCCTGATCCTGAATAGCTCCCGCGACGATTTCCGATGCGGAGGCGCTTCCGCCATTCACCAGCACCGTCAGCGGGATGTCACCGGCGACAGGAGTTTTCCGCGAGTTAAAGCTGCGGTTTGCCACGCGGGTTCTGCCTCGCATGGAAACTATCAGCGAACCCTGCGGTAAAAACAGCTGAGCCGTTTTCACAGCAGAAGGCAATAGACCGCCAGGATTGCTCCGAAGGTCAAGAATCAACCCTTTGGGATTATGTTTTGCCAACTCTGTTAGAGCAGCCTCGACCTCTTCGTCAGCGTGACTGGAAAAACGTACGAGTTTGATGTAGCCAATGGAATCATCAATCATCCCGGAATATGCCACATCCTTCATCACGATGTTTTCGCGTTCCAGAGTATATTCCAACGGTTTCTCATAGCCTGCTCTGGCAATGGAGATTACAACCGGAGTGCCCGCTTCGCCACGGATAGCTTTGCCAGCATCACTGGTAGTGAAACCTTTGGTTGATTTGCCATCAACGGCAATAATCACATCGCCGGGGCGCAGACCTTTTCGGGCAGCTGGTGTGTCTTCGATTGGTGAAATGACGGTCAAGGCTCTGTCTTTGCCATGCAAACCGATCTCCACGCCAATGCCTCCATAAGCGCCGCTGGTTAATATCTCCAGCTTTTCTTTGTCTTCTGGCTCGAAATAGACAGTATAGGGATCAAGCACATCCAGCATTCCATGAATTCCCGCCAGAATAACACTATCGGCGTTTACTGAGTCAACATAGCGACGGTTCACCTCGCGATAGACTTCCCCGAATAGCTTAATATGCGTGGCAATGTCGCGATAGCGTTGTTCCTGCGACATTTTTTCAGTCTCGTTATCCCCCCAGGAGAACGACACAACAGCGAAAAAAATCATCGTGGCGAGTATCAGTCTTTTTGTCATGGTAAAAACTTCTGTTAAACCTATCTTCTATGAAACCGTGCCTTGAGTCGAGATTGCACTAAGTATGTAATGATCTAAGTTAAAAAATGTTCCCGGCTTGAATGTAAAATACATTATTCTCTGGGGTTGCCGGGCTATTAAACAAATGTCCCCATTGAACGTGGATCGGTCCAAGTATCGTATCCAACGCAAAATACACAGAGGCTGAAGTCATCCAGTCATTGCGCTTAATTTGTGCTTCAGGATCAGCCCAGTTGCCACCAACATCGAAGCGTCCGCCGAAATAGGCATCCGCCAGCAATTTGCTAAGCAAATCGAAGCGAAGTTCAGCGCCGGCGGTGGTTTGCATCATGCCAATCTTTTCATCAAGATGCAAGCCGGGGAATGAGTGTATCCCGCCAAGTCTGAACATCTCGTCGCGGGGTGTCGTTCGATCTGCGGAGCCGCTGGATAATCGCATAGCAAAGGTGTAGCGTCGGTGTAACGGCAGATATACTTCGCCCTCTCCCCAGATATGGTTGAAGCTGACATCAGATGCTGAGTATTTTCCAGCCGATTCCCCGTAACCGCTCACTTTAAACCCGCGCCGCGGGTATGGATCCCGGTCTTGAGTATCCAACCCAAGTTTAAAACCCAGAGCTGAAATCTGGTATCTTTCCAGACGATCAACATACCGATTCCAGTGCTTTTCCCATCGGGCTGTCAGTGCAAAAAGCCCCCAGCTCTGTGCCATGCCGCCGACCTCGACCTGAGCGCCCCATTTTGACTCATAGTAATCAGCGATGCGTTCGTGATCCAGATTATAAGAATATCTCTCACGATCCATAAAACCAAATGTCAGATCGGCAATAATGGGTTTGCCGTAAACTTTGTCAACGTGATAGGAGATACGATGGTCATCGTCCTTTTCACCCACGCTGGAAAAAATCACAGCCCGTAGGAGAAAGCCTTGCCATGCTGAGGAATTGTATTCGACAAATCCTCGAGTTCGACGCTCAGCCTGATACGCCAGACCGATGCGCACCGGAGGCGGTTGCTCCTGAAAATGATAAATTATATCCCAGTATCCAGCTCGCTCGTCGGATGCTACGATCTGAGGCAGCACACTGCGGAACATTCCGGTTGCATACAGTTTTTTTGTGTCATTGATGATGTTCTTCCGGTTGATTACATCACCAGAATGTATGGATAATTCTTTACCGACATCTTGTTCACGAATGGCATTCAACCCGGATAAGGCAATCTTGTCGAGGAAGCCTTCATTCACTTTCAGAAAAATCGCGCCCAGATTCGGATCAAATGAAACTGCCTCAGACTGTGCAAGTGGATAGCCGCGCTGCCGATACAACTGGTGAACGCATTTGATTGCATGATCGAGTGCATCCAGATTCAGCGCTTTGCCAAATGACCCAGAGAAACACTGGAAAATATCGGCATCGGAAACTTTGATATTGCCATTGACCTGCACTTCCCAAAGCATGGTTGTGGCAACGGTGTGAAATGTCAGCGTGCGCGTCTCGTCATTATAGACTGCGAAAGCATCGCGAACGTTTCTTCTTTCGAGTGTCTGCCTGAGTCTCCGCTCGATAAATTCCGAAGTTACCGTTTTTTCCATCGGTAATTTAGTCTCGCATCCGGTGTAGGACGTGCGCTCGAAGGCTTGTGCGACAACATAGACTGTAGTGTCCGGTCTGGCTTCAAGATTTTTTAACTTCTCCCGCAATTCCGGCAACGCTTTTCGCATCGCCTGTCTGCCTGCTTCGACCACCTCGAAATTATATTCCAGTGTGTTCATTATGGTGTCAGACGGCATTATCGGCGTTACAATCACATCAGCATTGGCTAAGGCATCCGCCTCGCTCGCCTGTTCCAGAATAGTCGTCACCTGATCCACTATCCGCCACGGCTGGAAAGGTGGCTTGAGCGGCTGAAGCTCGGCGCTTACATCCACCGCAAGCACGATGTCTGCGTTCATCGAGCGCGCCAGATCGACCGGAATGTTTGCCGCGATACCACCGTCAATCAATTGGAGCGTGTCAATCGTCAGGGGATCAATGAGAAGCGGTGCGGACATGGAGGCGCGAATCGCAATGGCAGGATCGCCATGAGTGAAGACTACAGGAGCACCACTCTGCAGATCAACCGAGAGCATACGCAAGGGTATGTTGAGATTATTCCAATCTGAAACAGGCAGGTTGGGCAGGTTCAGTGTTTGCTCAATCAGGCGTTGATACAGTATTTGCCCCGGCAAAACCGCGCCCGGTAGAACCGGTTTGAATCCCCGCTCAACCCGAAATTCCACCATGTGCCGGCTAAGTTCCTGCTTTCTCGCCAGTATCTGCGAACGACGCTCAGGTCTGTCCATCAGCAGATGTTCGATTTTCAGGTTTCTGAAAATCTGAAAAATCTCATCCGGTGTTAGTCCTTCGCAGTATAGCCCTCCGACCAGCGCACCAAAAGACACCCCGGCAACCGCATCGGGGATGATGCCTTCTTCCTCCAGCACATCCAGCACACCGATATGCGCCAAACCACGGAAACCGCCGCCGGAGAGCGCCAGCGCCATACGAGGCGCATCAGGCTCATGCCAGACCAACGAATCAATCCGCCCCTTTTCGCGGGTTGGGATTCTGATCGTCGTTTCTGCGGCAAAGCTCTGAGCATACCATGACAGAGCCGCGAGCAAAACTAGTGCGCTTAACCGGAATGTTCTCATCTATCTCTATCGCACCAGAAGTAGTTTTCTAACGGTGGAAGCTGTGGTCAAACTGCTACCAGATTCGCCGTGTATGTCAAGCCGGGCGAAGTATGTTCCTGAGCTTTGCCCATCGGCATCCCAAGCCACAGTGTGCGCCCCAGCATGAAGATTGTTTGTGATGGTGCTGAAAATCTGCCTGCCCGCCACATTGAAAATCGTCAGCTTCGCGGAGGCATTGTCAGGAACAACATAAGACAGCCGCACCATGCTGTTGAAGGGATTTGGCTCAACACTGACGAAGCCGATTTCCGACGGCATGGAGCTAATCTGTCCGGCGTTGATTTCCAACACCGAAAAACCGTCTTTCGTCCAGACATTCTCGCCAGCTATTGTTACATAGTCCAGTTTGATTTCGGCTTCACCAGCGCTTTCACGCCAGAACATTTGAAGCGGCTCACCACTGGCAAGCCCCGCGCCCCCTGGGTTTTCCTCACCCCAGACTGCCACACCAAGTTCGGCATCCACGGGCAGTACCTGAACCAACCCCGCCACAAAGCCATCGCTGTCTCGGAAAATAATCTCGCCTTCGGGGAAGTCTGCATCAGATTTAATAATAACACTGTGGTTGTCGGAAGATGTTTGCCCTGACCGCCACACCTTGGAAGGGGTGTGTGAAGCTAAATTTCGTCTCTGTCCTTGAGCAGGATAAATCAGCTCGTCATCGACATCCATCCTCAGCATGTAGCCAAAGCCCTCAGCCATATCTTCCATATTACTGAAGTCAAATTCGATTGACCAGAATCTGCCTTCGCCATCCTTGACCAGAATCAGATTGTCCTCGATGCCTGCCAGTGCTTCCTCAACAGGCATTGGTTGCCTTGGAAGGTAGGAGATCATGTTCCAGCCTTGGTTCAATGGAATGGGAGTATCAAAGGGGATGCGCTGACCAATAAATGTCAAATCACAATCTTCGTCAATGCTCACCATATAGCCTGAATGGGCATCCCAGTCACCAAGTTGGTTAAAGTCATAGCGTGGCGCAAAAAACTGTCCTCGAACATTTTTAACTATGGACAATATATCGTTTTCGATCAAATCCGCAAACACATCAGGCATGGAAGGCTGTTCGGGTGCAACTGGCGAGCTTATCATTGACCAGCCTGCTTCAAGTGGAATTGTGAATTCATCAACAACCCTCTCCTCTTGTGCAAGTCGGCTCCAGTTGGAAACATCATCCTCACCATCATAAGCCCGAACAGAATACACCCAGCCATCTTCGGGGTAATAATCCCGAAGTGTGACGACGTTATCTTCAATGTCTGACAATGCTATTTCATCGAATTCCCATGTGGGCAGAGGTCCAATGTCATCGAGATAGATATAATCATTTCTGCCACCACTGTCAAAAGCGTAATACCGGAAACGAAGATAAACATGCCTGTCAGCCCACTGCCGTAAATCCCACCAGAACTCCTCATAGCCGTCGGTCAACATGCTCCGCAACACATGCCCATGTGAATAATCATCAACGACAAGTTCCTGAGTGTTGCGCCCCGGCGCTCCAGTCCAAGACAATCCGTCATCGGATACTTCAAGCGCAAAATTCGCCGCAAATGAAATGCGCATCCTAAGCCAGGCGCGCAGTGTTACCGGCGGTAAAATGGGTTCTTTGAATGTGAGGGTGGCAATGCCGGAACTGAGATTAAAGCGAAAAGTGTTTGGGTCGCTATGAGCGATAAAATTATAGACTGAAACACCAAATTCGTCCCAAAGAATGTTTTCATCAGGAACTTCATCGGTGAACTCATCGGGCTCAAGCATCGCTCGTATTTCCCACGATACAGGAAAATTGGATTCATCGTCGTCTTCATCCCATTCAAAGACCGGATCCCCGTCGTTGCCGACGGAATACCAAACATTCTGAGGAGCCTGCGGAGGGATTGCTCGTTCAGGATTGTCAGCGTATTCGATTAATTTAAGGCATGATGGCAGGTTCTCATCAAGTAGCGCTGGCACCCGGTTCAGTGGGGGCCAGAAGTTGTCGTTTCTGGTGCCGATTTCAATGGTGAAGGCGTAGATCAGTTCGTGCTCATCCGTGCCACCATAAATCCAGTCATCGGAGTCGCCATTGGTGGGGTAGAGCACTTCCCAGCCTGTGCCGACCACATAACCATTGTCGCCGACCAATTTCTGACCAAGTGCGGAAAAGACATTTCGATGTGGAGCCTGTAGATTCTCAAACCCCCAGGGATAAAGACAGAGGTTTCCGTAAGAGTGGAAATAAAGGGAAGATGTGAAATGACGTTCGTTGATGAATTCGCGCACAGCTTGAGTCTCAGGCTCGGAAAAGGCTTCAGGCCCCCGATAGGTTTCACGGTATGAATGGTTGCTGGAACCAATGTTGTCTCGGCCCCATTGATACCCCCAGTTCCGGTTCAAATCGACGCCGAATTCTCCATCTTCGTTATCACGGCGATTTTTCCGCCACATCCCTCCGCCATCTGGGTCTTCCTCTTCGTTGAACACATAGCCGTCGGGATTATGGCAGGGAATGATCCAGATTTCGCGTTCATCAACTAATTCCGTAAGGTATTCATCTTCGCCGTAGCCTTCAAGGAGGGTGTGCATGAGTGTGAATAGGATTTCAGCCGTCATCACTTCACGAGCATGAATCAAACCCGTGAGCAATACTTCAGGCTCATCTTCATCATCTTCAGGATTGTCGGAAATTTTCACCGCCCAGATGTCGCGATCCTCAATTGTGCGACCGATGGAAATAAGGTCTGAAATCTGGTCTGGATATTGGTCGTGAAGCTCGATTAGTTCGTCAACTATTTCGTCAAAAGTTCGGTATCCGCCCATGTCATCTCGGCGAGGTGCATAGCGTTCGGCGAAAAATTCTTCGATGTTTGCGTGGACAGTGCGCAGATACAAGCCTGTTTCTTCGAGGTGTGCGCGCTCGCCCTGATCCTGAAGGAAGACATCAGCCATCCCACCGGGAGAAACATAAGACACGTCAAAGCCTTGGCTCAGGAGGTAGGCAACATCGGAGGGGCTACGTAGCGCTACTTCGACCATTTCAGTTGCTTGCGATATGTTGCCAGAGAGCAACACTGCAAGAAGTAGCAACATGGGTATTGTGCGTTGGAAAATTTTCTGAAGATACATCAGCAGAACCTCCTCTTCGATTTTACTCTGGCACGAAAATTGGAAAGCGCCCGGGGAAAACATCCGGACGCTTTCCTTAATACTCAGGTAGTACGTCTCAAAGTAAGCAGGTCAAAAACATTGTACAAGTATCACCGTCACACTAAAGTGGCAATAATACATGCTCAAAAACGTCGTCGATTGTTTTCACTGGAATAATTGTCAGTGGCTCGCGAACGGCTTCGGGAACCTCGCTCAGCTCACGTTTGTTTCGCTCAGGAATGATGATGGTTTTAATCCCATTCCGAAGCGCCGCCATCAGTTTCTCACGCAGACCACCAATCGGCAAAACTTCACCGCGCAATGTTATTTCGCCGGTCATGGCAATGTCGCCTCGCACCATGCGCTTGGAATAAGCTGAGGCGAGAGCGACGGCGATTGTAATTCCCGCCGAGGGCCCATCTTTGGGAACACCGCCTTCAGGGAAATGAACGTGCGTTTCCAATTTCATGAAATCTTCGCCGTTGAAGCCGATTTTCTCGGCACGACTTCTGACGGCAGTCAACGCCGCATGAGCTGATTCCTGCATAACGTCACCGAGGTTGCCGGTGAGAGTCAACTTGCCCTTGCCGATCATGGTCTCGGTCTCAATCATCAGAATGTCGCCACCTGTGTATGTCCAAGCCAAGCCAACTGCCGCGCCGATTCGGTTTTCACCGTCAACCAGATGATCCATAAACTTCGGCACTCCCAGCATCTCTTCTGCAAGCGTCTTATCAATGTGCAGAGGTAACTTATCAGGCTTGCCGGAGATGATAAGCCGAGCTGATTTTCGCATCAACTTGGCGATCATACGTTCCAGTTCACGCACGCCGGCTTCACGAGTATAGCTTTCAATAACCAGATCAAGGACATCGTCACCAATCTCAATGAATTTCGCTGTCAACCCGTTTTGTTCGGTTTGTTTGTTAATCAGAAAACGCTTGGCAATTTCGAACTTTTCCTGATGCAAATAACCCGGAAGTTCGATTATCTCCATTCTATCCTGCAATGCCCAGGGGATGGAGTCGCGAGTGTTCGCCGTTGTTATAAACAATACTTGCGACAGATCATAATCCGCTTCAAGATAGTGATCGGAGAAAGCATGGTTTTGCTCAGGGTCAAGCACTTCCAGCAATGCCGACGAGGGATCGCCGCGGAAATCTGTGCTCATCTTGTCGATCTCATCGAGCAGGAAGACCGGGTTGATGGTTCCGGCTTTTTTCATCGACTGTATAATCCGCCCCGGCAATGCGCCGACATAAGTGCGCCTGTGCCCGCGTATTTCGGCTTCATCACGAACCCCGCCCAGCGACACCCGCACAAAACTGCGACCAATTGCCCGGGCGATAGACTTGCCGAGCGATGTCTTACCAACTCCCGGAGGCCCCACCAGACAAAGAATAGGCCCGTGCATTTTACCCGCAAGCGTCAGCACTGCCAAATGTTCCAGAATGCGTTCTTTCGGCTTCTCAAGCCCGTAGTGATCTTCTTCAAGAATGGCAGACGCGTTGTCGATGTCAGGATTGTCCTTAGTGGTCTTAAACCAGGGGATATCCACTATCCAATCCAGATAGGTGCGGATGACCGTTGCTTCTGGCGAGAGCATGGGCGTATTCACCAGCCGAGTTAGTTCTTCCTCAGCCTTAACCCGTGCTTCTTTGGGCAATCGAGCCTTCTTGATCTTCTTGCGATATTCAAGCACATCGGAAATGTCATCGTCCGGGTCTTCGCCGAGTTCTTTCTTGATCGTCCGCATCTGTTCCTGCAGATAATAAGCACGTTGCGACTTAGAAATCTTCTCTTTGACTTTGCCTTCGATGCTCTGCTCTATGGTCAAAATCTCGATTTCATGCTGCAATTGAGACGCAAGAAAAAGAAGCAAATCGTAGATATCCGTTGATTCGAGCACTTTCTGCTTACTGCGCAGGCTGTTGTTCAAGTGGATCGCCACGAAATCCGAAAGATGACGAGGTGATGAAATCTGGTCGATGGTCATGGTGATTTCATCGGGTATCTGACGGTTCAGCGAAATGTACTCCTTGAACAGTCCGCTTAAATGTCGATGGGCAGCTTCAATTTCAGATGTACTATCACCGTCTTGATCCTCTATGACGGTGATAGTTGCCGACAGATAGTTTTCAAGGCGATTGAATCGCTTGACTTTAAGCCTGCCCGCGCCTTCCACCAGAACCTTAGCTAAGCCGTTTGGCAGTTTCAACACTTGCAGAATGCGCCCTAAAACTCCAACACGATACATATCGCGGGCTTTGGGTTCATCCTCTTCGGGGTCTTTCTGAGCCACAAGAGCGACAAGCCGGTCGGACGTTACGCTCTCCTCAATCGCCGCCATGGTGCCTTCTCGACCAATGACGAGTGGCACAACCATGTGTGGGAAAACCACCAGATCACGCAGTGGGATAACAGGAAGCTTTTCTGGAACCTCAACCTGCTCGGTATCTTTATCTTTTTTTTGCTGTATCTTGTTCATCTAAATCAATCAAAGAAAAGCCAATGGCTTATGTGGACGAATTTTTCCTGAATGCTTTCAGGGAGAGTTTACCTAAATAGGTACGACGATTTCAGTTGTAAAGTCTTGTCTGAATGACATAAAACAATAGCGTCGTCAGGTAAACAGGCATAATTATTGCCTATCATTTCAATATACATCACAGCAATCAATGAGTCAACTTCTCATTGTGCATTTCCCTGAGCGCAACGCCAAAGAGGGCATTAAGCAGGAATGGAAAAGCGCAGGCATGGACACAAGGGAGACATCCCTGATTAGACGTTTTTTAAGCGCTGGGTTCCAGCCTTCGCTGGAATGACAGAACAGGATACGACCACCACGGAAGAATTCCATCACCGTCATATATTTGACGGCGCAAGCCAGAGGAAACCATCACCCCCAACAAAAATTCAAAGCAACCCCAACTTCCCAGTCAGGGTTGCTTTGATTTGCATTAGTTGCAATTAGCAAGGCAATGATAGTCGGGTCTAGCTCTTGTCTTCATCAACGATTTCATAATCGGCATTCTCAACTTCGCGATCATCGCCCTTAGCACCGCCATTGCCAGCAGTCGGATCGCCTTGAGCGCCCGCTCCCGGACTTGGCTCGTCCTGCCCAGGTTGCTGAGAGTTCTGATACATCTGTGTGGAAATCTGCTGCCAGATCTGATCGAGATCGCCATTGGCATCCTTGATTTCCTGAAGATTAGTGCCCTTCAGAGCCTCTTTAAGCCTGTCAACAGCCGCCTGAAGTTTCGATTTTGACTCTTCGTCAATCTTGTCCGCAAGCTCCGTGATCTGCTTCTCGGTCTGCCAGACTTTCTGGTCTGCTGTGTTGCGCGTATCGACTTCATCGCGACGTTTTTTATCTTCTTCAGCATGAGCCTTGGCATCAGTTTTCATCTGCTCAATATCAGATTCACTCAATCCTGATGATGCCTGAATCTTGATGTTCTGCTCACGTCCTGTCGCCTTGTCTTTGGCAGAAACGGAAAGAATACCGTTGGCATCAATATCAAAAGTCACCTGAATCTGTGGCACGCCGCGTGGCGCTGGAGGAATTCCATCAAGCTGGAATCTGCCGATGGTCTTGTTGTCCATAGCCATCGGGCGCTCGCCCTGAAGCACATGAATATCCACAGTTGGCTGACTGTCAGACGCTGTGCTGAACACCTCTTCCTTGCGGGTCGGAATAGTAGTGTTCGAGGGAATCAAAGTCGTCATGACACTGCCAAGTGTTTCAATTCCGAGCGACAGAGGCGTAACATCGAGCAAAAGAATGTCGGAAACATCACCGGCAAGCACACCGCCCTGAATTGCCGCGCCCATCGCAACTACTTCATCAGGGTTCACTGAGCGGTTGGGCTCTTTGTTAAACAGCTTCTTGACGGTCTCCAATACTGCCGGCACTCGGGTCGAACCACCAACCATGATGACTTCATCAATCTCGGCTGCGGTCAAATGAGCATCCTTCAGCGCATTTTTACAAGGGTTAATTGTGCGTTGAATTAAAGGCTCAATCAATTTCTCAAACTGAGCGCGAGTTACAGTCTGATCCAAGTGCTTGGGACCTTCGGCTGTGGCTGTGACAAAGGGCAGATTGATCTGCGTGGATGATGAACTCGAAAGTTCAATCTTCGCCTTTTCGCAAGCTTCCTTAAGACGCTGCAACGCCATGGGATCGGTACGCAGATTGACACCTTCAGCCTTCTTGAATTCATCAGCGACCCAGTCAATCAACACTTGATCGAGGTCATCGCCACCTAAATGAGTGTCGCCATTAGTGGATTTCACTTCGAAGACACCATCGGCGATTTCAAGAATCGAAATATCAAAAGTTCCGCCACCAAAGTCATAAACTGCAATCTTCTGGTCTTCTTTCTTGTCCAAACCGTAAGCAAGCGCCGCGGCTGTCGGCTCGTTGATGATGCGACTAACCTTCAACCCAGCGATTTCGCCAGCGTCTTTGGTCGCCTGTCGCTGTGAGTCATTAAAATATGCCGGAACGGTAACAACTGCTTCAGTGACCTTTGCGCCTAGATATTCTTCAGCGGATTGTTTCATCTTCTGAAGCACCATTGCTGAAATCTCTGGCGGCGAATAAATCTTGTCGTCAATCTTAACTCTGGCTGTTCCGCCATCGCCACGGATGACATCATACGGAGCCTGATGGCGTTCGGTTCCAACCTCATCAAGCATTCTGCCCATGAACCGCTTGATAGAATAGATAGTCTTGGTAGGATTGGTTACAGATTGCCGCTTGGCAGGTCCGCCGACTAAACGTTCGCCAGTTTTAGAAAATGCCACCACTGATGGTGTTGTTCTGTTGCCTTCGGCGTTGGGAATGACTGTAGGCTGTCCACCTTCCATGACCGCGACGCAACTGTTCGTGGTGCCGAGGTCGATTCCGATTACTTTGCCCATTTATTTCCTCTTTTCAAATTTTAGTATTTCGAAATTGCTGGTCAATCTTTCTGAACTCGTCCAGACGGAAGAACTCTGTCTGGCTTGCACATTAAAAGTTCCGTGTTTAGAAATTCCCCCCATCAGAGTAAACTGAGGTCAAGTGCATTATGAGATCAGGAATTTCAAAACCAGCAAATATTTTTTCGCAGGTTAATCGGCATAACACCGATTTCACTATTGTGAGTAGCAACATCTGTGCCATCGCTAAAATCATGCCATTTCAAACAATTTGATTAGATTTTTTGCGACGAAATGCCACAATGACAGTATTTACTGCCTTTATGACATACTTTCTGTTTGGATTGCACGGGAGATGACTGCTTCAAGGAGAGCTTTCCGGGAAGGATCCATTCTAATAATTACTTCGTCAAATACTTGTTGTAAAAGTTCAGCAGACACGCCCAGACGCAATGAACCGAGAGCATGGCTCAATAACTGACGCGGTCGATTCTTAACGATTAAAATCGCCACCACGCAAAGCTCGCGATTTCTTACATCGAGCAGTGGGCTAGACAATACTTTTCCATAGCCTTCAACAATCATCGCGTCGCGAAGCTCAGGGGCGAATGTCTCCACTCTTCTCATCAGAGCAGAAAACTGAGGTCCATAAATTTTTTGGCACAGAGTCTCGCCTCGCTCACGCCAATAAATGACATTTTCGGGCGAATAAAAACTTGCGCCATCAGCCATTTGTGGTGACGGCACAAGTTCATCAAGTAGTCTTAAACCTTCCAACGCTGTCGGGTAACCGTCAAACAAATATCCAGTCATTATCACTTCCCTGATCGCTTGTGTGTCAATTCCGCTCTGCAGGGCGACTGATAATGTCTTCAGGATTGATTCTTCGGTTCCGATGCAAATTTCAACTGCAATGTTGCAGTATTTAAGCGCTGTTGAGGCGTTCAAATTCTGGTTTTCTGGCAACTTTACTGAGTCGGTTTAATCTTACCGTTCAAAACATCAATCTGGTACTGAGCACTTTCACGCCAAGCTCGATCAGTCTTTGCCTGCTCAAATGCGGCAATAGCCTCAGCTTTCCTTGTCAATTTAGCGAGCGCAAAACCTTTTTCAAAGTACACAGGCGCTTTTCCGCGTTTGCGGTATTTCAGGCTTTTATCAGCAGCGCTTAAAGCTTCAGAGTAGCGCTCAAGCTTATTCAGCACTTCAGCGCGGTAATAATGAGCGTCAGATTTAGGATTAATCTGAATTGCCTTATTATAGGCGGACAAAGCTTCGGAGTACCTTTTCAGACCATTATACGATCTACCCAAAACCACCCAGGCAGCGTCAAATTTCGGCTTAACTTCCACAGCTTTCTTGTATGCTGTCACAGCCTGCGCAAAGTTGCTGTCGCGGAAATATATATTCCCAATACCGTAGTGTGCTTTCGCCATTTGCGGATCAAGCTCAATTGCTTTCCGGTAATGTTTCAGAGCAACTGCATTTTCACGCGATTTTGACTCAATATTTCCCAGAACGAGAAAGGCGGCGGCATAATTTGAATTAATCTCAACAGCTTTGAGGAAAGCACTTTGGGCTTCTTCTGTCTTCTTAAGCCTGAGATAAGCCACGCCCATATTGTAGTAAGCGCCTTCATTGTTGGGCTCAATCTCAAGGCAACGCTTGTATTGCTCAACCGCCGCCGTGAAATTTCCGCTCCGCATCTGCGAACCGCCATCGTTATATGCCTTCTTGGCAAGTGCAGACTGGTTGGCATCCGCGGCTTTGGCATCAACCAATTTCTTCTGTTCCAGCAACCGCTGTTTCAGCTCTTCGTACTTAACAGCAAGTTCTTTGTACTTATCGTTGTCTTTATCTTCGGTAGCCTTAGTCATGTCGGCAGTGACAACTTTAAGCTCTTCCTGAATCTTTAATAATTCCTGCTTCGGGTCTTCGGATTGTCCATCCTGACTGAAGACTAATGATGCTGGAAAGCTAACCAGAATGGCTATCATCACAAGTTTTGCGAGTATTCGCCCCATATAAACTCCGCACTTGGTTTTTCGGTGTTTCTGCAAAATAAACCCAGATAAACATCACTTTACCCATTCAGGCAAAGAAATATTGATTACTCAATTCACCTTTGCGTTTCACAAAACACAAAAGTATAATTAACCAATATAAACAGTAACTTATTTCAGCACAATGAATTTCTCAGCAAAGCGACTATTTTCACGCTTCACTATTAAGAAATACGTCCCCGTCTGCAAATTCTGAGCATTAATCTGCATTTGATGGCTCCCTGCCGCAAGTTGTTCATCGGCGATCATGCTCACCATTCTGCCGCTTAAATCCACAACCTGAACCGACACACGTTCTTCAACTGGCAATGTCAGTGTAATCCGACTTGAGCTGTTAAATGGGTTCGGGTAAGGTCCTTTGACACTGAATTCCGTCGGCAGTGCGCCATCTTCACGAACAGGCACCGCAAACTGCCAAGTATGCGAAACTCTGCCGAGATATAGGCGATCATCGACAAAAACGGAAACAACCGCCGTGCCAAGCCTGTCAAAGTTGATTGTCGCTGTGGCTTCCCGTGAGATCAGTGATCCGTTTAAATACCATTCATAGACAATTGGGTGCCCGTTCGGATCGCTCGCCTGCACGCCAAATACAATTTCCGCGTCGATACCCACGACATCAAGCTCTTCAGGGTAGTAGCTCTCAATAACGGGTGGATCGTTCAAATTGTAAAAATCTGCGCCAATATCTGCAACTGTGCCATCAGGATCGCGGAAACGAGGCGAACCAGCATTAATGACCGGCGATCCTTCCTGAGGACGAAAGTCATGTTGACCCGGGGCTGTCAGCAAGGGATCCTCGCTGATGTCTGTGTTGTCGGCGGCGATTCCTGAGTAATCATCACGTCGGTTCTGCCAGACATCGTTGAAACCTAGCGTAACACCGCCACCTTGCACAAAAATTCCATCCTGGCCATTCATGCCGATGATGTTATCTAAAACCTCACCTGTGCTATTTACAGCACCTAAACCAGAGACAGAATTGTCAAGAATGGTGTTGTTTATAAGGCTGAAGTTGTCGCTACGGTAAAGATGCACCGCGTAGCTTCCATTAGCGCGATAGACAACATTGCGGTATATGACTACGCGGTCAGACTGAGACAGGAATATCCCGTGCACGCCGCTCGCATAAATTCGGTTGTATGCCAACGAACATACACCCGCTTGACTTAAGTATATGCCATGGTCGCTGCCGCCTGTAATCTCCATGCCCTCAATAATAGCGGTCGACAGTCCGGTGATGGCTATTCCGTTGGACTGAAATCCGCTGACGGAGCCGCTTCTAATTCTCATATTGCTTCGTTCGTCCAACACAATCCCAGTCCGCTGGGAATTGGCTATGTTGCAACCTAAGATTTCAGCTTGAGAATTTTCGGCGCGAATGCAGGCGCGGGAATGGTCTGAAATTCGGCTGTTGCTTATCACCGGACGGCAATCAGTGAGGTAGAGGCCATTATCACAGTGCTGAATGATACTGAAGGCGATTCTTGTCGCATTGGATCCAGCGCCGTCGATATGCAGTGAACTCCAGTCTCCTATAACGCTTCGATTGGATCTGAAAATAATGGAATCTTCAAGAGTTCCAATTGCAAGCAAGGTGCCATAGACATTGAAACCAGTGTTGGGGCTGAAGAGCACTTCAACGCCGGGATCAATTTGCAGAGAATCGGCAGCCTGTACGGTAATGGTTCCATTAGCAATATATGGGCTACCATCGGTATCCCAATGCCCATTGACGAAACCGTTTACAATCGTCTGCGCCTGTAATGGATTAAAAATCAGCAACACAAAAAGTGATAATAATCCGCTGAGCCTGGTGAAATCCCAAAAACGTGAGCTGTTCATTTTAAGCGTCTCCTGTGCGTATGAGTAATTGTTTTCACTGTATCAAATGCTTATGGAAAATTGCATAAAAAGCAATCTTTTTAAAATATGGGAAGATTTACTAAGCATTGTCAAGTAAAATCTCACCCTTCATCCTTTATCCCAATGTTATCTCGCAGGGTAATAAAACTCAGAGCGTTTTCCAACCGTGTTCCAACGGAGGTATTTACTAATAGCAAGCTTTTGTCCTAAAACTATATTAAAGCTTAGGTTTGCCTTTTAATAAGGTAAATGATATATTATTTTTGATTGAAGGGTAAATAACTGTAGAAGAGGTTATTATGGCAAAGAATGTTGGAGTCATCTTAGCGGGTTGCGGTGTTTACGATGGATCGGAAATTCACGAAGCGGTGCTGACGTTGTTGGCGCTGGATCGAGCTGGTGCTAAGGTAATCCCAATGGCGCCGGATATTTCACAAATGCACGTGGTGAATCACCAAACCGGTGAAATTGCCGAAGGTGAGGCTCGCAATGTGATGATCGAGTCCGCCAGAATCGCACGTGGTGAGGTTCGGGATATTGCTGGCGTTAAAGCCACTGAACTTGATGCACTTGTTATTCCCGGTGGTTTTGGGGCGGCGAAAAATCTGAGTAATTTTGCAGTTAAAGGCGCAGAGTGCGAGGTTGAAGGCGGTGTTAATCGCCTCATTTATGATATGTACTCGGATAACAAGCCAATTGTTGCCATCTGCATTGCTCCGGCTACGCTCACCAAAGCCCTGACATCCGAAGGCGCATTGCCGCAGGTGACCATAGGAAATGACCCTAAAACGGCTGCTGCTATCAATACAATGGGTGGACGGCATGTCAAAAAGGCTGTGGATGAATATCATTTTGACGCAGTGAACAATGTTTACTCCACACCAGCGTACATGTTAGGTCCAAGCATCAAGGATGTTGCCCTAGGCATTGAAAACACAATCAATGCCATGATGGAAACGCTCGGATAGAGTCTAGCTGAAAACCATGGATTTCAGCCTTCCAGTCTGTCCGAGAATGCCGAAAAGTTTAAATTCCTCGTTCCCGGCTTGACCGGGAACCCAGATTGAGAGTTTAAAACAAAACGGTATTTTCTGCATTATCAAGTGTTTCGCTGGATTCCCGCTTTCGCGGGAATGACAGCGTTGGGCTCGTTTAGCCTGCTCGTTCAGGTTAAAATCTTATTCTCGGACAGACTGCTTCGCGGGAATGACGTACTCCCAACCCGTCTTTGCGAGGCTCGAAGTAACGAAGCTTTCCTTTTGTTATTGTGTGACTAAGGGATGAATGCGATGGATACCAGCCTTCGCTGGTATGACATATTGCGGGAGTGTTTGCCCTTTCCGTTTCTCTTTTTTCGCGTTAAATTTGGAGATAGACTACGCCAGTAGGCTTTCTGACGTATTATCTCCCAAGCAAACAACACAAACAATACTAGAACTTGAGGTTACATTATATGTCTGATGATCGAGGCAAATTGAACATGGATGATCGTTTTGCAGATTTAGTGTTTGATTCTGAATTACCAAATCCCGATAAAGCTGGCTCCCCTCCCGGCACAAAAGCCACTGAAGCACAAATCAACGATATTCACTTTGACATCCTGCCTGAGGAATTGATAAAATACCTGAAAGGCTACATTGTCGGTCAGGACAACGCGATTGAAACTGTGGCGACAAAAATCTGCACCCATTTCCATCGCATGTACCTCGAAAAGCAACACGCCGAACTGCCGCGCATCGTCGGCCATGTGAAGTCTAACATGCTGTTGATTGGGCCCACTGGCGTCGGCAAGACTTATCTGGTGCGCCTCATCGCCAACAAACTGAATGTTCCATTCGTCAAAGGCGATGCGACGAAATTTTCCGAGACCGGCTATGTTGGCGGTGATGTGGAAGACCTCATCCGCGAGTTAGTCTATCAGGTTGATGGCAACATTAAGCTCGCTGAATATGGCATTGTCTATATTGACGAGATCGACAAAATCGCTTCAGCGGGAAGCTGGAATGGACCTGATGTGTCCCGTAGCGGCGTGCAACGGAATCTTCTGAAACTGATGGAAGAGACCGAAGTGGATATGAAGGTGCCGCATGATCTGGCGAGCCAGATGGAAGCCGTGCTTGAGACTCAGCGCACCGGCAAAGCATCACGGAAAAAAATCAACACACGAAATATCCTGTTCATCATGTCAGGAGCTTTTCTTGGATTGCCAGAAATAATTTCACGCCGGCTGAAGAAAGGCGGCATGGGATTTAGTGACAATGCTATTGTGTCGGCTGAAAATGTCGAATTTCTGTTTGCGCACAAGCAATCACAGGATATGATTGACTATGGTTTCGAGTCGGAATTCATTGGTAGAGTGCCGGTTATTACCGAATTGAAACCTCTGGATGTTGAGGGTTTGTATCGCATCGTGAAGAATCCTCTCAGCTCTGTCATCCAGAGTAAAAAGCGTGATTTCGCCGCCTACAAGATTGAACTGGATTTTGAAGATGACGCGCTTAGGATTCTCGCTGAGAAAGCCCAGGAATATAAGACCGGCGCGCGCGGTTTAGTGAGTGTGTTCGAGAATATCCTCATGCCGTTTGAGCGCTCATTGCCTTCAACGTCAATCCGAAAGCTGACCGTTTCCGCTGATTTATGCAACGATCCTGAGCAGTACTTGAACAAGATGGTCAACCGCCATGCTTTTGAAAGCTATTCTCAAAATTTCTTGCGCAACACCGGAATTACCATAAATTTCAGCGACGAGGCAAAGGAAATTCTCAAGGCAACCGCCATCAGCCAGAGCATTGATCTTAAGACTTATCTTGATGAACGCTTCAAAAATTACGATTACGGTTTGAAATTGATCGAGCTTGAGTCGTTTGATGTAACACCTGAAGTCATTGAAGATACGCAGAAATATCTCGACCGGTTGATTAAAGAGAACTACCATCGCCGGGTGCAATAAACCGTCGTCCTCTCGTCCATTTAGCAGGATTTGGAAATGAAGAAAACACCGTATTTCCTGAAATTGTCCATCCTGAACGCCTTGGTCATATTGATGGCTACTGGCTTTTACGGTTGCGCGCCGTCGGTCTCGACAGGATTTGATGTCTATGTAGAAGCGGCAGCGGGATTTCCATCGCAAGTTCCGCAGAAAGTGGTAATGATTCCCTTGACTGGCGATGTGCGCTTTTCGGATAATGCCTCTGATCAGTTTGTTGACAGAATGAGGTTGATGGGCTTTGAGGTGATTGACTGTGAACAATTATTCAGCGAAAAAATTCTGGATAAATTTTCTCAAGATGACGAGCTTAATGAAGCCACGCGCTTCAAACTGTGGGAAAAATACAACGCTGAAGGCGCGATTCTCGGAAGAATTCACTGCAAAGAAGAAGTGAAATCGGCGAATGTTTCTCTCGATCTGCAGATTATCAGTATGCAAACGGGCGATGTGATCTGGAAGGCTCAGTTTTCTGATAGTAAAAAATTGCGCTGGAAGCGAGAGACTGGCGACTTGCTGGCGGAAGTGGTAGATGAAATCGCCGACGCACTGGAGGCTGACCTCGGCGACGAGCTGAAGAATCAGAAGCGCGAGCGACGACTGCAAGACAAGACCGCCAAGGCGGTCAGCAAGAAAGAGGCTCGTGATGCTAAGACAGCGGAGAAAAATGGCGAGGAAATCCCCGAAGAACAGCCAACACAGCCTTAAGAAAGAAATACTGTCATTGCGAGGCGCGCAACAACGAAGCAATCCCTTTGATATTTAAGGGGATAGGGATGAATGCGATGGGTTCCTGCCTTCGCAGGAACGACAGCGTGTTGGTTAATTTGACGGTCGCAATTATTTGATAATACAAGAACCACTAAGCTCCTCATTCCCGGCTTGACCGGGAATCCAGATTGAGAGTTTAAAACCTTAACCAACAAGCCCACCAAGGGCACATAGAGCAGTAGCCCGGGAGCGACTGCATCCCGGGGGCAAGAAATACTGTCATTGCGAGGCGCGAAGCAACGAAGCAATCCCTTTGATATTTAAGGGGATAGGGATGAATGCGATGGGTTCCTGCCTTCGCAGGAACGACAGCGTGTTGGGTAATTTGACGGTCGCAATTATTTGATAATGCCAGAACCACTAAGCTCCTCGTTCCCGACTCGATCGGGAACCCAGTTTGAGAGTTTAAAACCTTAGTTAAAGAGTGAACTAAGATCACGAAGCTTTGCAAAGTGAACTATTTCTCCAACTCCACAGCGGACAAAGTCCGCTGTCATTCCCGCGAAAGCGGGAACCCAGTTTGAGAGTTTAAAACCTTAACCAACAAGCCCACCAAGGGCACATAGAGCAGTAGCCCGGGAGCGACTGCATCCCGGGGGCAAGAAATACTGTCATTGCGAGGCGCGAAGCAACGAAGCAATCCCTTTGATATTTAAGGGGATAGGGATGAATGCGATGGGTTCCTGCCTTCGCAGGAACGACAGCGTGTTGGGTACGGGTGGCATGTCCGGCTCGTCCGGACAGGTTTATCCCAATTGCATTTTCTTTTTCTGCACAATCTGTGGAGAAGAAATTTCTCCTGCCTTAGCAATTATGACATTTTCAAGGAGAGCATTTGAGCATAATTCTACTATTCTTCATCATTGCCTTTCAAGCGGCTTGGCTATGGTTTTCCTTCGTTTATTTCACGCAGGATCACAGCTACGGCTGGCAGGAAATGATTTTCTGGGTATTGCTGATGGAGCTTTTGCGTGTGCCCTTAGTTTTTTTGACGATGGAGTCTGACGCAGCATTGCTTGTCTGGGCAGAAAGACTTGGTAGCATAGCGATAAATTTCGGCTTTCTGTTTCTTCTGCTGGGCTGGCGCTTTCATGTTGAAGAAATGCAAAAACGTTTCAAGATCATTATTATGTTTTTAATCGGCACAATCATTTTCAGCTTGGTGATTAATCTCATTTCCTGATGCAAATGCCTCGGCATTGAGCTTGATACATTCAGGTCTCATTTAATCCCATTTTGGACAAATTGACAATCGCGTTAATTATTTCAATTCGGGATATTTATTTAGCAGGGAATCTATGGGAAAGTTGGTCAATAAATTCTTTGGCTATTTTTTTTGCGTACTTAAAACGCTAACCCCTTGCTAATAATTCGTATAATATGGTGTGGAAATTAACGATACAATTACCGCCGTCGGGCTTTTCTCCGGCGGTCTTGACAGCATTCTCGCTCATCGCTTGCTGATGGAGCAGGGAATTGATGTCATTGCATTACATTTTACTTCGCTCTTCCTCAATCCGTGGTCAAGGCGAGGAAAGGGTGATGGCGAAGATCAATACGCACGTTACATTGAGGTCATTCAGAAAGACTGCGCCGGGAAAATCACGCTGAAAAACCGCGATCTTTCGCCCGGTTATCTGGAAATGCTGCACAATCCTGCGCGCGACTACGGCAGGCAGGTCAACCCCTGCATTGATTGCCATATTCACATGCTTAAAGCGGCGAGGGAAGAGATGGACATCGCTGGAGCGAAGTTCATTTTCACAGGTGAAGTCGTCGGACAGCGCCCCATGTCGCAACAGATGCGCGAACTGAATTATATCGCCCGCGAATCAGGGCTACGTGATTTACTGCTTCGACCATTGTCGGCGAAACATCTGGTGATGACCAGACCAGAGCGCGAAGGCTGGGTTGACCGTGAACGCCTGATGAACATCACCGGTCGCGGACGCAAACCACAGATCGAATACGCCCGGAGCATCGGTTTGACCGATTTCCCGAATCCCGCTGGCGGATGCATTTTGACCGAAGTATCCTACGGCGACAAAGTCAAAGATATGTGGAAGCACGGCGACAAACAGGCGATGACCTGGAACGATTATGAACTGCTTCAGACTGGCAGACATCTTCGGGTGAGCGAATCGCTGAAGTTGATCGTGGGCAGGGACGAAGCCGAGAACAATCTACTTGAAAAGCATAGGCAAGACCGGATCATGCTTGAAGTTGACGACATTCCGGGGCCAATTGTTCTGATTGATGCTGTGCCAGAGGACGTAACCGACGAGATGCTCGAAATAGCCGCCAGCGTAACAGGTCGATATTCAGACGGCGATCAGGAGACAGAACTGCCGATTCGAATTGTCATGCCGAATCAGGAATTTTTCACCAAAGCAAAACCATTGTCATCCAAAGAAGTGAGTAAATGGATAATATCATAGAACGAACCGAGCGAGACCGGGATCTCTTCCAGCCGGGAGTTCGGGAACAATTGCTTGGGCTCGTTGGCAACAGCGACCCTGCCAAACTGACAGCGATCATCATTAAAATGATCGAGACCCATATCGTCATCGAAGAAATCGCCGCCAAGCGTGGCGTTGAAGTCAGCGATGAGGATATAGAGGCTTATATGGACAGCAAAGGTGAATTTCTGCACGAGCAGACCAACCGCGAAATCACGAAGTTCATCGGCGCTATTTATTCTCAGGAAGGGTAATCCTTGGCGCGACTGATTTTACATGTCTGTTGCGCTCCTGATGCCACGACTGCTCTGGATCGGCTCGCAAAAGATTGGGATATTACCACGCTGTTTTATAATCCCAATCTGTTTCCAAATACCGAATATGATCTGAGAGAGGCCGAAACTCGCTATGTTTCCATGATTTGGGGCGTACCTTATGTTGAAGGAGAACGCGACCCCAAACCTTGGCTTGAGGCAGTAAAAGGGCACACAGACGAGCCCGAAGGGGGAGAACGGTGCCGCCGTTGCATTCGCCAGCGATTGGAATGGTCGGCGGAATACACTCGCGACCACGGCGGCGATGCCTTCGCGACGACTCTGACTGTCAGCCCGCACAAGGACGTGAAATTCATCCATGAAGTAGGGCGGGAGTTAGCTGAAAAGTACGGCGTGGAATATCTTCCGGAAACATTGCGGAAGGCTAACGGCTTTCTCCAGAGTCTCGAATGGAGCAAACGCTATGGGTTATACCGGCAGAACTATTGCGGTTGCCGCTGGAGTATGCCGGGCGTGCGCGAGAAATTTGCTCGCCGCGAGTCCCAAACGAATCTGTAAAGTGCAAGAGAAAAGTTATGATATATTTTGACAACAACGACACCACACCGCTTCATCCTGAGGCATTTGACGCAATGTTGCCTTATTTTAAAGAGAAATTTGGCAATCCGTCATCGCTACACAACCTGGGACTGGAAGCCGAATCCGCGATTGACGAAGCTCGTAGCACAATCGCCGGCGTGCTGGGTGTTAAAGATAAAGAACTGATCTTCACCGGTAGCGCCACTGAGGCGAACAACCTCGCCATTTTAGGCGCGGCGCGGGCTCGCCCGGAACGCAGACACCTGATTATTTCATCGGTGGAACACGCTTCGGTGCGGAACATCGGCAAGCGGCTGGAAAAAGAGGGCTACCGAGTTTCAGAAATTCCCGCCGACGGGCAGGGATACATTGATCCTGACGACCTCGCCAAAGTGATTGACGACGACACCTTCATAGTTAGCGTCATCGTTGCCAACCACGAGATCGGCGTGATTCAGGATGTGAAAGCTTTAGCGGAAATCACCCATCGACACGGCGCATGGTTCCACACTGACGCGGCTCAGGCATTGGGCAAGATGTCATTCAAACCAGCAGAGCTTGGTGTTGACATGGCTAGCGTGAATGCTCACAAGCTCCATGGGCCAAAAGGCGTTGGAGCGTTGTACTGCAACCGCAAGACCCGCCCGAAACGCCTGATGGAAGGCGCGGCGCAGGAATATGATCTCAGACCCGGCACGGAAAACGTACCAGGCATAATCGGCTTTGCCAAGGCGGTGGAAATCGCCGACCGCGACCTCGCTGAAGTGACGACTCATATTCGCCCGTTGCAAATGCGGCTGGCTGAAGGTTTGTCGGAAATCGAAAACGCCCGTTTGAATGGGCCTCCGCCTGATGAACGAATGCTCGGCAACCTGAACATCACCTTCCTGTATATCGAAGGTGAAGCAATTTTAATGCACCTCGCCACACGTGATATTGCCGTGTCTTCGGGCTCGGCGTGCTCGTCGAAATCGCTGGTGCCATCGGAAGTGTTGACCGCCATCGGGCTCATCCACGAGGAAGCTCACGGGGCGATCCGGTTCTCACTATCCCGCTACAACACCATGGCTGAAGTTGAAGAGACTATCGTTAAGGTTAAGGATGTGGTGAAATTGTTGCGGTCAATGACGGCATTTATTCCTGAGCTACATTCCGAACGCAAAGGCGGGCACGGCTTTTACCGCAAGCGTAAGTAAGTTAGTTTGATGTTTCATTTTTTTACATATTTGACAGAGGCTGAAGATGGCAATTAAATACAGCCAGAAAGTAATCCAGCATTTTACTCAACCGCAGAATGTCGGCGACCTTACGGATGCCAACGCGACATCCACCGAAGGAAGCCCGGCTTGCGGCGATATGATAACCTACACCATGAAGATTGATCCTGAAACTAAGGTGATAGAAGACATTCGCTTTCGTTCATTCGGGTGTGCATCGAACATCGCCACGGGTTCAGTGGCAACGGTACTCGCCAAGGGCAAGACCACTGACGAAGTCAAAGCGCTTAAGCACGCGGATCTGACGGAAGCGCTTGACGGCTTGCCGGCGGTGAAACTGCATTGCTCGGTGCTGGCAATCGAGGGCTTGAAAGCCGCTGTCCAGCAGTGGGAAGAGGATCAGGGGCTGGTTAAAGCTAAGGATGCCAAGTTGGACAAGCAATCAGTTCATAAGGCTTTGCAGGACATAATTAATCCTCACCGCGGGATCAGTCTGGTTGAAGCGGGTCAGATCAAGCGCATCAGCGTGGACGTGGAAGAGGGCAAGGTTTTTGTGGAGCTCAAGCTCAAGGATGAGGAAGAGCGGTTCGCTGAAAATCTTGAAGAAGAAATCCGCGAACACATTGAGACAATTCCAGGTGTCAAGCGGATCATCGTCCAGTTTATTCATGATCGTTAGGAAAATCTGTGAAACGCTGTAATTTGCATAAGACCGGCTGAAAAGTCGGTCTTTGTGTTTTTGCTGGTTTACCTTTCTCACCTCATTCCCGACTTGACTGGGAAATCAAGAAAGATTTTCTCCACAGATGAAACAGATTAGGCAGATTAGGGAAAAAATGCAATTATAATAAACATGTCCGGGCAAGCCGGACATTCCACACACACCCAATACACCGTCATTGCGAGCGAAGCGAAGCAATTTCATAAAAGTTCGAGCATCAACTTCACAATCATTTGGGATTTATGAACGCCCCGACACCACGTCGTACCGGCGAAAGCCAGTACCCAGATTTGATTTTCAGGTTATTTTTCCTTATTGTCATACCTGCGAAGGCAGGTATCCATCGCTTTCATCCCCTCCCCATCCGTCTTCGCGAGGCACAAAGTGCCAAAGACAAATGGTTACAAGTTAAGTCTCCCGTCAGGCATTTTTTGGCAATTTGAACAAAAAGGTTTTTCGTCGCGCAGGACCGCGAAAATCACGTGCAACATCTTGTTTGCGACATGGCTTATCGCTACTTTATGGTGTTTTTCTAATGCCTTTTGCTTCTCGTAAACACGGCGAAACATCGGTTCTTTGACAAGATTACTCGCAATCGTCGCCACTTGATACACCGCCGATCGCAAGTATTTACTGCCACGCTTGCTCATTTTTCCAGGGCTGTTGTAATCGCCGGAATCCTTGAAACGCACGTCAATCCCAGCCGCCGCAACCAGCGTTGCCCCGCCAGTCTTGCTTTCGGGATGGAAAAATGGTAGGCATTCCGCGAGGATTGCGCCAGACCA
>CAZAGU010000009.1:0-37369 GCA_964484805.1 uncultured bacterium
CACCAGCGCTTCTATTCCCGCTGAGGGCAGTTTATCGTGTAAAGCACGGATGGTGTTCACATAATGCCCTGCGCCGCCGTCAGGCAAATCATCTCTATCGACTGAAGTCAGCACTATCCAGCGCAGCTTCAGCATCATAGCCGCTTCAGCCAGACGTCTTGGCTCATCTTCGTCAACAGGATCAGGTTTTCCGGTTTCAATTGCGCAAAATCGACAGTTGCGGGTACATGTGTTCCCTAAAATCATGAATGTCGCTGTTCCGCGGCTCCAACATTCACCGGCGTTAGGACAATGAGCACTTTGGCAGACGGTGTGGAGCCTTTTTTCTTTGATCAGTTCAGCGACTTTCCGATGGGTTTCATTGGTGTTAAGGCGTATTTTGAGCCAGTCTGGCTTGCGAATGTATTTTTTTTCTTTCGTAACAGAAGGAGTTCTCAGTTCAACAGCTTTCATTTATGCCTTCTTGATGTGTAACAGGTCAAATTTCTAAGCTTGTCCGAATGCTTCACATTCGGGCATCAAACTACCTAAATATAGTAAAAATAATCCCGTTTTGTAATCAAACCAACCCGAAAGCCTAAGAATTATCTCCTTAAATTTCCTCACTAAACGGGTTTGCTTGATTCATGAGTTACGTTTTTTTGACTATCACCATTTGGGGTTTAAGGGAAGGCAAATGCTTGATGAAACCGGATTATGAGCGTAAATGAATGGATTACTCAAAAATTTATCGCAAGTATCAAAGATATTTTACAAATTTAAAACATTATTCAATTGGTGTTTGCAAAGCTGAAAATAATACTTATCTTGTTTTGATCTTAATCAGGGAGGAAGGCTCGCATGTATTTTGGAGCAAATGATTTTGCACATTTGGGCAAGATTTCCTTGGTTTAATCTGATGCGTTGATTTATCTGTCTCGTGATGCAGTTTGGCAGATAATTCCCTTCATGCAAATTTTTTACAGGCATGAGCGTATCAGAGTTGGTAGCTTCGAACGACACAGTTGACGGTCTCGACAAGCGAACCGTCGTTGCCCGGTTCAGACTGGCGCAACAGGTGGATTGCCACAAGGTTTTGCTTGTTTTTCTGGCTTGTCTCATTCGTGAGGCATGGCGTTCTGCAAAGGGCGCATTAAGTAAGTTGATCGGCGTGTTTTTAGCTCGGACAGCCGCACGGGGATTTGCCTCGATGCGATGTGGAGCTCTACCAATACACAACAGTTGTATCATTAGTGCTCCACAGGGAGTTCTTCACAAGCCTTTGTCACGGGAAGATATTAATTTTACGGTCTTCTTTGGCTTCGTGAAAGCATGATATGTGACAAACAACAGGGGAATTGTCCCCATTTCGGAAAAGGCTGAAAATGTTAAACATTTATGTAGGCAATCTGTCCTACAACACCACAGAAGACGATCTTCGCAACATGTTCGAAGCACACGGTCAAGTTGATCGCGTTAGTCTCGTCATTGATCGTGACACCAATCGTAGCAAAGGTTTTGGATTTGTTGAAATGCCCAATGAAGCTGAAGGCAGAAATGCCATTAGCGCGCTACATGAAACAGAAAAAGATGGTCGCAGAATTACGGTCAACGAAGCCAGACCAAAGGCTGATCGTCCTGCTCGTCGCGAACGCTACTAAATTTTATTCTGTCCCTTGGTTATAATTTAATCTTCGGCGACAAAATAATTTAGCATTATACCAAGCGCGGTCTATAAAAGATCGCGCTTGGTCTTTTTGTGAGAAGTATCATTCATTGCCGGGAGTGAAAATCTATCTCTGAATGCTAGCCGACAGTTCACGCCTGTAATTGGTTTTGGAATTATGGAAAGCATGAACTAGCTTAAAGAAGTAAAAAATCAACGCTACGTTGCTTGAGGGCACTCGCATGTTTAATAAGATATGAGTATGTTCTATGTTTGATGTAATTCTTAAGGCATAGTTAAATGAATCAAATTGACTTCATGTTCCAGTACGGATTACCTGCTGATGTCCCGATGGCTAATCAGACGCACGAGAGTAACCGCTCATGGCGACCACTCGAGATTCTACAGATCATTGAAGTGATGGGAAGGCTACTAATATTTGACCATCGCTTGGTAGGCTTCTGCTTGAGGCTGATGTCGATTGGTTGCAACTGCCGTTCTCAGACTGCTAATGCTTCTCGCAACCAAGCTCGTGGGTCAGCTCCGATGCCAAAGCACGCTCGATTATTGCCTTTGTTAATTGCTTCAAAATATCGTCTGAACCTGTGATATCCTCTGGTGTCTTGTAATCCTTCAACAACTCGTCGATTAACTCGATCGGTATCTTCGTGTCCATGTCTAACCTCCTGTGTAAATGCTTTAATAATCTAACACCATTTTCCTATTTACACAAAATTCAGACAGGCTCGTGTAAATTGCATTAAAACACACCATATACACACCACGTAAAAAAAGCCCCCGGCTAAATAAATAGCTGAGGGCTTAACTTGCGTAGCCCGTAGGGGAATCGAACCCCTGTTACCGGCGTGAGAGGCCGGCGTCCTAACCGCTGAACGAACGGGCCAAAATCCCCGTCAAACGAGGACTTTTATTTGAATCTAGAATCTAATCACGTTTACACTTTTCCGCAAGTATTCTCGCGAAAAATTTTAGCAGATTCGATTATTTTTCGCTGGCAATCTTCCACAACACGTCTTTGGTCTCTTCAACAGACATGTTGGCAGTGTTCACGACATAGAATTCAACACGGTCAAGCATCCGCTTCCATTGACGACGCAATGGATCAATGCACTCGTCAATGCGCCCGATGATATACTTGTTGTAGAATGGCATCTGCCGCCAGCCGCCCTTTTGGGACATATACGCGCCGTCTTCCAGGCGTTGCAATGCTTCAGTCGAATTCAGCTTATTCACCTTGCTGGCAAGCTGGTCATTCTGTAGCAAGACAACCTTAGACAGGATAGTCCGCTTGACGTGCTTTTCAGTACTGCCGATCCAATATGGATCAAGCAATACCCGCGAATTGCCACGATGCACATAACAACGAGGCTCGCCACGCTTCAAAGGACATCCCTCGCCCAATGGGCAAGAATCGTCGTTTTCTGTTGCAACATTCTCAAGCTTACTGCGATCAAACAGCCCCGTCAATTCAGGCAGATTTCCAGCAAGTTTGGTGCGGACAAGCATTTTACGCTCGACTGAATCTGCCACGGGGTTGCCGCCAGCCCAGCGAACGAAAAATCCATTCATGCTGTGCAATTTGGCTTCCTGATGGCGCAACAGCCCGGCGAACTGTGTTGTACCGCCCGTTCCTGATGGAGCGATTAGAGCTAATCCCTTGCCATTGACATCAACACAATCGCCGCCAATCATAAACATATCAAAAGCGCGTGTGGCAATGTCGTTCACCATGCCAAGCGCCATGGCGCGTAGCTGAGGATAGTAGGCAGTATTAAACATCAATCCAGTGCGCGTCTCCTGACTGTAGAAGGCGCTCGGTTCTCGGCCCGGTGCGCCTTTAACACCGTAAAGTACGCCATGAGGTTCAATGTCAGATTCCAGCGATGCCGGGTACCAGTTCTCCTGCCAGAAATCAATCAAGTGAGATGAATTGGTCGCGAGCTTCAAAATGATGCCACCGATGCTGACGTTCCACTCGTTGTAATTGTCGTAAGTCAGAACCGATTCGGCTTCCTTGACTAAACCGTCACGCAGTTGAGGATTAACCTTCGCTTCAAGCCGCACAGACTTATAAACCTTTGTACTTGTGTTTCGGATAGATTTTCTCTGGGCGCGAATTGTCGGCTTAAGATTTGCCAGACCTTCAGTGAGGCGATCCATAGCCTTCTCGAGATTTTCCATTGATGAGGCGTAGGAGATTCTGATGAATCCATCCATACCAAAAGCTTCACCCGGAACTACGGCGACATGAGCGTGTTTCAGAAGATAATAAGCCAGCCCAGCAGAATTCCGGATCGGCATTCCTTCAAACTGCTTCTCAAAATAATGCGATGTGTTTATGTAGAGGTAAAACGCACCTTCTGGCTTATAACATGAACAATGCGGAAGGCTATTCACGCGATAAAGCAGAGCATTTCGCCGCCGTTCAAACTCGGCAGTCATGCGGGTAATCTCGTGCTGAGGACCTGACAAAGCTTCAACACCTGCCCATTGTGCCATCGAGTTTGGGTTGGATGTTGAATGCTCCTGAACCTTTGTCATTCCACCGATAAGTTCTTCGGGACCCACTGCATAACCGAGCCGCCAGCCTGTCATGGCATAAGCTTTGGAAAATCCGTTGATAATTAAAGAATTGTTGCGGACTTTTTCACCAAATGAACACACAGACTTGTATCGGAAACCATCATAGACGAGCTTCTCATAAATCTCATCCGAAATGATTATTATCCCTTCATCCATGCAAACATCAATTACTTTTTCAAGCTCAGACGCTGAGTATGTTGCGCCTGTGGGGTTTGATGGGTTATTGAGAATGATTGCCTTAGTCCGGGCGGACATGGCACGACCCAAGTCTTCAGGTGTGACTTTGAATCCGTTTTCTTCTTTGGTGTTCACAAAAACGGGAACACCCTTGGCGAGGCTCACCATGTGGGGATAAGACACCCAGTAGGGGACAGGGATCAGTACTTCATCACCTTTATTGAGCAACGCGATACAGGCATTGTAGAGCGCCTGTTTAGCTCCTGTGCAGGCTATGACATTTTCTAGTTTGTAATCCGCCCCATATTCCTCGCGGAATTTACGCACAATAGCTTTCCTGAGTTCGGGAATCCCGCAGGTCGCTGTGTACGTCGTCTGATTTCTATCAAGAGCAGCTTTAGCCGCCGCTTTAATGTTTTCTGGGGTAGGGAAGTCCGGTTCGCCAACCGACAGGTTGATTATGTCAATTCCCTCTTGACGCATCTGCCGCGCTTTAGCGTTGATGCGTAAGGTGGAAGAGAAACCAATTCGTTGAATTCTATCTGCAATCATGGCTGTATTACACCGTAAAATGTAATTAATTTCTACGCGAAAAGCATGCTGAACTTTTCGTCAATGAACAGAATAGCCCCTATTGATGAACAGGGGCTTTCTGAATTCTCATTAACAGACAAAGAACATTGAATAAACTCTTAATCTAAAGTAAAAATTTATTGTTCTTCAACTTCTTCTGTTACTTCCTTGGTTTTTCCACCAAGTATGTCTTTGCCGGTTAAAGTCTTTAAAATTACAGGAAGCTGAGCCATTATTTCTGCTGTCATGCCTGTAAGCTTACTCGCACCGGAAGCCCCGTCGCCAACCATTACAATCTTTTCGATCCTAGACATAGGTTCAGCGATAGATTTGAGCATCTCAGGCGCTTTTTCCAGAGCCATCTGGTAAATAGCCGCTTCATTGTAGTTGGCAAATGATTCGGCTTTAGCCTGCATAGCTTCTGCTTCAGCGATACCAAGCTTACGGGTGTACTCAACACGGCTGATTCCCTGCTGGCGAGTGACCTCAACCTGAGCTTCGCCTTCTGCAAGATTGGCTTTCGCACGACCTTCAGCTTCTGTAGTAAGGCGGTATTTCTCAGCATCAGCATCAATTTGAATCTGAATCCGGCGAGCTTCTGCGGGTTTGTGAATGGTTGATTCGAGTTCTAGCTCACGGCGCAGAATCTCTTTTTCTTCAACCTTAATCGCGGATTCTTTTTCAACCAGCTTAGTGTGATACTCGGCTTGCTTTAAATCTGCGTTGACCTTGTTTCTTTCAAGATCATAAGCCAGATCAGACATTGCTTTACGCTTGTTAATATCAATCTGATATTCAGTGCGCTTGACTTCGTAGTCCTTGTTGGCTTCAGAAATCTGAGTCTCAACCTGGAATCTTACGATGTCCCCTTCTTTGCGAGCTTCGGCTGTTTTGATCGTCGTGTCGCGTTCTGCTTCAGCCTGTGCAACAGCAGCGTCGCGTTTAACCTGGGCTATTCTGGGAAGACCGAGAGAAGAAATGTAACCTTGCGAATCGGCAATATCCATCAGATTGAAGGAAATTACAACTAAGCCCATCCGACTGAAATCACCAGCGGCTTCTTTTCGCACCTTCTGAGCGAAAACATCGCGATTCTGATAGATTTCCTCAACTGTCATTGATCCGATGATATTGCGAACAAAACCTTCGAGAATATGCTCGGTTACCTCTTTAATGGCGCTTGCGCCACCACTAAGGAATTGTTCAGCAGCACGCATGATGGAAATCTCATCCGACGCAACTTTAACCTGTGCGGCAGCTTCTGCAACGATGTGAACACCTTGTTTTGTTAAAACTTCGGGTGTTTTTACAGGAATAGTGTAAGTCTCAAGTGAAAGTTCTTGAGTGGATTCGATGAATGGTTTGACGAATGTACCGCCACCAATTTGCATCCTATATCCAATCTTACGCTTCGTTCCATCTGTGTCTTGAACTACTCGTTTTTTACCACCAGAAACGATTAGAACTGTGTTAGGTCCAACCTTTTTGTACTGCTTGGCAAAGGCGAATATAAACAGCCCACCTATTACGACAACGACACCAATCAAAATCAGAATGGTCGTCAGATCCATGTTAAGCCTCTATTAGACTGTAATTTAATCAGATAACCCACTCGGACCTATCACTATTATCGCGCTGACATCTTGATGCGTCTGAGCTACGTAAATACCGATGATCGGGTGGAAAAATTACAAAACCATCGAAAATGTTTCAACAGTCGTCCTAATATAAACTCCTGAAACGAAAGAATGCAATCCTTTTCACAACCTTTTCACCCAGTAATGTAACTCGAAACAATAGAACGATAGGATTCAAGATCGCCCGGATGTGTTTGAATCGAGGAATGCCCGTTTGAATCCACTTTTCATAACCAAAATGTGAAGACCTTTGTTCGTATCTATTCAGTGAAGCTCATTGCTTGACTTATGCAACGAGATTATTAACATTATAGAGTTTAGGATTTCCAATTCTTCAAAGGGCGGATTGTTTAATCTGTGATGTCAAATGCTCGAAGGACTTAATATTGATAGAAACGCCGGACGTCAGCCTCAATCATTAGGCTTAGTACTGAATCTCAGTGAGCGTGAGCGACTGATCTTAATGTACATTGTCCACCATTTTATCCTGACGGCTCAACCAGTGGGCTCAAGAGCGCTGGTTCGGCGGTATGGGTTAACTCTGTCTGCAGCGACAATCAGAAATACAATGGCTGATTTGGAAGCCCTGGGGTTGCTGACGCACCCGCACACTTCAGCAGGGCGGATACCAACCGACCTCGGTTATAGGATTTACGTTGATGACCTGATGCACACAGAGGACATTGAGCCGGAAATCAGAAATTCTATTAGTTGTACTCTTCAGGAAAATTGCACGGAAGTAACCGATGTGCTCGATCATGTCAGCGAGCTTCTGGGGCAGGTGTCGCGCTTGCTCTCAGTAATCACAACCCCGGATCTATCCTCTGGAACGCTACATAAAGTCGAAATTGTGAAGCTATCGGCGGACAGAATCATGATTATCATAATGGTGATGTCTGGCATGGTCGAAACAATTACATTGGAACTGAAAAGCCAGATTTCCAGTGACGATATTAAAGGGGCCACACGTTTCATTAATCAACGGCTTTCAGGACTGAAAATATCGAGCATCCCGAGCACTATAAATTCACGGCTTTCAGGCGAAGGTGAAAGTAGAAATGCGATTGTCCGTTTGTTTCTCGAATTTCCAGAGCGTATCTTTATGCCGAGCACTCGCCAGGGCATGCACATTGGAGGCACGCGACATGTGCTCGACCAGCCCGAATACAAAACCCCCGAAAAATTCAAGGGTATAATCGAGCTGGTGGAGGACAGAGATGTCATAGTTCACCTACTTAAAGACAGGCAACCAGGTCTTGAGGTGACAATCGGAAATGAGCATGATGGCGAACAGCTCAAAGATTTCAGTGTGATCACATCAACCTACAGAATTGGAAATACACAAGGTACACTGGGAATAATTGGTCCAACTCGAATGGATTATTCCAAGTTAATCACTCTGGTTGACTATACATCCAGATTGGTTTCTGAACATGCTGAAAAGGGCGATAAGAGCAATCACGCTTGATGCCTAATTTGAAAAACAGGTCAATAAGTCGAAAAGAATGAAGAAAAAACAAAAACAAGACACGGTCATAAGAGATACAGTGGAAATTTCATCCAAGTCCGAAGCAGAAGTAAATGCAGAGCGTGGCACTGATGAAAATCAGCAACAAAATGATGGCATAAATATCAGTATCCAGGACGGCGATGAGATCGAAGCGCTCAGGGAAGAGCTTAAAGCTTCGGAAAATGAGCTTGAAAAGGAGCGCGAACAACGGCTTCGGTTGTATGCAGAATACAACAACTACCGTCGCCGAACGCAGGAACAATTCAGAGTTCTGACCGAACTCGCTGGCGAGAGTATCATTGTCAAGCTCCTTCCGGTGATGGATGACTTCCAGCGTTTTTTTGAGCAACTCAAAGATAAAACAGATATTGAAAGCTTCGCACAAGGGATTCATTTGGTTCAGAAAAAACTTGAGGATGTTGTTTCATCTGAAGGTGTGCAACCAATTGACTCGGTTGGTCAAGAATTTGATGCTGAAATACACGAAGCTATTGCTCAAGTTAATGATCCTTCAAAACCGGGTGGATCCATATTAATTGAGGTCTTGAAAGGTTACCGCTTGGGCGGCAAGATCATCCGCCACCCGAAAGTCGTGGTGAACATGCAGGCTGAATCACAAAACACAGATGAGACAGAGAATGAGTAAACGCGATTATTATGAAGTGTTGGGCATTCAGCGCGATGCTGGCGACGATGACATAAAAAAGGCATACCGCAAGCAGGCGATGCAGTATCACCCAGACAAGAATCCGGGCGACAAAAACGCTGAAGACAAGTTCAAGGAAATTGGCGAAGCTTACGCCGTCTTATCTGACAAAAACAAACGCGCCAGATTTGACCGCTACGGACATGCTGGAGCTCAATCGGGCAATGGCTTTGGAGGTTTCAATTTCGAAGGTGAAGGTTTTGATCCCATGGATCTCTTCCATTCATTTTTTGATAACTTTGGTGGTGGCGGTTTCGGTGGCTTTGGCGATGGAAGAGGGCAGGGGAGACGCCAGCGCAACGTCAGGCGCGGGAGCGATCTCAATATCAAGCTGAAGCTCACTTTGGAAGAGATTGCAACTGGCATCGAGAAGAAAGTAAAGATCAAATATCAGGCTCCTTGTAGCGAATGCAACGCCAGCGGCTCTAAGGATGGCAAGACAGACCCCTGCACGCAGTGCGGTGGTTCCGGTCAGGTGAGACAAGTCAGCAATTCTATATTCGGGCAATTTGTCAATGTCACGACCTGCCCAAATTGCCGAGGTGAAGGGGTTATCATCAGCACACCTTGCTCTTCCTGCAATGGAACAGGTTTGGAGCGAAATGAGAAGACAGTGGCAATTCATGTGCCTGCTGGTGTGTCTGAAGGCCAATATCTGAAGATGCAAGGGCTGGGCAATCATGGCGCACGTAGCGGTGAGCCAGGGGACATTATTGTTGAATTTCATGAGAAATCGCATGAGCATTTTACAAGGCATGATGATGATGTGCTGTATGAATTGACGATCACCTATACTCAGGCGGTGTTGGGCAGTTCGGTTGAAGTGCCGACTTTAACTGGTCGAGTTAAGCTGAACATTCCTGCTGGAACAAACTCTGGCAAAGTGTTGCGCTTGAAAGGCAAAGGCATTCAACATCTGAATCATGTTGGTTCAGGCGACCAACTTGTCAGAATTTCCATCCTTGTTCCCAGGAAGGTGAATGCAAAAGCGACCGAACTGTTGGAAGCGCTTGAAGAAGAGCTTAAAGGGAGTAGCGAGGATAAAAGCTTCTTCAAGAAGGTATTCTCTGGAAAATAAGCGATAGGCTTAATTTGGCATGTATATATTTTACCTAATATCGAAGCCACATGACTGACTCTCCAGAAGCAGAACAAAGGCAAAGGCGTTGCTGGTGGAAGTTGTCTGAGTGGGGTTTCAGTAGCCTTGAACGGCGCGCAATTACTCTGCTGGTCATTTTTATTCTGACTGGCGCTGTGGTGCGTTTTTTTCATAATTCTCAAATCGGTCGGCAGTTAGAGGTATGGTCGGCACAACCGACAAACTCAGCGCCTTTGGCAACTCAACCGAAATTGCAGAAAATCAACATCAACACCGCCAGTGTAGATGAGCTTGGACTTCTGCCGGGGATTGGACCCGTGCGTGCCGAGGCGATTGTTGCTTACCGCGCTAATCAGGGCGAATTTGGTTCTGCGGAAGATATACTTAACGTTGCTGGCATTGGAGAGAAAACTGTTGCGAAAATTTCACAGTACTTGCAATTCAGTTCAGATTCATCTGGGCATGATGAAAATCATGCCCACTGAAGCCATGTTTCAGATTGAATGTCGGGGTAATCGGGGCATTTGTGTTTTCAAGTTTGGAGAAATTCTGGTCTAATTAGTGGACACGAGAAGAGAATTGTTTATATTATACAGTTCAGGTTTAACTCGGAACGGTTCAAAAGTGTTGTCCATTTGCAACCTAAAGCCGAATTTTATCCGGTGTAGCCAAAATGAGCTTGCGCATTGCAACGCGAGGTCATATACTGGCAAATGGGATTTTAGTTGGACTCTACAAACGATGGTGATCCCTTTTTTCAGGTCACCAATTCGGAGAAATAAATGGCCGATAAAGTTAGTTCGAGATCCCCAGGGTCTATTATATTTGAGATAATTGCCGTAGTTCTGGTGATTGGTGTAATTTTTGCAATTATCACCCCGCAGAGCCAATGGAAAAAGCAAGCGGCGAAAACAGTAGTATGCCAGTTGAGTATGGAGAATGTTTACTATGCTTCAAATTTCTACTACCGTAGCACTGGCAAATACACTGATAATCTGGCAGAAATGCTGACGTATGCCGAGCGAGAGTCCATTCTAGTTCATCCTGCAGGATTCAAACTTGACAGACTGACTCGTGAAGATACTGGAATTGATTCATTTCAGATTGATTACTTTGATCCCTATGGGCTGTTCAACCATTTTGAGTCTGTGATTGAAGCGAAATTTATCGGGGCGAAGCATGATTCGCTTGTCCTGATAACCAAGCCGAAAGCGCAGTATAGATTCCTTTCGCCAACAATGTACACCTTCGCCGCCGATGGACCAATAACAGCGACAGTTGACGACAGAGGCTCACAAGGCAAGTTTATGTTAGTGGGTTCTCAAGGCAAGATTCGTCGCCAGCAGATACTTGGCGAAACAATGCGTGTTCCTGCCGCGAAGTACATCTACAATTCTGAGCCCGGTGCGGACATTGCGAAATGCCCATCAACTCACACGTCCTATCAATTATATCTAAACGTCAAACTGGCGATAAACGCCGAAATGACAGGCACATTGTATGATGAAGTGGCTGACACAATTGCCACGTTGTCCTCATCCGAATTGTTCTCCACAATTGTTGTGTATCGTTGGCTGAAACAAGCTGATGCTTTTGCCAATGCTGAGCTGGTGCGGGAGAAGGCGTTTGAAATGATCGAGGATTCGATTATCACCCTGCGCGGAGATGAATTCATCGCCAAGCGTGTCGCGACTTTAAACTCAGCCGGCAATGAACTTCTCGCCGGGGCTATTTCAGATTCGCTAGTTGAAAGTACGGCTCTGACAGAAGACAAAGACAAAGAAGAATGGGAAGTCATTCGCGAAGAGTTGTATGCCTTAATGAATGGTTTAAGGAATGATGCTGATTTTGCAAAACAACGAGATGACATTGTAAATGATAAAAAAACTGCCATAGCTAAAACAACTTTCGAAGAGAACATTGCAAAAGTTCTCAGTTCTAAAGAACTCATTGTTTCCGAGTCCGGCATCATCAACACCATTACTGATTCAATTGACTACTACTCAAATGAAGATTTGATTAAAAACCGTTTGTTGAAGGTCAAAAAAGACTCGGTGACTATCTCATATTTGAAGCGCGATGACATTCAGGAGCTTTTCAATCGCCTTGGTTATGTTGAAGGGTATAAAGTTGGCAGAATTGATTCTGTTGGTTTGTCGATTACCTGTCCGATTGAAGGCAAATTTGTTTCACCTGAGCGTTCCATACTCGAAAAAATGTTCTTCGTGGAGGGTGAGTCCAACCACGGCCACGTGAAAAATGGCGACTTGTCATGGGATGAGAAACGCTAATTCTGTGATTTTACCAGCAGACCTGGTCTGTTTTTGAATAGATTTTCAAGGTTCTCCGTTAAAAAATAACGGAGAACCCATTTGAATAAAATATGGGATCAAGGTGATCCCGATATCCCCAGCTCTCCAGCCCAGAATTCCTGACGGGGAATGAAACAAGTCAAACGGGGCGATTCTATGAGCGATTGCCTGGTAATTACCTGGGATAGCAGTGAACTCTGCTTGAGCCGTTTTCCTTGGCAAGGAACATGGCAAAGTCCCGCACATTCTCTACTTTCTAAAGTGTCATTGCTACGCCCGACTCGCATTGAACGAGCGCTGATAGCTTCCACACGTGAGAGTTTGACGAGTGCGCTTCGAGAGGTTTTTGTTGGCAATGAAACCGATCTACCAATCTGGTTTCTAATCCCGCCTTCATGGACGTTTTCTTATATTGTTCAATGTCCAGAACTACCATCCCAAGAAGCTACTCTCGATCATTTGATCTGGGAGAGTATTCAGCGCATCAATGGAGATGTCACACCCTACAGAATGTTGGCTCCTCACGCAGGCGCTGGCGCATGTGAGGTCATCTCAGTTCGCGGAAAATTGATAGATTTGATTGCTGAAGCTGCCTCTTCAGCCGATATTGTCCTTGATGGCATTAGTGTTCAGCCTATTCAGGATGATATTTATTTTCTGGAGCCTTCGAGGGATCTGAGAAAAGCCGAACCGCTGATCGAGGAGAGTGACACCGAATATCTAAGCGGAACCTCTTCTCGCCGTGTGCCTATCTTTGCCTTCGTGATTATCTTCTTTGCTATGATCTCGCTTGGTATTTATTGGTTTTTATATTCCGGTAACGATCAACAACCCGAGATGGCATCAAAGGATATAGAGCAGACTGCTCCAGACTCAGACGGTTTAACTTCTGAAATTTCAATGGATATGGAAGGCCCAACAGATTCTTCATTGACTAAGGTGGAAGAAGAAGCGTACATGCCGCCCAGTGTGTCGGTCAATCCTCTTCGTGGTGTTTGGCAGAGCTTGCCTGCCGGGGCTGCGATTGAATTCGTCGTTATTTCTCCAGCGGATATGAGGATGGAAATTTCAGGCTTGGTAAACAGCGCTCAATGGCTGGAGAAAACCAGAATGTTGCGATCCCTTTCTGAAGTAAAGATTGATGGACGCTTTGACGGTTTCGCCGGGAAATCAATCGCAATGGTTCACCTCTCAAGGTGTGGCTTTTCCGAATCATCTGGCGCAAACAGCCTGACCACATTTAACAAACTTGCCACTTCATCCGGTATGACTGTTGGGAAAAAGCAAACAGTCTGGGGAAGTTTCGAGAGCGCTGTTAAACTGGTCGAGCAACTTTGGGACAATCCAAACGGGATACAGAAGCTTTATATCTTCCCTGAGCAACAGCGATGGGGAGTAACTTTCCGTTAAGTTTAAGGTTTTGAAATATTCATAAAACCGACTGTTCAACGGTCGGTTTTATTATTTAACAGAGAAATTATGCCAGTAATAGTTGGTGGAACAGCCAAAGGACGCAGGATAAAACTTCCGCCGGGAGACGTTCGACCGGCTACATCAAAGGTTCGTCAGTCAACCTTCGACTATCTTGGCGAATTCATACTCGGCGTGCGGGTTCTCGATCTGTACAGCGGATCAGGTGGAATGGGTTTTGAAGCTCTCTCACGGGGAGCATCTTCCTGCGTTTTTGTTGATATTTCTGAGCGAGTGTTACGGGTGACCCGTGAAAACACTGAAACACTGAAATTTTCAGACCGTTGCAGATTCATTGCCAAGGATGTCTTCCGTTTCCTGAAATCCTGGACAGACTACTTCCCAGACGACCCGGAAAAATACGACCTGCTGATCGTTTCACCACCATATAAAATTGCCGAGCCGCAGAAGCTTTTTGAAGAAATCGGCAAGTCTGAAATTATCGCCAAAGGCGGGTGTGTGTGCATTGAATACTCCAGGCATACTGATCATCCTGAACCTGAAGGATTTACGCTGGATCGCCGGCGTGTATATGGCGAAACCGTGATGGACATCTGGGATTTTGGGCTGGACAAAGCTGAGTTGCCAAATGACAATGAGTAACAGCTCTAAAAAGTCTGGAAATAGCGGGACAATCGGACTGGCGCTCGGTGGTGGCGCTGCGCGTGGCTTGGCTCATATTGGTGTAATTCGCAGGCTCGAAGAAGCGGGCTTGACGATTGACTGCATTGCTGGCACGAGCATCGGCGCGTTGATCGGGGCAGCGTACGCTGTGGGAATTTCAGTTGATGAACTGGAGAACCTCACTGAAGAGCTTCACACATTTGAGCTACTGAAACTTTTTGCTCCGACATTTTCAAGATATTGCTTCATATCTGACAGTGCAATCATGGACTTGCTGGACTCATTGTATGGCGATGTCAAAATCGAAGACCTGTCCATGCCGTTTGCGGCGGTTGCGACGGATTTTGCCACAGGTGAGCGGGTAGTGTTCCGGCAAGGTAAATTGATTGATGCGGTTCGCGCCAGCATCTCTGTGCCGATGGTTTTGCGACGGGTCGAATGCGCTGGCAGGAAACTTGTGGATGGAGGTCTGGTTGATCCTGTTCCCGTCAAAGCAGCGCGGGACTTGGGAGCGGAATTTCTGGTTGCGGTCTCCGTGTTGACACCTCCTAAAATAGAACAGCAAATGCCACCTAAAGAACCTGCAACTGAAATTATTAAACCTGCGCGGGTGAAGGAAGATGGGCTCAGCCCCTTGATGGATAGCTTCAGGAATTTCCTGAATAAAAATATGATGGCGATTGAAACACAGATAGAAAAATTTCAAGAGCGTGATTTCCTCAGCAACGTCAATTTTATGAACACCCTATCGCATATTTTCACAATTTCAGGCAACGAGATAGCGAGGTTGCAGTTTGAAATAAACCCACCGGAAGTTGTCATCTGCCCCAATGTCGGCTGGATTAACATGTGGGACTTCCACAAAGCCCAGGAAGCCATTGAAGCTGGTGAGCTCGCCGGGGAAAACGCTTTGCGACAGCCAGAATTTCAGGCATTTCTGGACGAAGTTCTATAAGCCAAAACGATAAAAGGAGCCCGAAAGCTCCCTTTATCGTTCCTCAATGTGGGTGTGCTTGCCACATTTACTCACAGCATTTCGAGTTTTTCTCTATCAATTCCAAGCTCTTCCCAAAGTTCTTCAAACGAAGTATCTTCCAATCCAAGATATTGTAGTGAACCATGCCAGGCTACGTCAGATACCGGGTTTCCGCTTTTGCCAATGTCTAAATGATGGCAGAGTACATTGGCGGTGTGAACCAGATGAATGACGCTGTTTCCTTGACCAGCGATGGCAGGGTTATGGTGGTATCGAATAGCTTTGACCAGTTGCACCGGCAGATTCCAGTTTTCGGCAACAAGACCGCCAATTTCAGCGTGGTCTATGTGGATCAGCTTCTTCTCAGTCTTGTTGAGTGATTGATTCAATTCAATGGTTTCTTTTAAAATGAACTGAAAAGTGTCCTTGAAATATAAATCCATAACGATCTTTCCAAAGTCATGAAGCAAACCGGCAACGAAAGCATCATCAGGTTTGATGTCTGGGGTTTTCACGCTCAGGGCGCGAGCGGTGTACGCCACACCCAGTGAATGAACCCAGAATTTATCCCAGTCAAACAGTTCATTATAACCGCGCGGGAATGACTGTTTAATACTTGTCAATGCTAAATCCTTTATCTCATCAAAGCCGAGGATGATGATGGCTCTGTTAATGTTTCCAACCTCTCGATTGAATCCATAATAAGCGCTGTTGACTGTTTTCAGGATTCTCGCGGTCAGCGATGGGTCATTCTGAATAATATCCGCCAGCATTGACGAGGACGTTTCTGGGTTGTCGCTCATTTCCATCACAGCTTTAATATGTGACGGCAAGGGTGTAAGATGTTGGATATTTTTAATTTTGCCCCGAATGTCCACCCGTAACAAATCCTCTCTGTGAATTTCCGGCTCACTCACATTGATTAACTCATCCAGATAACCACTCAAAATGCGCGAATCCACCGGTTTGTTCTGCACCCCAAGCAGATTGAAGTTCTGAGTCTGACGTAGAATTTCACGCGCTGAGACATCGGAAACGATTAAAACAGGAATGTTTTTCCATTCATCGAATGATTGCAAAACTCTTAGCAGATCAAGTGCGGAGTAATCGGCCAGCTTCCATTCGGAAATAATTAAAGCCGGTGCTTCCGCGGTTATTTTCTGAATCGCATCCTTGACCGAATCCACCCGGATGACATTACAACCACCATGAACCATCAAAGCATTTTCAACTGCGGAGGGCGTGCGTAGATGCAGATCAAGTAATAGCACATTTGCGAGGTCTTGCTGTTCAATTAACTGCATGATAATTTATCCTCCACGTTTGCCCTGAAAAAGTTCGGGCAGTTAAAATTAATGAAATTTGCGCTGAGATTCGTCATGGTTTGACTTGCTCTTTTTGCTGGTAGTAGTTGTCAAAGCGCTTCTTGAATTGCTCAATGCTTTCTTTCACAGTTTCTTGTCTCTGGTGGTCTTCCATCTTTGTTTTAATGCGTTCTGTCAGAGTTGGGATTAAATCTGCCCGCAGAACAATGATAAGCTCTTTGCGGATGGTGTTGCTACTGACATAACCAAAAACATACCGTAGCCCAAAGAACCACCAAGGGAGATCTTTTAGGATTGGCACTCCTTCACGTGTTTGACTGTCTTCATTGACGTAAAGCCCTCCGATCATCGTCTCTTCTCCATCAAGAAGAAGGACGGATGTCCGGGCCGAAGTTTTTTTAACCTCTATCCCAAGTTCGCTACTGCTGGCGTTGCTCCGTTGAACGTCAACCTGAAGATGGACGAAAGTAACCGTGTCTTCATTCTCAACCACTGTCAGTATATCGGGGGTTACCATGATAATTGATCCGGTCGAGAAGAATTGCGTGACTGTATTGCCCGAAAAATCCTGCGTGGTCACTGAAAAATCACTGCCAATCTGAATCCTGCCTTCGGAGCCGGATTGCACCACAATCTGAGGGTTGGCGAGAATGTCACCGAGTTGTTTGCTCGCCATTGCTTTGAAAATTGTAGTCAGTGTGCCAAAGTCCAGGTCCTTGAGCGTGTTGAACTCGATCAAGCCGGATTTATTGTCAGCCGTGGTCATGTCAATTGACAGGTCTGTGCCATCAGAAAGATTCCAGCTGGAACCCATCTGAGAAAGGTCGCTGCTGTTGGCTTCAAAGAACAGTGCCGAGATGGACACCTCGCGAGTCTCAAATAGCTCGCGCGAAGTTCGAGTTTTCTCGTTGATAGTCTGGATTTTATACCGCTGGATTATGAAATGATCGTCGAATTCCTTAATTTCCAATCCGAAGTTCTCCAGTACGAGATCGAGCGCATCCAGCCAGTACATGTTATTTATATCCACGCCAATCGCGCCGTCTGTGCTTGTGGGATCAACGATAATCTTGCCGCGATAGCGTTTGGCAAGGTCATCAAAAACTACCAAAGCCTGCTTAAACGAGACGTTGCGCGTCATTGAAATCATCTCATCCTTTGATGCTTTCATTTTCGCCAGAGATCTGGCGCCTCGGCTCTCGGTGTGAGCAGGATTGACCAGAGGCTGAATGCAGAACAGAAGAATGAAAACAGTGATGTATTTCCAGTTCATGTATTGAAATCCCCTTATTTTTCAGAAAAACCAAGACCAAGTTTGAACCGCTCGATGATCCCGCCCTTGTTGAGTGTAAACTCAACGATATTGTTGCGCGTGTCTATTCTGGTCATATAGCCCAGATAGACAGGATCACCCTCCTTGAGCACATGAAGCTGTCCTTCATGATCGGCAATGATGGCGCGATCTGGCAGAATAACCCGTAGCTCTGCCCGTTCTGCTTCCAGAGCGCCATAAGTGTTCGGTGGCAGTGTGCGAGTGATCTCTGGCATGAAGATATTTCTGCCATCGGGAACGGTCAATCCCGCCAGTGTAGCTTCACGCACAGGCAGATCGGGAACATCAGCATATAATGCCCGCATTTGAATTTCAAACGGGACGAGAATCTTGGGTACAGACATTAGATTTTTGGGGCCTTCGTCGCGAATACTTTCCACCCCGTGCATGTTCAAGCGGTCGATAGCATAAACGCCCGGTCCCTTCTCCAGCGACCAGATTAACGACATGATGGATTCAAATGCGCCTTCACCAGCGATAACAATGATCTTATATCCATAACCACTGGCATCAACTTCTTTGGTGGTATTTATAGCAAATTCGATTGACCCATAGCGGCGTTGAATCTGGTCAAGGTAGGTGAAAACTTCAGCCATGGAAACATCAGTAGTTATGACCTTGTCCAGATTGAGGATTCGATGTTTATTCTCTTCTATCGCTTTCTGGATGTCTTCAAGATATATTGCTCGCGCAGGAATCGCCGCTTCCAAGCTATCAAAGTGAGCAATCTCGAACTGCACGGTTTCCCTTTGGCTTGGGTAATACATATAAAGCACGTAGAAGCCACCAGCGCTCAATAGTAACACCAGAGTTATCAGGAAGAGTGTGTTCCTAAGTTTGAATGACATATCAGCTCCCGCTCTTCGGAATTAGCTCGGCTTCAATCTCAAAGCGATATACGCGGCGCTCACGGATTTCCTGCACTTCAACGGTGTTTAACTTGGCATTCCCAAGCTTATCGACGAATTCAGGGATTTTGGAGCGCGATATAGAATAACCCTGCATGACGACTTTATCGCCCTCCGAGGCGTTAAAATCGGTAAACCATATCCCCCAGGTTTCTTCTGAAAGACGCATTAATTTCTCGATGAATGATCCGAATTTGTCTGTGCCGCTAAAAAGCGAATCGACAATGGCTAGTGATTTCTCATATTCAGCGAGTATGTTCTGCTGGACTTCAATCTGCTCCTCTATTTCAGCCACCCGAAGCGTGATCTCCTGTTTGTTTTTCAGGGTGTTTTTCATTCCATTCAAATCGAGCGCCATGCGATGTTGTCTTACCAGTGAGAAGGCAATAATGACAGGAATCAAGCCCAGTAGAATCCAACCGGGAGTAGAAATCATCAAGCGGTTCTGGCTCTCCCTGACAATAACAGGGGTGAGGTTAATCTGGCAGACACAGCGGTCGGGCTCCATTGCCCGCAAAGCTGCGCCTAATGCGGTAGAGTAGGGACCCAGAGAATCGCTCTTGACATTTTCCAATTCGCTCAGATTGAAGCTGTTAAAGCTGACCTGTTCGACGGGAACAGATTTTCCTGAGCCGTCGGTGAGATACTCCTTGACCCCAAGCGAAAAGTTGCTGTCGAAATATTCCTGCACGTCGCTATTAAAGTACTCATGCAAGCCCAACTCATACGCTTGACCTGTCAGCACGACGCGATCAATGCGTGGCAGATCGAGAGTGTCGAGGTCATACAACAGACGGCTGTAAAGAGTGCTCATTGCTCCGGCGGTATCGGCGCCTTCGCCGATGATTGATGAGATGTGGAGGATTTCTCGTCCGCGCAGGAAGATGAAGCGGCTATGTTCAGAAGTAACGTGAAGTATCAGTGTGATTGTTTCTTCTGCCGGGTCGTAGGTATCAACGACCAGATTGACCAGCGACAGGTCAGCGCTTTCGACAAAGGCAATTTGAGGAAAACGCTTGTGCGTGAGCTTCTGGGCTTCATTCAGGATGTTAAACAGCGGTAATTCCCCTGATCGGATAATTCCCAGTACTTTTCCTTCGGCGAGTCTGGCGAAGTCAACCGAATCACGGGGAACTTCTGATAATTCCTCGTTGTTGGTGAGGAATTCCTGCTGAACTTTCTTCAGTAGCTTATTTCCAGATAAATCCCAATCTGTGTCGAATGTATTGTAAAACACCTGTGGTTCGCCAACTGAAAAACCGATTCTGGTCTTACGATCTGCTACCATAGCGATGATGTCAACCAGAGCGGTTGTGCCATTGTCAGAGTCGAACACGCTTGCAGACTCTTCGGTAAAATTCTGTTCTTCACCGGCGATGATGTCAATGGATTGTCTTTCAATCGTATGGGAAGGCTCATGGCGCGTTTCAGCGACCTTGAGAGTAGATGCGCGCAGTCTGTAATGGCGGAGATCAAGTATTTTTACCCCATCATTACTGTGCTGGATTTTTACCACCCTGAGAGAATTTCCTTCATGGCTTACTCCAACCGCGAATTTTGCAACTCTTTTATTACTCATGTCAGAACCTCTGCAGTAGTTGTTGCATCATGCGTTTGTTGTTAGCAAAATTCATTGCTGTTTCCTGTGAAATCTTATTCTCCCTGACCAGATTGATTAAATCCTGCTCCATTGTGATCATTCCAAATTTTGAACCCTCATTAATCATCTGGTAAATCTCGCCAATGTTACGATTTTTAATGGCTGAACGAATTGATGGCATCATAACCATGATTTCTTTCGCCAGCACACGCTTTCCATCCTTGCTGGGCACAAGCTTCTGCGAGATGACACAACGTAGAATATCGCCGAGACGATTGCGAACACGATCCTGTGCGATTGGCGGCATTTCGCCGATCACTCGCTCGATACTCTCGACGGCAGAAGAAGTATGCAACGTCGAAAAAACCTTATGCCCACTGTCTGCCGCTTCCAAGCCAGCCAGGACAGTGTCCGGGTCGCGCATTTCGCCGATGACAATGATGTCAGGGTCTTGACGGAGTGCTTCAACTGTGCCGGATTTGAATGACTGAGTATCTCTGCCGACTTCACGGTGGCGTATAATGCAACGCTGTGAATGATGGACAAATTCGACTGGTGAGGCGATGATGACGATATGCCCATCAATAGTGCGGTTATTCATGTCAATGATAGCGTCAAGGGTTGTGCTTTTCCCAGAACCAGTGATTCCAGTAACCAGAATCAGCCCTTCTTTGGTGTGTGTCAGGCTGAGCGATTGCTGGAGGAAGGGATGAAAGTTAAAACCTTCAAAACTTCTGATTTGTGTCTGGATTGATCGCATGTTTAAGGCAAGTGAGCCAAGGTCGAGGTAGATGTCGGCTCGATTGCGGTGAACAACGCCATCCTTGCCGCGGAAATGATAGGAGAAGTCCAGATTGCTGTTTTCGTACAGGTGTGAACGTTGATCCTCGGTCAACAAATTCTGGATCAGAATGTCGAACTCCCCTGTTTCGTATCTGCCGAAAGCGGTGAAAGGTTTTTTCGCACCGTGTATCCTAAACCATACCGCGCCACCGGCTCCCCAGCCGCCAAGGTCTATATCTGAAGCTTCGCGTCGGCGCATTTCACTCAAGCAGTAGTCCACAAATTCTTTAAGCATCAGCCGGTCTTTGTCTGGCAATCGCCCGATAATTTCTTTCCCGATAAACATCTGTCGTTCGAGGCTCTGCATCGTTTGCGGAACACGATTGGAAAGACGCTGGAGTGCGGCTTTAATGATGCCAATATTGATGCTTAGAGTTGGTTTTTGATTCATCATTCCCACCATGCCACAAGTTTGAGCGCTCTGACGAATGGGTAATTGGGCGGACTGGCGGCAGCAAGCCGCAGGTCATAGTGGTAGCGTTTGGAGAAGCCTGTCGCAATCTCGCCGGACCACCAGGAGAATGTTCCAACAGGCCCCCGTTCGTTCTGACCAATGCTTCCAGTCAGGTTCAATGCTCCTGAATTTGGGCGGGTTGAGTAGTCTTCAGCGTAAAATTTATCTCCAGCCATAATACTGGCGTTAATATTTATGTCGCTGTTATTTGCGGCATTGTTGGTTATGATAACATCATCAGCCGAAACCAGCCCCAGCAAGTCGTTTGAATTTGGATTAGCGCGTGGATCATCGGCGTAAACCATATCATTATCAATCCAGATGTCTGCCCCTGAATACAATGTCACTGAACCGTTTAGAGTGCCTTGAACGTGTATGTCACCAGCGCAATAAATGACCCCAGTGGGTGCAATTGAAGCGACAGAAACCGTGTCAGGCGCTCCACCGTCAACGATGCGAATGACATTGCCATTTGGGAGAAATTCCAGACTAATGTCAACATCGTAGAGGCATTTTGTGTTCATTGTGGCTCCTGCGTTTCCTGCTACAGCGGCGTTGTGAAGTGGTGTCATATCCGTTGGCAAAGAAACATCCACACCGACCTCCCAACCGCCGTAGTACTTTGCTCGATTTCTTCGGCTGGTTGGGCTGGGGCTGAAGCCAAGTCTTGCCGTTACTTTTCCGTAAAACACTGGTGATCCGCTGGTTTTAATGGCGCTGTTGCAGTGCATCGGTCCTTCGACAGTGTCGCCGGAAATCCAGTATATATTGCTTGCGGCTGTGTTGACGAACCAGAAATAATTCGACACTGGTGTATGGTAGGCGAAATAGGCATAAATGGAATCTCGCAGGGACAAAGCTTTGCCGTCGGTGGCATATTGTTCTTCATCGTAAACTGCTGTTATGGTGGTAACTTTGACAAAGACTGTGTCTAAACCCAGTGTGTCAATGACGACTAACGAAGTGCATGGGGGAGCAATAATGCTTAGTGTGTCTGACATGGCGTCATCTGCCCAGACATGGTTGATGCCAATGTTCATCGCGTTCATGGCGTTCTCGTGGAGAATAGTCTCCATGTAGCGACGGTTGAAGGCGCTCGAGGCTTCAACTGTCAGCTTGCTGAGTTGCATCTGGTACAATGAAAAAATCATTGAAATAGCAGCTACATAAATTAACGCTCCTTTCCCGAACATAAGCCCCTCCTATCGTCTTAAATTCTTAGATATTACTCTGGTCTGCCGCCAGTATGATGCGCTTATCAATCTTTGAAGCATGACAATGCGTTCATCGGGATTTGCAGCCGCAAGTAGCTCGCTGCTGCGATAGATGTCAGGGTTCACGCAGATTAGAGTAACTTCAACCATTTTGGTTGCATCAACAATCGGCGCGGGTTGACCGATCTGATCGAGATAGCGGAAAACTGAATTGTTGGCGATCAACCCGACAATACCGGTAACTGGAGTCTCCTGGGTTACCGAAACTGTTCGCGTGATGCTGTACATAACCAGCGATGTATCGACGAAAACGACGGTGTCAAAAGGTGCGATCACATACTCGATGGTGTCTGGAACCTCATCCATGTGGAGATTCCCATGAATGTTAAAAAAGTAATCACGTTCTTTGTTCAGGTTGCTGATGAACTTCAAGTGTGTCGGCTGTGCGGTGACCAGAATAGTGTTTTGCTGAGATTCAGGGATGCCAAAGCCCATCTTCCGCAGGTCTTCCTGTAATATCTGGTTCAGATCAGCAAGTTCAATCTGCGCGATAGCATCGGCATTATAGTTGATAAAATGCTGAGTGGCGTTGTCGATGGCTTTAATTCCGACCAAAAGCAGGACTGAACCAATCATTGACGCTACTAATATGTCCCAGATTGTTCCCATTACACCCTCAGTTGTAGAACCAGTAACTGACCACAGTGCTGATTCTTAATGTGTCTCGCATCCTTGCATTGCCGTTCATCGAGTAAATCATCGGTGGATTAAAGGCATCGCTGACGCTGATTGTTACTCGTTTGTGCCATTGCCGCAAATCGGAATGCACTATCGCCCCTGAAGAAAGCCTGACGTATTCGACATTGTAGTCAACATGGTAAATCACACCGCTTATTCCAGTGTCCACCACTGTTGTCCCGTGCAGGTCATCAATGTCATCAACGACGGTGCTGTCATCGGCATCCCAGCCGAAATGTGCGGGCAGAGCGAAATCGCCGAGTGCCTTCTCTGAAGTAATGTCGGTTGAAACTTCGTCGAAGAAGTACTGTGAGAGTTGCTCAATATGGGAAGTCAGCACGGATAGCCCTTCAAGATGAAACCGGCTGAAATCCAGTGAAGTGCTAATATCGTTGGATGTCCGATAAAAGTTCATCACTAATACTGAAATCAACATCAATGCCCCGATGGTTAAAACAGATTGTCCTGTGCCACCCATGATTACCTCATTAATCTGTTGTCGTTGTTCTTGCCAATTCCCTGAAATCGGTAGCCCCTTCAAGCACCCGTTCCCGCGCGGAATCACGAAGCGTTTTCATGCCGCCACGAATTGCTTCCTGCCGGATTACCTCCTCGTTAATATCCCCTTTGGCTTCAAAGATTAATTGGCGTATTTTTTTACTGAAAAATAATGCTTCATGAATTGCCACGCGTCCTTTGTATCCGCCGTGGCAACGATCGCAACCGACGGCTTCGTAAAATGTGTTGTTGTCAATATCTTCATCCGAGAACCCCAGTGATTCAGGAATAACCCGCTCCATTTCAGTCATTGGTCGTTTGCAGTGCGAGCATAGCCGGCGCATGAGTCGCTGGGCGATGATGAGATTGATGGCGTAGGCGATCAGGAAGGTCTCAATGCCCATCTTGAACAAACGCGACACTGCGCTGGGCGCGTCGTTGGTGTGAAGTGTCGTGAAGGTCAAGTGCCCAGTGTTGGCGAGCTTGATCGCAGTTTCACCGGTCATCTTGTCGCGAATCTCACCCAGCATCACCACGTCAGGATCATGGCGGAGAATTGCCCGCAAAGCCAGCTCGAAGTCCATCTTCAAGCCGATCTTTAGCTGACGCACGCCGGGAATGATGTATTCCACCGGGTCTTCAACAGTCAACACATTCACCTCAGGATTGACGATGTGACTGAGTGCGGCGATGAGCGTCGTGGACTTGCCACTGCCAGTGGGACCTGTTACGATGACCATACCTTGCGGTTGATTGATGGCTTTCAGGAAAAAATCCTTGGCTGTGCCGTGTAGTCCCAGTTTGTCAAGGTCGGTGATGACTGAGCGGTCATCGAGGATTCGGATGACGATGCTCTCAAACTTGTACTGATATTCCTGACCAACGATAGGGATCGAAGAGAAGCGGAAACGGATGTTATGCCCATCAACTTTGCGCTGAATAAAACCATCCTGTGCCCGTTCGCGCTCGAAGCGGTCAACATTTTTCGCCCGGTCTTTCATTACCGCGGCGATGGCTTCAGGGCGAACGCCGTCTAATTCCTGCCAAGAACGCAACATGCCGTCAACGCGAAACATGATGTTTGTTGAATTTGAGCTGACTGGTATAATATGAATATCACTTGCGCCAAGTCTGACGGCTTCGACAAGCATCCCCTCAGCAAGGTTGACCAGCATACTTTTGTTGATTTCAGCTTCAATCTCAGCTTCATCCAAATCCTCATCTTCCTGATCTAAATCATCAATTGCCAGGTCTTGTTCTTCGAGGTCTTTCAGAAACTGGTTTTCGGGAGGATAGATTTTGTCGAAGGTCATTTTAATTGTGCTGAGCCTGACGTAGCAGACCTCATAACTCTGAACCCGCATGGTTCGGGCGATGACGAGAATCATGCGGTCTGTGGGATCAGGTGAAACAAAGATCATTTTACCGGGGCGGTCTGGATCATAGCGATAAGGAAGGATATGCTTATTTAGCATATAATCGCGAGTTGATGCCGGTAATGACTCAAGCAGTTTTTTGATAAACACGACCCGCTTTTCGGGGACTTTCTTAGCGTCAATACTGATCTCACGGAAACCATAGATCGAAGCGACCTGAGAGAAGACTATATCGTGGTCAATGTTGAAATCATCAACAAGAATATTGGCAAGCCCGCGTTTGGATCGACGGTCATGAACATCGGCGTTAACTTTCTCCTTGCGGCGCAACGCTTCATCAATGATGTCTGACCCAACCAGCCCTTGTTTGACAAGACTGATCGCCAGCTTGTCTTTAATCTTCCAGCCAGTTTCCATTTGCTTAGTCAGTTCAACGTTTGGTTTCAACGGGGTTTGCATTGTTCTTCTTTGCCTTTTCCTTTACTTGGATGTCCGAAAGCTAAAATCTACTCGGTTTTATGGTCGCTGTTTCGGTGGAAACGATTGTCAGCGCTGCCATCACAACCATAATCACAATGGCTATGATGATCTGCATGAAATCCACTATGTTCTTCAGTTTGTAAACGGTTTCCTTCTGATAATAATTCGCCAGTTGCAGGGCTGTTTGTTTGATAGTGCCGGTTTCCGCGCCTGAGTGGAAACGCGATAGCGCAGTCTTTGTGAAAACGCCTGTCGCCTCAAGGGCTTGCACCAGCCCAACGCCCTTAGACAACATCAGTGGGATGGCTACGGATTTAATCTGCCTTTCCATATATTTGTTGCCGCAGGCCTCGGCAGATAGTTTAATAGCATCGACACTCTCGCCAGAACCACTGTAAAGTGCATAAAAAACCCGGCAGAAGATCTCGATGGTTGTCTTGTGAATCAAGGATCCCATGATCGGCAATGAAAATAATAACTTGTCGCGATAGAGCTGCACCTTCTGCATTTGCATGAGAAAGAATGCTCCCACACACATCGCCACGGTTATTATTGAGAGCACAACGATGTTTTCCAGAAGAAAATCGCTCATGTCCATCGTTGCTTTGGTCATTGGCGGCAGTTCAATCCCCATTTGCACAAACATTTTTGCTGTTTCAGGGAAGATATACGCCACATAAAACATCACAGCACCGAACATCACAATTAGCGTGAATAGTGGCATGATGAGCGCGCTACGGATTGATTTTTTAAAGTCAGCCTGGCGCTCGAGGAAGGTGGCGGTGCTCTCATAAATATCCGCCATGTTACCGCTTTTGGATGCTAACCCAAGCATTCGCGCTGTAAATTTACCAAGATATTTTTCCTGCCGAACGAAGGCTTCCTCGCTGTCTTTCCCATGATGCAGATCATTGTTGACTTCTTTGATAGCTTCGCGCAGGCTGGCGTTTTCTATGTCATTGACCAGTAATTGTAGAATTTCATTGAACGGGAGTTTTTCACGCAATAGATCAGCGCTGACTCGAACGAAGGTAACAATATCTGTGTTGGGTGGTTTGCCGCGAAAATTAAATAACTTGGGTTTCACGCTGGTTACGGTGTAACCGAGCCGTTCTAAGGCAATCTTAACTTCTTCGGGAGTGAATGCTTTTTGCTGACCTGTGGATGGCGCTTCATTTCTGCGTGTTGCCCGGTAGGTGAAGACTCGGCGTTGGAAGATATGCTCGATTTTGAAGCGTTTGTTTTCGGCGAGTGTATGAATTTTCTCTTTTGCTCGCTTCAGGTTGTCGGCTTCAATGATGCCATGAACCTTTCTACCGTTGAATGATATTCCTTCAAATCTGAAGTCTGGCATTGAAGTTCCATTGGTTAAGTCCGCTCATTAAAAACCGGAGGTAAGAGAACCTACCTCCGGATTCCGCAGTGTACCACAGAGGGCTTAGTTAAGTATCTCACCCTCAATGGATGTAGCCGTCACAAGCGTATATACCATTGTTAGGTTGGTGTTGTCGCGTCCCTTTTCCGAGCCGTATCCAATGATATAAAGCGAGTCGGTATCAGCAGTAGCGATAGCAGTGTTTGCAGTTGCCGCGGCAGGAGCTGTTGTAGCTTTGCTGGCAGAAGTTGGCGCAGTTGTTGCGACTCTGAATTCCCCGTTCTGATTCGTTTGATCAAGTGAACCCAGCGTAAAGCCGTCAAAATCATTGCCTCCTCCACCCATCGTGGTCGGTTTTTTGAAATGTTGCTGAGCTTTAGAAGCAAGATGCGTTACATCTGATGAGAGCGAATTGCGATTGGCATCTACAGCGCTGCTGGAAAACATGTTGATTCCAACTGCCACGGCAATCCCGACGATAATGACGCCGAGGACTAAAAGAAGTAGTTGTTGTTGACCCATGGTTTTACCCTTTCAAATTTCTGGTTCTGTAAATTTAAAGCATTATGATTTTTATCAAGGTTCTGAAAGCTGGGCTGTTGTATTCTGGAAGTGATCATTTATGCTCACCAGCCTCGTTGTTTTCATGGCTTATAACAGCAACATGAATGCCAAGCTTGAAAAATTCGATAAATTACAATCGAATTTCAGTTGGATTTGAAGATGATTTCATCTTAACTATTTGTTATAAAAAGAATAAGAATTGTGTCGTTTTTTTTGTTGAATATAGTTTGCCACATAAAAATCTGGTGGCTAACAGTGTTGGCGCCGAAGTTCAGTCTGTGTGAATATTGACGAGTGTGTGAATTGGGCCGGTAGAATTTGGGCTATTGTTGGAAATGTTACAATCAAGAAGTTTTTTATGTTTGAACTGTGATTAAAACCTTGCATTGTCTGGATCATAAATTTACCTTACTTAAAGTTAGCTTTTGTTAATTAAAAGAAAAGCTCAATGCTCTGACAATGCTTCAAAGGACTTTGAAAAAATTGGTGAAATGACAGAAAAACAAAACCATATACATCTGATTGACTCAAATGCCGAACGATTTGAGACAGTCAGAACTCTGTTGCTTTCATTCAATGTTCAGGCTTGGCATACCGAAGATGATTTCCTAAGGGATTCTGATGAGCTATGCTTAACCGTTTGGATGTGTCAGGAAGCATCAGAGGCAACGCCAGAAAACCTGGGTCGAATGAACCCAGAAATCCCTCTTCTTGTCATCTTGTCAGACCCAAAGCGAATGGCTTCGTTGTTCAATCAACTTGTGGAATCTGGCTTCAAGGAATACTTGCTGGACATTTTTCCTGCAATAGCACCACTTTCTCACATAGAATCGGCTAACTTGATTATGCAGGTGGTCGAAAAGCGACATGCTCAGACGGAATTGGATAAGCTCAAAGTTGAAATGGGCAACCTCCGAGCACAGACCAATCATTTCAATGACAGCATCAGACTGGGTATTGTACTCCACGACAAACAGGGATTGATTGTTTACGTCAATAATTTGGCAGCTAGAATATTCAAGCGACCGCCGGGTGAAATGCTGAATAAAACCCTGGTTGACCCGATTTTTATGCCGCAGTATGCCGATGGATCGCTGGTCTCTCAAGCCAACCATCCATCTCATATTGCAGTAAGCGAGCGAATTGCGCAGAGGGGAAGCGCCTTTATCATGCTGGATGCCACTGGCGAGAAAAAATGGGTCGAGCTCAGAGCATTTCCACTGCCAGGGTATGGTAATAATAATAAAATTGTCGCCTGCACCACGCTCAGGGATGTCAATGAGGTTAAGCGAGTCGAGAAAGAGCACAAGTCCTTTGTCAGAGATCGTTTGGATGCAGAGCGAAAGATGAGTGAATCGTTGCAACTATCTGAAGAGGCGGCGCGGCTGGCATCATTAGGTGTGATGGCGGCGGGTTTCACCCATGAGCTTAACCAACCACTCAATGCCATTCAGGTTCATGCCGACACTGCGCTCTACCTTCAGCAGATCGGCAGGGTTAACCTTCCCGAATCCATTACCAACATCTTCAAGGGCATTCTTGAAGGTTCTAAGCGCATTGATGGCATCATCAAACATGTGCGTTCCTACTGGTCATCGCCTCAGTCGCAACCATTGCGAGTGCTTGATCTGAATGAATCAATCCGGAGTGCGTTGACTTTGACCGCAAGGAAGGTGCTGTCGCATTCAATAAAAATGGATTTGAACTTCACTGAGGAAGCATTGCCGATTTTGGCAAATGTTGCTCAACTGGAGCAGATTGTCATTAACCTTCTAAATAATGCGGTCTATTCACTGGATCAGGTCGAATCTGAGGACAAACAGATATTAATTTCCACAGGCATTACAAGCGAACTCGGCACAGCAAAGAAAATTATAGCGAATCATCCTGTGTCTGCCTATTTTCAAGTCGAAGATAATGGGATTGGCTTGCCGACAACAGATCTGACTGCATTGTTTGATCCATTCAGGCATAAAGATCACACGGATGATAAGGCTGGGTTGGGATTGGCGATTGTGAACATGTTTGTTGGATATTTCAATGGCGCTATTCATGCCGAAAATAACCCAGATGGCGGCGCAACCTTCAGAGTCGCATTTCCGCTGGTAATCGGAAACATTACAGAGAAATAATGCAGATATTATTAGTTGACGACGATAATTTCGCTCGCGAAGCCATAGCAAATTTCCTCGTAACTGCTCTGGATCATCAGATTGTTCAAGCCGAGAACGGCAAGGATGCCTTAGTGCTATTCGAACAGGAAGAGTTCCCGATTGTCATCACAGATATTAGAATGCCTGGCATGAGTGGACTGGAACTTCTGAAATCCATTAAGTCAACCCCAAAGGGAAGAGCAAGTTGTGTCGTTTTAGTTACTGGTTTTTCTGATCTTAATTCGGCCGTGTTTGCTTTGCGAGAAGGTGCCTTTGACTATCTCAGCAAACCAATAGATGTAATGGAACTTGCGGGAGTAATTAATCGCTGGGAAGCGACGAATTTGAAAATCCATGATGACTCCTTCAATGTAGCTAAAACCATCAAGAAGTCTGTTCATAGCTCTCTGGCAGATTTTAAACTAGAGAACAGCGTTTTTCGAGAGGTATCTGGAGTAGGAAAAGTGGGGCTGTTTTCAGATGCTTTAAAAACGGCAGTAATTCTGGCTCTGAGGTTTCATGACGACAGAAATGTTCCTGTTCTGATCGAGGGTGAAACTGGCACCGGTAAGGAGGTGCTTGCCAGAGTTGTTCATCAGGGCAATATGACAGAACCACCGCCATTTATTTCGGTGAACTGTTCTGCACTCTCGCCGTCGCTGATTGAAAGCGAGTTGTTTGGATATGAGAGCGGATCATTTACAGGTGCCAATAGCAAGGGCTCGAAAGGTAAACTGGAACTTGCTCAAGGGAGTACACTTTTCCTCGATGAAATTGGTGAAATGCCAATGGAGCTACAGCCAAAGTTGCTGCGAGCTTTACAGGAACGAGAGATATATCGAATTGGCGGTCAGAAACCGATCAAACTTGATGTGCGGTTTATTGCTGCCACAAACCGCGATCTGCTCAAATGTACTCAGGATGGGACATTCAGGAAAGACCTCTACTATCGCTTGAATTTGGGACGGATTTACCTGCCACCACTCAGGGAACAACGCGAGTCAATCGTGCCATTGGCACATCTATATTTGATCCAGTTTTCTGCTGAAAAGAAGAGACGTTTCCGCTTTATTGAGAAAGAGGCTATGCGAACTCTGGAAGAGTACGACTGGCCAGGTAATGTTCGTGAATTGAGAAATACAATTGAAAGAATCACTGTGTTTTACGATGAGTTTGAGCTTCGGGCTGAGCATCTGGATTTTCTTGGGCAGTTAGACCAGCCTGCGCCTAAGGATTCCGGTAGCGTTCTCAAGCTCGGTCAGATAGTTTTACCGCCTGATAAACTTAATCTGCAAGATGTCGAGAACGAGATTGTTACCAAGGCGATGGAAATGTTCAGCAACAATCAGACCCGTGCCGCAGAATATCTTGGTCTGTCCCGCCATGCACTGCGAACAAGACTTAATCGAAACTGAGCATTTTAAGGTTAGATTTCACACTTTAGAAACGAATCTACCGGCCCAATTCACACACCTGTAACAATTCACACCCCTTGCTTTGGATTGACTTGATTATAAATTGCACTATAATTATTCCTATAAAAATGCCATTGCATAAGTGGCTGTTCTCGCCTGCATTCTAGGACGCAAGAGGACATAAGAACGGACTTGCCGGATACTAAACTCAAAACAAACTCCAGACTTCATCCCACTTGTTTCACCTGAATACTAACGCTCAGACAAGACGCATTTGAGAATCTTAACTCTCTGGCACAATGGTTGCAAATAATTCGGTCAGTCCTTTTCTGCGCCGCAAAGCAACAAGTGAGGTTTCAAATGCGAATTCTACTGATTGACGATCATTCATTAGTGCTCAGTAGCATCTCAAATGCGCTTGAACTATTTAACCATCAATGTGATGCCTTTCAAAGCCCCAAAATGGCGCTTGAGATGGTGGATGAAAACCGCTATGATGTGGCAATAGTTGACTACAGTATGATCGAGATGAATGGTGTGGAGGTTATTAACGTAATCCACGAGAAAGATGCTCAGGTTAAATTGATTTTAATGAGTGGGTATGGCGATGTTGCCAGCGAAGTTTTAAGTCAAGGGCAACATGTTCACGCGTTTTTTACCAAACCCCTTAAAATTGTCAATCTTATTGAAACGCTTGAACAAATTAATCGGGATAAATACTTTAATTTCGGCGAGCTTAGTTTTCATCATGCTGTGCTTTGTCATTAGTGTTTAGTGAACACAAAAGTATTAAAGGACTAATCCAATGACATTAGAAATGGAACTTCCACAGCATTTGGATATACAAACCTTCACCGATTATTTAATGAATAATCTGAACAACAGGTCAAACCATTACTTTCTTGCGGTTTATACCCAAATTGCTGGTCGCATACCCATGAGTGGCACGGCAAAGATACTGACGGATATTTCCGAAGAAGTCTTTTATTCGAGTCTGAAAACCTTGATGGAGTCGGATCATGCCAGCACAATTCCCCATCGATTTTACATCGCGGAATTATACTACGCTGCCGTGGGACTCGGGAAGTTAAAATTCAACCTGGAAAAAAATGAAGGCATATTATCTCACTCGATGCTCGATAACGCTTGGATAAGATTATTCAGCACTTCAACAACGCCGATCAACTTTGTAACATCGGGCTATATAGCGGCGACTTTTGGACTCGTTTTTGGGAAACCACTGCATAGCTACCGGGTTTCTGAGAAAAAAAGTATTGCCTGTGGTGAATCATTTTCGATTTTCAAGATTCAACGAGCGGAAGATGTGATTAAAACCCTCTTGTCTGTGAACTGATCGTGGATTATCAGGTCAACCTGATTAGGATCAAAACGTCAATGGGAAGATTATTATGAAAGAAGGAAACGTGTCAGAGCAAATTGTTGAGCAAAAACAGCCCATAGAAAATGAGCAGACTGCTTCGGCAAATTCATCGTCCCAAAGTTTGCTGGATGACGATGGTACAGGACTGCCAAAGGTTCTGATTGTCAATCAACTCAGACCAATTACAGATATGGTGCGCAACTTCTGCCAGCAATATAGCGAGGAATTCTCTCTCGTTGCTTCAAATCGTCCCGATGGCATTTTGACCACCCTGGAAGAACATCAGGACGTAAAACTGATCGTTACGGACTATCGGTTACTGGCTGAGCAGGGTGTGGATATTATAGATCAGGTCAGAGAGGTTTATCCATACATTCATTTCATTTTAATGCCGGGGCATGAGACAGAGGAGTGTGTTGAAAAAGTAGATGGATTGGGCTTTGTGCGTTCGTTGACTGCGCCATTCGGAATGCCGGAACTTGTTCGCACAATCAGAGAGATACTCCCTTTGACCGTCAGCCTCACCGACGTTTTAAATCTTGCAATGGCGAGTGGTGGCGGGACTTTGATAAAAATTTCTTGCTCAGAGGGATCGGGTGAAATTGAATTCGCAAATGGAGAAATCGTACACGCTGAAGTGGGTGAATTAACCGGCGCTGAAGGCTTTTTCAAAATAGCCAGTTGGCAGAATATCGAATTTGATCTTTGCGATCCACCCAAGAAACGGGAGCGCACGATCTACCACTCGTTGGATCAACTCTGGGCGGAAGCTTCTCAGAGACGGAACCAGATTGCCGATGAAACAAGCTCAACACACCGAATCATTTCAGATGAGACCTGCCGATCTGATGCCCATGTTCTTGACGATACAATATCTACTAAAAGGGAAGCTGGAGATTTTAACAAGCCGTTGCCGACCGGCATGAATGAGGCAATAAATAATTTTGCTGGTTTTACTACGGGTTTTAGCGAAGAATTGCCTGAATCACTTCCTGCTGAGCCGCGACATTCGACTGGTTCTCCCTGGGACAACCTTTTCATCGAGGACATTGCCAAGCCTTTTGATGTTGAAGACATTCTCTCTGAGGAAGGAACGCTTTTCACAAATGAAATGCCTGTTTTTGGTGAGCTTGGAATAGAAGACCTCAACGCTGAATCCTGCGTAAATTATTATCAGGATATATTTCCTGCTGGAATAGATGTCTTGAACATCGAAGAGTTACCTTTGCAAAATCTAGAGCCGTTGCTGAAGCGGCATTTAGTTTGCAAACTTCAGTGGAGTGCAAGCTCAATAGTTCATACGGAGAATGCCCCGTTTAGCCTCGAAAATCCGAGAATTGCCGCGGCGGTTTCAAACTTACAAAATGCTGTGTTTCGGTATTGGCGGTTATCGCGAAGTGATTTCACTGAGTTGCTCTGGGAAGCGGCTATTTTTCACCTCGCGCGCTCGCTGAATCCTTGCGGAACGGTGGCTGAATACCTGCATAATCACTGTGAAGGCAAGCTAAACCGCATGAAGGATTTTCTCAGCATGATGCTGATCCGACAGGTGCTGGAGTCTGAATATCAACCACTTTATCAGATTATATCCGGCTACGAGTCAAAAACATACAGCCGCGCCAGTATTCCAGCCAGCAAGATATCTGAGCAATTCCGCAATTATTTCTCCGAGAATGTCGATGATATTCTGAGCATCGAAATGCCGCTGGCAATTAAACGCATTCTGGAAATAAACGCCATTGGGAACGACAATCCGCCTCAGTCTATTCAGCAACATATTTTGATCGAAATGCTTCAGAAGCGAGGGCTTTGGGATGCGGCAGATTACATCCGACAGGTGTTGCCCGAGCCTGACGCTGGGGTCAGTCTGCCAGTTTATCATCAGCTGTTGAGGAATTTTATCCTTTAACATTCTCTGGAAAAAGAAACGGGGACGTTGCCGCCCCCGTTTGTGGTTTTAAACCTGCCTCATCAGTTGCTGATTAACTCTTAATGTGCCCGGATTACAACGGCAATCTCATCCCAATCTTCACTGTTTTTAACTCCCAATCCATCGGAAACTTTCAAGCGCACTGTGTATGTTCCCGGTGTGATGTAGCTATGGTATGCTTGCTGACCAATGGCTGTGGACTTATCGCCGAAATCCCAGAAGTAGGTGAGAGGGTCACCATCGGAATCGCTTGACCCACCAGCATTGAAGTAAATCATGTCGTGAGCACCACCGAAGAATCCTTCCTGATTACCGCCGGCATTGGCAACTGGAGCCGCATTGATGCGAACGATACAATCATCTGAGGCTGAAGCGGTGAGCGTTCCAGAATCATCACGAACTGTCAACGATACTAAAAATGTGCCGCCGCGAGTGTGTCGTCGGGGTTGTTGGAATGGGCTATGTAGGATTGCCGCTCGCGCTGGAGTATGCAGAAAAAGGCTTTTCTGTGCTTGGATTTGATATAGATGTGAAAAAAGTCGGAGCGCTCAATTCCGGCGAAACCTACATCAAGCATATCCCGAAGCACGCAATAAAAGCCGCTGTCGATAGTGGAAAGCTCGTGGCGACGACGGACTTGCAATGGACTTCAGGGTGTGATGCAATACTAATCGCTGTGCCAACGCCACTGCCTTCACACACTACGCCTGCACCCAAATTCATGGATGCAGGACGCAGAGCGATAGGCCCAGGGCTTACATTTTTACATTTTTACACGGTTTTTTACACTCTTGCTTTAACTTCATCAAGGAGTACTTCGCAATGTGCCTTTATGTTTGAAGAGTTGGAATGCAAGCCAGCAAGGTATTTATACCCTTCGGAACCTTCGTCTAAGCTACACATCATGGCATTTACCTCGTCATCAAGCTTTTTAAGCTCTCCAACGATATATTCTAAAAAATCTTTGTCCATCATTTTAATCCTGTCCTTTAACATACTGAACACCAGCTTTGGCATACAAGAACCTAAGAGCACTGTTACGATTAAAACCCCTAAAAGCAACAAGATAGTCCCAAGGCAAGTACATGGATCCATCTCTGAAAGCATAAACAGTTCCACGGACCCTGCCAAGTGACTGAGCACCGTTCCAAACTCTCATACTGGGATGAAGATCACCCGTTTCACTTCTAAGATCTTTGCAGTTAACCCATAGTTTACTGTCTGAGTACGCAACTAAACGATCTCCGTAAATCCACCGAGGGTCAACTTTTTCAAGAGCATTTTTAATGCTATAATAAGTCCCTTGGTTCAATTTGTCGCAATTTGTAAGAAATTGATTGTTGCTGTCGCCATTTTTTTCTTTAGGAATTTGAGAGTCTAATTCCTGACAAGCTCTAAGAAAATCTCCTGCATGGTTGCAGGCAATGAAATTAGGATCGCTGAATTTCTCAATGATCTGCTCTTTTTTCTGATAGCTAAGAGTATGACAGAAGGGATACCACAAATTCCCTCCGAAATCCCTAGCTGACAATGGGAAGTTGTCAATAGAAACACCAGAGCAAAGCGACTTCGAAGCAGTGATGAGCAAAGAAATTGGAACGACACGATCCAATAGAATATAAATGTGAATTCCCTTTCCGGTGTCCGAGGGCAACTCCATGAACTTTATCTTTGCCTTGTTTGCAAACATGACGAAGGCTTCATAAGCATTTCTGTTGAAATCATCTTTGTGATCATCAAAGTCGAGACAGACAAACCTAAACAAACCATGTGCTTCATTGAGATACCGCCCGACTTTAATTTCAGCGTTGCGCATTTTACCGCCAACGCTAGAGACCATATCACAGCGAGTGCCTAAAACATGGTATCTCAGATAATCAAGTGGATTTCCTTCAACTCTGAGATGCACCAAAGATCCATCTCGTTTGAAAATCCTCACTGGGAATGTATCTCTGCGAATTGTTGTCATCTCACAGAACTCCCCGAAATTATTATAAGCTTGCGCTTTAGCAGTTTTACCTTTAAAAATTACAGTCATTCTATTTTCCTTTCTTCCTTTCTTCCTTTCTTTTACCCCTGCGCACGCCCGTAAGAAGTTAAGCGTGGGTTATTCAGCTAGTATAATATATTACTCTTACGGGCGAGCACGCGGGTACTGTTAACGTCACTACTCGTTCCCACGCTCCTGCGTGGGAATGCTATGTTTCTCCTGATTGCAGTTTCCCTAATCTGTTAAATCCGTTCAATCTGTTGTGAATTATAGACTAGGGATGAATGCGATGGATACCTGCCTTCGCAGGTATGACAGCGGCGGGTACAGCTGGCGCGCGCGGTGATTTGGGGGCGTTACTACTCGTTCCCACGCTCCTGCGTGGGAATGCTATGTTTCTCCTGATTGCAGTTTCCCTAATCTGTTAAATCCGTTCAATCTGTTGTGAATTATAGACTA
>CAZAGU010000010.1:0-16765 GCA_964484805.1 uncultured bacterium
TTTAAGATGTGCCGTTTTTTCCTGATTTGGTGCTTTTCGGTCTGGCACTATCTAGCACAGAAAGCCGTTGCACTGTGAACACTATCTGAGGGCATTTCAAATTTAAGTGTTGCCGAATAGAAGCGGAAGGAGTAAATTATTGGTTGCGAGGGTAGCTGAAAGAGACATGTGTCTGATAATCAGGTGGGATGAGACAAAAATGGGCGGAGTTATCCGTTGACAACATAAGAGAAGAAAAGCAGAGAAACCACGCAAGGAAGCAGTCAGAACGCGGCGACCCTGCATTTCGGGCTTGGGGAAGCCGATCAGATTGACTCGCTGGTGGTAAGATGGATTGGAGGTGGCGAGGAGCGATTCTACGATCTGAACATAAACCGCCGCTATGATGTGATCGAGGGCGAGGGTTTGCAGAGTGCGCCCAATGATCCCGGCGAGGGTGGTTTGCCGCTGGTGTTTGGATTGACTGATGTTTTCCCCAATCCGTTCAACTCGACCACCACCATCGGCTTTGCGTTGCCTGAAGCTGGTGAAATAACTTTGCAGATTGTCGATCTGCAGGGGCGTGTGGTTGAAACGCTGATGACTGGTCAATTGACATCGGGACACATACTGCAGTCTGGGATGCAACACAAATTGCAACTGGTGTGTATCTGATACGTCTTGAAAATGGATCGAAAACAAGTTTGGCTAAAGTTACTTTAATTAAGTGATTAAGCATAGCGGGAGCGGCTTGCAACCGCTCCCGCTAGTAACCATGAAAAGATATGTTTCCTATTGGAGTCCCCCCATGAAACGATGGATTATTATCATAATCGCAGGCTGGTTGCTACCGCAAGTGTCGCTATGCCAGCCAGTTAATTGGAACATTGAGCATGTAAAGACGGTGTGTGTTACAGGTTACTGGAATGGAATTGAATGCTCTGGAGATTACCTTTTCGCATCGAATAGCTGGGGCATAATGGTTTATCGATTCATCCAAGGAGAAGATGATGAGCCAACGCTCGTCGGCATGTATCCGACGCAAGGATCATCCGATGGGCTATTTTTGCGTGACACACTGCTTTATATTTGTGATGCTCCTAATCACTTAAGGATATGGTCAGTAGCAGATGTTAACCGTTTATATGAAGTTGGACAATTTGAAGATGATGCTACAGAATACCATGCAATTCAGGTTCATGACGATATTGCTTACATTATACCTGAAAAATACGCTCATTGTGATACAGGTCTTCGTATTCTTTCGGTTGAAGACCCCACTAACCCAATGCCATTGCGCTTTGTCCGTTATCAGGATAGGAACATGGGTTTTGATGACTTCAGAATCAAAGATAATTATGTCTACATTTCCGGGGAAGGTCCCTGGCCTGTTTGCGGTGGCATTTATGTGGTAAATGTGGAAGACCCAGAAAATCCATCCGAAATGGAGTATTATGGTTTCGATGAATCCGCTACATCATGGGGAGTTGAAATATTAGACGATAACTTAATCGTGCCAACGAATGATTCGTTGTATGTTGTATCAATTGAAAATCCAGAGATGTTAAACAAGATATGTTCGTTTGAGTATGAAGCTGACTACCTTTTTGGAGGTAATATACTTTGTCGCGATAGCATACTTTTTGTATTTAGCCCTATGTTTCAAATCATTGATTTTCGAGATATATTTCATCCTGTATATTTAGGCGGATGCGGCGGATATGCAGGGCATGATCCCATTTTGTCAGGCAATTATGCTATTGGAAGTAGTGTCCGAATAATAAATATATCAAACTACGAAGATCCGTTTATTGAATACGACCGGCCTTCATCCGAATATGGTGATTTCAAAGGCATAGCCAAGCAGGGCGAATATCTTTTTGTTACGGATGGTTCAGATGTTCGTACTTATGAGGATAGAGATCATATTAATAGAGTACGTGTCTTTTCGATAGAAGATATTAACAATCCTGCTGAAGTGGGAAGTCTGCGATTTGTTGGAAACTATACGGATCAAATCGAGATAATTAATAACGTTGCATACGTCTGTGGTCGGAGGACGAGTCTCATCACCATCGACATCAGCGAACCAGAAAATCTAGTACAATCTGGCCGACTAGGGCTTACATGGGTGGAAGACATTGTAATTCAGGATGATTACGCTTTTGTTGCCGGTCCACATCATGTCTATGTATTATCCATTGCAGATCCTTCCGATATTCAGGTGGTGGGAACGTATGATCTTTACTGGTTGAACGAGCGCTTAATAGGAAGTTATTATAACCTCGGTATTTCTGGCAACACTTTGGCAATTTCCGGGGGGGTTCCCGGTCAAGGCCGCCATTTCTGGACTTATGACATCAGCAATCCAGAAGCACTTGATTCTCTTGGAAGCTGTGAATCGCCCACCTGGACTAAATCAACCGGCATGGCTGTTCAGGGTGAATACATTTACCTGTGCGATCCCGCGGGATTGTATGTTTTATCGGTCGCTGATCCACAGCATCCCGAAGCTATATTTACAGACCAAACCGTGGGATTATGGAATATAAAAATCTTCAATGGGTTGCTTTTTGGTGGTAATAGCGCCGGGCTAAGAATTTATTCGCTGGAGTATCCAGAAAGACCGGAATTAATTGGCGAATATGATTTACCTTCAGGCTACGATGATATTTACGTTGAAGATAATCTGGCGTATATTGCTGGTGGATGGGATGTTACAATTTATGATATTAGCCATGCTCTTGGCGCATGGTATCTGAATTTTTCAGCTGCGAGCCATGATTTCGGAATTGTATCGACTGACAGCAGCGCTTCGTGGGAGTTGGAGATTACCAACCAAAGCCGTTTTGAACGCGAAATCACTTCCATTCGCATAGAAACACAGCATGAGCACTCTCCATTTACATGTCTTACAGAAGGTGATTTGCACCTTGAATCAGGCTCCAGGTTGTTGTTAAGGTTCGGTTTTTCGCCGGACACAGCTACAATTTACGAGGGTTCATTAGTGATAGAAAGCGCCGATCATGTTACCAGCATCGCGTTAAGAGGAACTGGTGAAATCCCAAATTCTATTGCTAAAGTGAATGAGTTGCCTATGGAGTACGCGCTTGATTTACCCTTCCCCAACCCCTTCAACAGCACGACCACCATCGGCTACTCTCTGCCCGTGGCGGGGAATGTGTCGCTGGCGGTGTATGACCTGTCCGGGCGGGAAGTGGCACGGCTGGCGGATGGTGTGAAAGCGGCTGGGAGGTATGAGGCAGTCTGGATGGCGGACGGAATGGCGAGCGGCGTGTATATGGTATGTTTGGATGCTGGCGGCGTGACGATCAGGGCAAAAGTTGTGCTTGTAAGGTAGCCCGGGAGCGACTGCATCCCGGGGGAAAATCCTGTCTGGCAGGTGGCATGTCCGGACATGCCATACATACATTACACTGTCAAAGCGAGCGAAGCAACGACGGATAGGGATGAATGCGATGGATACCTGCCTTCGGAGGTATGAGATAAGGAAAAATGACCCTGAAAAATGAAATCCTGGGTTCCCGCCTTCGCGGGAACGAGGAAAACAAATGAAGCACGACAGCGCTGGGTACGTTTGAGTGCTCGAATTTTGTGTTGGTGATTCTCGAACTTTTTTGAGATCGCTTTGGCACTTCGCTTCCGCGATGACTGTATGGGTAATTCCTATATTCACAACAAATACAATTTTGGCAAAAATCATCTCTGTAAACCCTTGGTTATCATGCTGACGGATCATGATTGCGATCCTTAGTTCGCGTTAATATTGCTTTGCCTTTAATGTCGAAAGAGCAAACTCACATCTGAATTATATCAACATTTTGCCCAATCTTGCTAGCTTGAAAAAAAAGTCACTAAGTCAAAACAAGTCCGTGATACCTTGACATTTTGGCGGTAGATTGCCTAACTTGAAAGACAGTCTTGGTATTCATTTACGCCTTAGAATAATCAGGTCACGCAACGGATTATCAAGAATGGGGGGGGTATTGAATTCCAGCCTTAAGCACCGCGGTTGAATTATACTCCACCGTCAAGACTGGTGATTTTTACCTTCTGCAACTCGGATCACACGAACGTTTCCACTGTGCCAAAAGATTTGGCAATAAGACCAGGCGATGGTGGAAATATGGATTACTGTCTAATGCACATAGCGAGAATTGCGTATCACCGAGACTATATCGAGGGCAACCCCTTCGATAATAGACATTGAAGCGAGGAATCCCTATCAAACGAGATTCGTTGCTCAATGTCTCAGAGTGATCAGTGATTTCCCGCCCGGTAGATCTGAACCGGCCGAGAGATTTAAAGCATTATTAAGTTTCGAGGCATTATGCATAAGTCTATTTCGTTTGTGCCCGTCGTGCTTTTCACCGGCAACTATGGCAGTGGGAAGACCGAAGTCGCGGTGAACTACGCCGCTCATTTCGCACGTGCTGGCGTTAATACCAAGATCGTGGATCTCGATCTTGTTAATCCATATTTTCGTTGTCGTGAAGCTCGTGAACCGCTGGAAGCTCTTGGAGTAACCGTTGTTGCTCCCGGAGGAGATCTGGCAAGCGCAGACCTTCCGATTCTGCTTCCGCAAGTGCGTGGAGCTATCGAACATAGCACAGGACTTGCTGTGCTGGATGTGGGAGGCGATAACGTTGGAGCCACAGTGCTTTCTGGGCTGGCGCAAAGTTTCACCCGATCCAAATACGAAATGTATTTCGTGCTGAACAAGAACCGCCCCTTTACAGGCGATGTCAAAGGTGCGTTGCAACTGATAAGTGAGATTGAAACTGCTTCACGGCTCAAGATCACCGCTATCGTTTCCAACATGCACCTGATGGACGAAACAACCCCAGAGATGATTATTGAAGGTGTTGAGTTCGCTCAAACGGTCGCCGCAGCTAAAGGCGTTAAATTTGCCTTTTTCGCGGTCGAGAATAAATTTCTTGACCATCCGCTAATTGTCGCTAGTACGGCAGCTATTCTGCCGATCGAGCGAATGTTATTACCACCGTGGAAGCAGGTTTCTGCAGCCTCGGTAACTCATGGTCGCGACGGCTTTGCCCGTGCCGCCGCGAAGTACAATTCCTGATCTAGTTTCCTTCAACGGACACCAGATGTGTCGCGCAATAGCCGCAAAACGGGTTCATTAGGAGTTTCCATGCCCCGTGTCTATATTGAACCGAATCGTTGCAAGGGATGCGAGCTTTGTGTTCGCGCCTGTCCCCAGCAGATAATTCGGATGTCAAGCGAGATCAACGTCAAGGGGTATTTCTATGCCGAGGTCTTCGATCAGCCCCGCTGTATCGGTTGCACCCTCTGCGGCATGACTTGTCCCGATCTTGCTATAACCGTCGGCGTAAATGCCGTTGCCTATCGCTTTTTTGACAGCCCCATTACTGTAGGAGGCGCGTCGTGAGTAAAGTACTGATGAAAGGCAACGAGGCGATTGGCGAAGCCGCCATTCGCGCTGGCGCAAAGAATTTCTTCGCCTATCCAATTACACCGCAAACTGAAGTCTCTGAGTATCTGGTTCGACGCATGCCCGATGTTGGCGGTGTCTTCCTCCAGATGGAAAGTGAAATCGGCGCGGCAAACGCGCTATTCGGTGCCGCATCCTCCGGCGAGAGAGTCTTCACGACTTCAAGTTCCCCCGGTATCGCCCTGATGTCAGAAGCGATTTCATATCTAACCGCCGCAAACCTTCCCGTTGTCATCGTCAACGTCTGCCGCGCGGGGCCTGGCCTCGGTGGTATCCTCCCATCACAGGGAGATTATCTGATGATGACCCGCGGACTCGGTCATGGCGATTTCAAAGCTATGGTTTTTGCCCCAGCTTCTGTTCAGGAATCGGTCGAGCTGATGATGCTTGCCTTCGAATTGGCTGACAAATACCGCAACCCTGCCATGCTCATGGCTGACGGAATGATTGGTCAAATGATGGAACCTGTCGATTTCGACAATGTCCTGAAACCAAATCCTCCCGACAAAAGCGAATGGTCAACCACTGGCGCGAAGGGTCGCAAGCCGCACTTGGTCCGCACCCTCTTCCTCGATCCAAACGAGGGCGAGATCGAAAATCGCAAGCGAGCGGTCAAGTACACCGAAATCGAAGCTAACGAGCGTCGCTGGGAACTTGTGAACCTCGACGAACCTCGGGATCTGGTGCTTTGCGCCTTTGGAACCGTCGCCAGAGTCTGCAAGACTGCCATCGAGAGACTTAAGGAAGAAGGAATCGAAGTCGGCCTCTTCCGCCCAATTTCACTCTGGCCATTCCCATTCCCGGAGCTGAAGAAGGTTGCCGAGAACACCGAAATGTTCCTATCGGTTGAAATGTCAAACGGTCAGATGATTGAAGACATCCGCTTTGCGCTGGAAGGGAAAAAACCAGTTCACTTTTACGGTCGCCAAGGGGGAATCGTTCCCGCGCCTGAAGAAGTGGTGACTGAATGTAAGAAACTGTTAGGGAAATAAGATCACTGTATTGGCTCAACACGAGCTATGCAGGATCATCACCCGATGAGAAAACAATGGCAGATTTAATATTCCAACGTACACCGGCTATGACTGATGCCGTCACTCATTATTGTCCCGGTTGTACACACGGCATAATTCACCGGCTGGTCGGCGAAGTGCTTGACGAGCTTGAATTACGCGAACGCACGGTCGGAGTCGCTCCGGTCGGATGTTCGGTGCTGGCATACAATTATTTTAACGTCGATTTCCTCGAAGCCGCGCATGGCAGAGCCCCCGCATTTGCGACTGGTCTCAAGCGTGTGCGACCCGACCTGATCGTCTTCACCTATCAAGGGGATGGCGATTTGGCGAGTATCGGTGGCAATGAAATTCTCCACGCGGCAAATCGCGGTGAGAAGATCACCGTCATCTTTGTGAACAATGCGATTTACGGCATGACTGGCGGTCAGATGGCTCCAACCACGCTACCCGGTCAGGTTACTTCAACGTCGCCGTTTGGGCGCGATGTTGAAGATGTCGGCTATCCGATTCGCGAAAGCGAGCTTCTCAGTACGCTAAGAACGCCGGCTTTCATATCCCGTAATACTGTTCATACGGCACAGGGAATCATCGACACCAAGAAGGCGATTAAGCAGGCGTTCGAATATCAACGTGATAAAGTCTGTTTTTCGCTGGTTGAAGTTCTTTCGACCTGCCCGACGAACTGGGGTATGACACCACGCGCCGCCTGCGAATGGGTCGGCACAGATATGGTGCCCTACTATAAACCCGGTGTTTACAAGACTCCGGATTCGGCCAAGTAACGAAAACGCCAAACATCCTGCACTGATAATGTGGGTGGTAATTTGCCACTCAAAAAACAGCCCAGTGTTGGCAACTGAGATAAGGATACTCAGATGCAGATTGAAGTAAGATTCGCCGGTTTCGGCGGTCAAGGCATTCTACTGGCAGGGAAATTGTTCGCAGAAGCCGCCATGGAAGAAGGCAAACAAGTTGCCTGGATTCCCTCCTATGGACCGGAAATGCGCGGAGGTACGGCATATTGTACGGTCGTAGTTGCCGATCATTTGATCGGTAGCCCGATTGTCAATTCTCCCGGACATCTCGTCGCAATGAACCGTCCCTCGCTGGAAAAATTTGCTCCGACCACCCAGGCTGGCGGTATTTGTCTGGTCAACAGCTCGCTGATTCCGATCACCAGCGGACGTGATGACCTGAACGAAGTTTTTGTTCCCTGCAATCATATAGCGAATGAAGCCGGTAATCCTCGCGGTGCGAATATGGTGATTTTGGGTGCTTTTGTCACTCTGTCAAAGGTGGTGTCGTTCGATACCATCGAACACTTAGTGAGACATACTTTTGCTGCCAAACCGCAATTCATTGATGGCAACATTGCTCTCATACATCAAGGCGCGGAAGCGGCGGTTGATCCGAAAGCACACGTGAACGAGTTTGCGGAGGTGAAGGCATGAGCAATGCTGAACTAAAAACTCCACAAGCGGCACACGACCTCACTAAACTGGAAGCGATCCTCGCTAAATATCCATGCAACGAATCCAGCCTGATTATGGTGCTGCAGGATGTGCAGGAAGAGTATCGCTACTTGCCCTCAGACGTGATGGTTGAAGTTGCCAAGGAGCTCGGTTTACCGAAGTCGAAAGTATTTGCTGTCGGTACCTTTTATAAAACCTTTTCGTTTGAACCTAAGGGTCGCCATAATGTCAAGGTTTGCATGGGCACTGCTTGTCATGTGCGAGGCTCAAGCATGGTTCTGGAATCGCTAGAACGTGAACTTGGTCTGAAAGGACCCGGCAACACCGCCGATCTCGAATATACACTTGAAACCGTCAACTGCGTCGGCGCGTGTGGAATGGCGCCGGTAGTGATGGTTGATGAAAAGTACTTCGCCGAGGTTAAACCAGAGAAGGTGAAAAAACTATTGAAGAAGGAGGTAAAATGACCCGCTTCACATCTCCTTCCGAATTGCAGAAATATCAGCAACAACTCATAGATGCCAAGCAGAAACTCAAACGCCGAATCGTCGTCTGCGCTGGCACCGCTTGCGTGGCCGGTGGAGCATTTGAAATTTTCGATGAACTGAAGCAACAGCTTACAGACGCGAAGCTGGACATCATCACCGAGCTTGCGCCTTGCCTCCATGACCAGGACAAGCCGGAGACGCATGTCTCGACCAGTGGCTGTCATGGCTTCTGTCAGGTTGGTCCCTTGGTGCATGTTTTGCCGGATGATGTTCTTTACGAAAAGGTCAAAGTCAAGAATGTTTCCGAAATCGTCGGTGCCTTGCTCGAAAAGAATCCAGTCAACGAGAAGCTTCTTTATAAAGACCCTCTCACTGGCAAACGATGCCAGGGACGCAATGACATCGCCTTCTACGCCAAACAAGAACGCATTGCCCTCAAGAATTGCGGCTTGATTGACCCCGAATCACTTGAAGATTTCCTCGCCAACGATGGTTTTAACGGTCTCTTTGCCGCGATCAAGATGGACGGCGACGAGATAATTGACACTGTCACCAAGAGCGGGCTTCGTGGGCGTGGCGGCGCAGGATTTTCAACCGGTCGCAAATGGAAGACCGCCGCAGATGCCGGCTCACCGTTCATTCTTTGCAATGGTGATGAAGGTGACCCAGGCGCTTTCATGGATCGTTCGATCATGGAAGGCGACCCGTTCAAGGTGCTCGAAGGAATGTTAATCGCCGCTTACGCGATGAAATCCATTCGCGGTTACGTTTATGTCCGCAAAGAATATCCGCTGGCTGTGAAACGTATGCAGCGCGCCATTGATGCCCTCGAAAAAGCTGGGCTTCTCGGCGACAACATCCTCGGCATTGACGGATTCAACTTCAAGGTGACAATCTCCCGCGGTGGCGGCGCGTTCGTCTGCGGTGAATCAACCGCGCTGATGCGCTCCATCGAAGGCAAGATTGGCGAACCCCGCGCGAAATATACCCGAAGCGCTGTCAAAGGACTTTACGACCTTCCCACAGTGCTCAATAATGTTGAGACTTGGGCTTGCATCGCGCCAATTCTGGAACATGGGGTTGAATGGTTTACCAGCAAAGGAACCAAGCGTTCCCCCGGCACCAAAGCCTTCTCGCTTGTCGGCAAGGTGAAAAATACAGGTTTAGTCGAAGTGGAAATGGGCACAACCCTGCGCAAGATCATCTTCGACATCGGCGGCGGCATCATCAACGACAGACCGTTTAAGGCTGTGCAGACCGGCGGACCTTCTGGCGGTTGCATTCCTGAATCCATGCTCGACTTGCCGGTTGATTTTGACACCCTCAAAGAGAACGGCTCGATGATGGGCAGCGGCGGCATGATCGTGATGGACGACCGCAATTGCATGGTTAACATCGCGCATTATTTCATCCGATTCCTGCTTGAAGAATCTTGCGGCAAATGTACGCCCTGCCGCGAGGGACTTCGCCAGCTTGACGATCTCGTCGGGAAGGTTTGCGAAGGCAAAGCCGACGAAACGACCATCCCGCAGATCGAACGGGTGGCGCGAGCGATGAAGCTCGGCTCGCTCTGTTCACTGGGCATGGATGCGCCGAATCCGGTTTTGTCCACGCTCAAGTTCTTCCGCGAAGAATGGGAAGAACATGTTCACGAAAAGAAATGCCGTGCGGGCGTTTGTCGTTCATTGATCACATACAAGATCAATCAGGACAAATGCACCGGCTGTTCACTCTGTCGGAAGGCGTGCCCACAAACGGCTATCACCGGAACGCACAAGGACGGCAAGAGCTTTGTCATTGATACCAACATTTGTGATAAATGTGGCATTTGCTACTCCGTTTGCCCCGATAGAATTATGGCGGTGGAGATTTTTTAATCTGCCGAATCGGTGATAATTCCAACGATACTGTTCAACAAAATGGGCAGTTTGAGTTCAATGAAGGCAGTACCACAGACATATTTGTCTGTTACCAGCGATATAAATGTCCGTTGAGCAACAAACCTTGTTCGACTGGCATATTGCAAGGATAAGTGTATGAAACTCGTGTTAGATGGGAAAACCGTCGAGGCAAAACCGGGAGAATTTCTCCTTGACTTAGCTCGACGTGAAGGGAAACGAATACCCTCGCTTTGTCAGCATGATGGTGTCGAACCGGTTGGCGCATGTCGGCTCTGCGTAGTGGAAATTACTCGTCCCGAATGGAATGGCTGGACGCGTCTCGTAACCAGTTGCCTCTATCCGGTGGAAGAGGGACTGCATGTGTTTACCGCCAGCGAAAAAGTAGTCGAAACTCGTGCAACCCTGCTCGATATGCAGCTTGCACGTTGCCCCAACAGCGACGTTATTCAAGGCTGGGCGAAAGAGTATGGCATAGAGAGCACATCATTCGCCGAGCGTATCGACGGCGATAACTGCATCCTCTGTGATGTTTGCGTCCGGGTTTGTGAGGCAGTTGGCTGCAATGCCATCGCTCGCACCTCGCGCGGAATCCAAAAGGTGATCGGCACGCCGCTTGAATTTGACGACGACCGCTCCTGCATAGGATGTCTTTCTTGCGCGCACGCCTGCCCGACTGGCGCAATTCCGTTCACGGAAGAAAACGGCAAACGGACAATATGGGATCATGAATTTGATCTCGTTACCTGTCCTGACACCGGCGATGTCCTCGGCACGCCTGAGCAGCTTGACCATTTCGCGAAGAAATCCGGTCTGCCGCGCGATTACTTTAACAAGTCAGATCGGGCTCGCCAGCTCGAGACGGCTCGCATATTTGTGAAAGTTCTGTAAAACGATGGAGAGTGGGTTGTGCCATTGTCGCACAATCGCTCCAAATTGGGTTAAAGATGAGTAAAAAACTTTGGGTTACTCCATACCGTTGTATCGGGTGCCGTTCTTGCGAAATCGCATGTAGCTTTGTTCACAGTAAGTCGCCGATGAATCCCGCTCTCACAAGGGTGCGAGCTTTCACGTTTTCACCTGTGATCTCGTCGCCAGTGCTTTGTCTGCAATGCGATGACGCGGCTTGCCAGAAAGTCTGCCCGACCGATGCGTTGATCCGCAATGAGAAAACCGGTGCCATTGAAGTTAATAACGATAAATGTGTGAAGTGCATGATGTGTACGGTGGCTTGTCCATTCGGCAACATTCACTACGATGGGAATAATGACGAGATTGTCAAGTGCGATGTTTGCGGGGGAGACCCGGCATGTGCTAAGTTCTGCCCGACGCGTGCGCTTGAATGGAGCGAAATTCCTTCACCAGACCTCGCTCCCGGCGAGCAGATTCAAGTTCCCCCGTTGCCACTGACGGCACGCTTGAACAACGCCTCATAAGGCATTGCGCCTTAGTTGACATTAAAACACCCTCGTGAAGCTTTGACTTCGCGAGGGTGTTTTTGGGTGGTATTCAAGGTTGGCAGATCAGAGGAGAGAATAAACTTCATATCTGCTCTTGGACTTGTGAATAAATGAGTTTATCTTATAAAAAAGGTTGTCTAACACTTATCCCTGTTACCCTATCCGCATAGAAAGAAATTTAGTTTGAATTCGTGAGGTTCGGGATGCTTTTTACTGCTGAGATAGATTTGTCAAATGGATGTTCGCCTTTCGCACGTTGATTCGATTCAAGTGAGGCTTTTTTGTGCTTTTCTCACCTGCGTCATATCTTCGAGATTAGTGGTGAACGCTTCCGATTCAGATGATGAAATTGTAGCTAAATTCCAACCCCGAGGTGAAATCCATAGAACTGGTCTTGGTCATTTTCTGCGCCGGAGATCTGGTAGTAATAACCAAACCCAAAGTTAATAATAAACACGATAGCAACTCGAATTTCTCCGCCCACAAAAGTATGATTTGGGTTGGCGACAAGGGGATTTCCCCAAGTTCGAAGTAATACGGCACGGGCTTCACTGAAAATACCAAAATCACCCCTTGAAAGAATGGGTTTAATTATGCCTTGATAGCCAAGCCCGAAGCGTCCACCTGCAGTTCCGGGACTTAGCGAGACGCTGAGATTGTGAAGCCATGTTTTATCATCCCGGTTCTTCTGGAACATGTGGATATATCGCGATGTGAAAGACCAGCGATCAGGTATTCCCCATTCGATAGAAGTGATGGGTAACAATACGTCCTGATCACTCAGTTGAAACATACCTCTTCCGCCACGAGATTTTTTTGGGGGCGCTGTTTGCTCTGACTCCTGGCACCAAATCGAATGGGTGAACATAAGTAAAAGGGAAACGGACAACAGCACATTGAGTATAAGTCGAAATCTCATACATCCTCCTGCCTTGTTACAGTAATCCAAATTCACAACCCAGTTTCGAGCTGTCTGCATAGTGTAAGCGTACAGGCGCTGCATTAATTGGATAACGGGGAAAAACGCATCACCATTCCGAATGCATGGACTGTCCAGCGAACAATCTTTCTTATACGCTCGGCTCCAGATCAATCTCAGTCTCTTGTTTATCACGGGAATAGAGACATGCACCTGCGATTATTAACGGTACTCCAATTACGATGGCAGTTCCGATCTGTCCCCAGTTGAATCCTTTCCTGAGGATGAAAATCTCCAGTGCAACCGTTAGCAGAAATACCACTACCCCTATTGCTCGAGGGAATTTTTTAGATAATAGTCCTAAACCCACGATGACCAATCCGGGATTCGCAAAGATCTTCCATGTGAATCCTCTATACACCGATTCCATAGCAATGAATAGTGCAATGAGCAGACCTGCCACAATTATAATTTTGGTCGCGGCTTCACGTAAATTGCGTGATAGAACGACATTGAACAGTGCTTTATACACCAACCCGATTGTGATGACCACGTTAAAATATTCCCAGTCAGAATTACCTTCAGAGCTGAGTTTTGCAGCAAGGATAATGCATGTAATTATCATTACAACAAAGCCGATATTGCTGGAACGATAGTGAATGCTTAATTGCCGTTCGTCAACATAACGCCTGGCAACACCAAGCGAGGCTAACGTGGGTCGTAAGAGATAGGACCCAATCATCAGAGCCAACCATAACTGATTTTGGGTTATCACGAAGAGCAATAATGCCAGGATGAAAATACCGCTCGCCCACCAGAAAATTGGATCTTTCTTAAACATTGTCTTTGTCCTCCAGAACAAACAATTCTTCAACTGTCGTTTTGAGTTTTTTGGCCAGCAATAATGCCAGCTTTACAGAAGGTGCATAGTTGCCACCTTCGATGGAGACTATGGTCTGCCTCGACACCATGACCATGTCGGCCAGCTGCTGCTGGCTGAGTTCGCCACAGTTGAATCTAAATTTACGGAGATTGGTCTTCATGATTCTCTCTAAACAACTTTCCCGTCTTCATATAATTTGATAATACGAATTTCTTTTAGCAATGTCAAGTATTCTTGTCATAATGTCCACCTATCTTTACATATAATTTGGCTTTGAATTCCCAAAGATTGCAACTCTTTAGTTATCTTTATCTTTGGCCAGAATGTAATCGACCAGCAATTATTGGATTCTAGTGAATTCACCGGGGCCAAAATCTTATATTAAATTTTCACACCTGTCCAAAATACATATCTTGAAACTACCACCCAGTAGATAGAACTCCAGGAAAGGAGCGGCGATAATGGTTAAGTAGCGCACAAAACTTTTGCCAAGGCTTCAGCCGCTAGGATCAATTCATTGCCAAGGATCGCTGACATATTGAAACATTTTTCAGAATTTGGAAGCAGAATCTGAGAGTGAAAACGTTTGTATGCACATCGCCGAACGCGTTAAATATGCAGATTTGGACAACCTAATGGTCAACGCAAAAGTCAACCTCATTATTGAATTCTGGGAAATCCCTGTTGAAGAATTATTTCTATGAGCCAGCCTGAAGTAATAAAAACGTGTTGGACAGCAGTGAAGAGAAGTTGAAATCCACAGACTTTTAGCAAGTCAGACCACCACCTGAAAAACGCTCGCTTGCGTTATATAGATTTGGCTCACACCAATGACCATTTGAGTCTTGCAATTTTCCGAATATGAACTCATTTTAGCTATTGCGATAGCTCGTGTTGCCAGCGAGTTCAAGATGACAACTCATTCATTCAGGAAAGCCCCGACTTCAAGATCACCGCATGAGTAGCAAGAAAAAACAGCTTAACCCAACCTGCCTCACCGCCACAGATGCCATTCTTGAGAGCATCTCGGACGGTGTGTTCACAGTGGATTCAAACTGGCAGATAACATCCTTCAACCGCGCCGCAGAAGAGATTACTGGCGTGCCGCGCGAGGAAGCTTTTGGCCGGTACTGCTCTGAGGTCTTTCGCTCCAGCATGTGCGGCGATGATTGCCCGCTCAGGCAGACCATGAAAACCGACAAGCACATCATCGGGAAGACCGGCTACATCGTTGACGCTGAAGGCGTTCGCATTCCCATCAGTGTCTCGACCGCGGTGTTGCGCGATGACAAAGGAGAAGTGATCGGTGGGGCTGAGACTTTCCGCGATCTCAGCGAGGTCGAAGCGCTACGCTGTGAACTGGAAGGCCGCTTCCACATCGGAGACCTCGTCAGCCGCAGTCCTCTCATGCAACAGATTTTCGAGGTGCTTCCGGCAATCGCCGCCAGCGCCAGCACTGTGCTGATTCTAGGCGACACCGGCACGGGCAAGGAGCTCATGGCGCGCACGATTCACACCCTCAGCCCTCGCCAAAACAAGCCCTTCATAGCGGTCAACTGCGCGGCGATTCCTGATACTCTGCTTGAGTCCGAGCTGTTTGGATATAAAGCTGGCGCGTTCACCGACGCTAAAAAGGATAAGCCTGGACGTTTTGCTCTGGCAAAGGGCGGAACGCTCTTTCTGGATGAGATCGGCGATATTAGCCCCATGCTGCAGGTTCGGTTGCTTCGCGTGCTACAGGAGCGCACTTACGAGCCGCTAGGCGCGACACATTCAGAGACCACAGATGTCAGGATTATCGTCGCCACAAACAAAGATTTGACCGCCTTGACTCGCGATGGCGAATTCCGCGAAGACCTCTACTACCGCGTGAACGTCATGCGAGTCGAACTGCCACCGCTCCGGCAACGCAAGGAGGACATCCCCCTGCTGGTGGATCATTTCGTCTCCCGCTTCAACCAATTACAGAAAAAAAATGTGCAGGGCGTATCCGCGGAAACGCTGTCTCTGCTGATGGCTTATGACTGGCACGGCAATATCCGCGAGCTGGAGAACATCATCGAGCGGTCGTTTATCCTGTGCAACGAAGGGTATATCGGAATCAGCCACCTGCCGGCAGAATTGACATCCCGCGGTGTTTCAAACACCAGCCATGCGAATATCAAAACCGCGCGAAACATGCTCGAAGCACAGACTATTCAACAGGCGCTGGAACGAAATGGCTACAATCGACTATCCGCAGCCAAGGAACTTGGGATGCACAAGAGCACCTTGTTCAGGAAAATCAAACAGTTAAATATTGTCTTGCCCGAAAAAGATGGACGCTCGAATTAGTGACCACTCCGTCGCATAAATGCTACTCTGCGACTTGATAGAGTAGCGGCATTAAGACTCCACTTCGTTTCACATCCCCTTAACACACCTTCGTAGTCCTTTATATACAAGGACATACAACAGTTTCAAAACCACAACTCCCTTTGGCACGCAGTGTGCACCTATCATAAATGCAACTGAAACAAAAAGGCTGACGATGAAAGCGGCATTTACTGTCTGGGAAAATCGCATCGCCCCTCTGTTCGATGTGGCTCGGTGTGCTTATATCGTGGAAGTGGAAGCGGGGCGCATAATAAATGAAACACAGCAAATCCTGCCTGATGGATTGGTGTCGCAGAAGGCGTTGCTACTTGTGAAGTCAGGCGTGGAGACGCTCGTATGTGGCGCTATCTCACGTCCAACTCAGACTATGGTGATTGATTATGGAATCCGTGTGATTCCTTTTGTCGCTGGCAATCTGGCTGAAGTTATTCAAGCTTGGCTTGATGGCAGTCTCGATGCTGACGTTTACGCTATGCCCGGATGCAGAGGCCGTGGCTGGAGACATTGGGATGAGATGCGAGGTCAAAATGGGAAAGGAGTACCTATGAACAGCAGAAATCAAGGCGGTGGAATGGGACAAGGCGGCGGAATGGGACAAGGCGGTGGAATGGGACAAGGCGGTGGAATGGGACAAGGCGGCGGACGTGGACAAGGTGGTGGAATGGGACAAGGTGGCGGAAGTGGACAAGGTGGTGGAATGGGACAAGGTGGCGGAAGTGGTCAAGGTGGTGGTATGGGACAAGGTGGTGGTATGGGACAAGGTGGTGGTATGGGACAAGG
>CAZAGU010000010.1:16865-36232 GCA_964484805.1 uncultured bacterium
GTGGTGGTATGGGACAAGGTGGTGGTATGGGACAAGGTGGTGGTATGGGACAAGGAGCAGGGCGAGGACGCCCGGGTGGTGGAGCTTCAGGGCTTGGCTTGGGTGGCAATTGCCTTTGCCCGAAATGTGGTCATCGCGAACCCCATGAGCAAAGCGTTCCCTGCGTACAAAAGCAATGTCCGAAGTGCAAATCCTTAATGATAAGGGAATAATGGGATTTTAGCCACAGCAGAAACAGGCCTAAACACATCAGGCTTTCTGTATAATGAGTTGCCAAAAACTACTATTTAATTTAACAAGGAGAAATACAATGCCAAGAGGAGATCAAACGGGACCCAATGGAATGGGACCTAAAACAGGACGCGCAATGGGATTTTGCGCAGGCTTCAGAATGCCGGGATTTGAAAATCAAACGCCCGGCGGCGGATTTGGACAGGGTTTGGGTATGGGACAAGGCTTTGGCGGAGGCAGAGGTCGAGGATTTCGCAACCGCTATTTTGCCACCGGTCAGGTTGGATGGGCGCGGGGCGGCAGATTTATGCAACCCGAATTGCCCCCACAACCCGCGGCAATCACAGATCCGCGTGATGAAGAGATCCGAATCCTGAAATCTCAGTCTGAGGCTCTCTTGAACGATTTAACCGCGACGAAAGAACGTCTGGCTGTACTCGAGGGTACTTCACGTGAGTGATTTTAACCTTCCGGCAAAAAAGCCAGATGACCAACTGATTTACCAGAAAGATGTTGAGGTAGAGGCTGATTTCGTGGAGATAGAAAACCGGGAAGTATCAAAACGATCTCAGCCTACTGCCCTGGCTCAGATTGGTCAGGTAATAGTCCACTCACTGTTAAGCTGGGTAGAAAATCGCTTGACCACAAGGCGCAATCAGATTGACCGCAGGGACGGGGGGATGCCATCTCAGCAGGTGACTGGAAACCGGCAGGAAACGCGGGTTTCAGTGGAATCTAAAGGTCGATTTGGATCTGGTAGAAAACGACAAGGTCAATGCCGCAGGTTCGGAAATCGTCCAATTCGCCGGAGGAGGCACAGTTGAAAAAGGTAGCAATCATCATTTGCGATCGTTATAAAAGCTGTGGTGGTGGGAAATGCTTTCGGGCTTTGCGTGAACGCCAGGGCGGATTTGCTGTTTACCCGGCTGAGGAACAGGTCGAAATAGTCGGATATTCAACCTGCGGCGGATGCCCCGGCGGCAACGTGGAGTATGTGCCAGAGGAATTTAAGAAAAACGGCGCAGAAGTCGTTCATCTTGCGACGGGCTTGGTCGTTGGCTACCCCCCATGTCCTTATCTTGGACAGCTTAAGATGTACATTGAAACCCAATTCGGGTTGCCAGTTGTGGTGGGCACTCATCCCATCCCACTGAAGTATATGAAAATTCACAAACAACTGCCTTTCTGGAAAGATGCCGGAATGGCAGAACTTGCAGGTGCTCTGATGAGTGAGACTCTGGAAGTGATGGAAGATTACAACTAAAAAAGGAAACAGATTTGAAATTAGCTTTTACTACATCCGGGGACAATCTGAACGCTCCCATCGACAGTCGCTTTGGCCGTGCGCCTAAGTACCTGATTTATGATACCGATACTAAAACCTTTGTGGTGATAGACAACAGCCAAAATCTGAACGCCGCTCAGGGAGCTGGCATTCAGGCGGCCGAAGCCGTTGCCCGGCAGGATGTGAATGGCTTGGTGACTGGACATTGTGGCCCCAATGCATTTCGTGTTTTGTCTGCTGCCGGAATAAAAATCTATTCATCCACGGCGAGCACCATTTCTGAGGCATTAGATGCCTTTGACGCTGGCTCTCTGGCATCTGCTGATTCCGCTGATGTTCAAGGGCATTGGTAGAAATTGAGACATTCACCATCTATAAAGCTCATTGGTATTCAATGCGAACATGAACGAGCGACTAGAACGCCCATACAGCCAGTTTACGCAAATGGCTGTATGGAACGAGTACAACACTTATTCCCGGAGTTCGCTGATGTCGCCCAGCGCCGTGAGCAGCAGGGATATGGCGGATGAAAACGTCCCTCGATTGCATTCCCTGTTTTGTTCGCCAAGCCCTGAACGCTGCCAGAATGGTATCAACGGATATTGCCGTCCAAAAGCGAATTCTCCAAGAAGTGCTGAGCTGGGCAAGCGACATGAACATGGATCAACCAGCACCAGTTATGGGGCAACACATCCACCGTCTGCTCCGTAAGATCGTCGGCATAGAAGACCCATACCGTGCCGCAAAAGATCACCAGAATCGAATTGCTTTGGCGCTACTCCCTGAGATGAGAACCAAGATTGAGTCTGCTACGGACTCGCTGAGTATGGCGTTGCGGCTGGCTATTGCAGGAAATGTGATCGACTTGGGCGTGCACGATATCGTGACGGAAGATGATGTTCGAGAATCCATCAATCAAGCCCTGAACCGACCTTTAGTTGGTGAGGAAATCGGTTTTAGAAACGCGGTGGCCGAGGCTCAAAGCATCCTGTACCTAACCGACAATGCTGGGGAGATCACCTTTGACCGCCTACTCATCGAACAGCTTTCGCCCGCGAGGGTTACAGTAGTTGTTCGAGGTGGTCCAGTCATCAACGATGCCACCAGGGTCGATGCACATGCTGCTGGACTTCAAGAAATCGTCGAGATCATTGACAATGGCTCTGATGCGCCGGGCACGTTGCTTGACGATTGCAGTCAGGAGTTCAAACGGCGATTCTCGGAGGCTGACCTGATTCTTGCTAAAGGGCAGGGTAATTTTGAGTCACTCAGCGATGAGCCTCAGAATATCTTCTTTCTTTTGAAGGCTAAGTGCTCCGTGATTGCAGCCCGCGCCGGGGTTCCGATTGGCACGCACATTTTGTTGCATTCCAACACAAGGATCACTGGATCGAGCGGAACGTCACTATTCTCGCAGTGAAATTAGACAGAAAGCCGACCGACGAGGAACGTGTTCACGCCGGTGAGTTCCTGCGATTACTTCAAGAGCTTGTGCCTGATGAGAAAGAATTTAACACCGAAGGCGCTGGGGAAGTGGAAGTGGAAATCGAGAAGCTCAAGTAACTTGGCTTGAAAAACAAAAACAACCACGATGACAAAAGAAGAAATTATTCATGATAATTACTGTCGCTTCAGGTAAGGGAGGCACCGGCAAAACAACGGTGGCGGTGAATTTAGCACGCGCGAGCGGCACCGATGTTCAGCTTCTGGACTGCGATGTTGAAGCGCCGAACGACCACCTGTTTTTACACATTTCTGAGCCAGAAGAGGAAATCTTCGGCGTTCCTATTCCTGAGGTAAATCCATCACTCTGCGATGCCTGCGGTGATTGCAGTAAATTCTGTCAATTCAACGCAATAGTTACGCTCAAGACCGGAGTGCTTGTTTTCCCGGAGCTTTGCCATAGCTGTGGCGGTTGCGTGGAGATTTGCCCACACCATGCTCTGACTGAAGTCAACAAGCGTACTGGAGTCATTCGGACTTCAACCGATGGCAATATCAAGCTAATTCAAGGTCTGGTTGATGTTGGTGTTTCCACAGTGCCGCCACTCATTAAGGCTGTGAAATCCCGTCGTAAGGCTGGCGAACTGACGATCATTGACGCTCCACCGGGGGCATCATGTCCGGTGATTGCTACCATCGAGGGCACTGACTATGTGTTGCTGGTAACTGAGCCAACTCCTTTTGGTTTGAATGACCTGAAGCTGGCGGTGGATATGGTGCGCGAGCTGAAGTTACCCTTTGGTGTGGTCATCAACCGGGTTGGTGTTGGCGATGACCGGGTGCATCAATATTGCCAGAAAGAGGACATTGCAATTCTTCTGGAGATCCCTGATGATCGAAGGATAGCTGAGGCATATTCCAGAGGTGAGCTCATGGTTGAAGCCTTGCCGGAATACAATGAGCTGTTTTTGAGCCTTCTGGAGAAGGTTAGCAGGTTGGTTCAAGCGGATCAGTAACAGAACAATGGATAAATTTTCTTTAAATACAGTAAAGTTCAGATGATAAAAGAACTCGTAGTTATCAGTGGTAAAGGAGGCACCGGCAAGACCAGTGTAACTGCATCGTTTGCGGTTTTAGCAGATCATCCGGTCATTGCCGATTGCGATGTGGACGCGGCAGATCTGCATTTGATTCTTTCACCCAAAGTTACAGAGCGTCACGATTTTTACAGCGGGCATCAGGCTGTGATCCGGCAGGAGGAATGTTCCAATTGCGGTTTGTGCGTGGATTATTGCCGTTTTGATGCAATCAAGCTGAGAGGCAATTCTCCGAGCGATCTGGAAATCTATATCGATCCCGTTTCCTGCGAGGGATGTGGATTATGTGTTGCGATGTGTCCTTTCAAGGTCATAGATTTTCCCGAACAGCTTTGCGGTGAATGGATGGTTTCAGAGACTCGTTGCGGCACAATGGTACACGCGAAGCTGGGAGTTGCCGCCGAAAACTCAGGCAAGCTGGTTTCACTGGTGCGGCAAGAAGCGCAACGGATTGCTGAGGAAAAGCAGAGCTCCGTAGTGATTGTCGATGGGCCGCCGGGAATTGGCTGCCCAGTAATTTCCGCTGTAACAGGCGCTTCGGCGGTGCTTGTGGTAACTGAGCCGACTCTTTCTGGTGAACACGATATGGAGAGGGTGCTATCACTGGCGAAGTATTTCAACATTCCCGCGATGGTCAGTGTGAACAAGTGGGACATTAACAAGGATATGACCGAGCGGATTGAGCAGAAGGCTACTGAAGCTGGCGCGAACATTACTGGTCGGATTTGCTATGATCGCGCAGTTACCGATGCGCAAATGCAGGAGCTGGCAGTGGTGGAAATGGACACCGAGGCTGCAGAAGATATTCGGAAAATCTGGGATAATATCAGAGGTCAAATTTAGCGGTATTCAGGCATGACAGAAGCTGATTAAAAAAAACAACCTTGAAACAAAGTAACCGGAAATTTTACTAATGAAAATCGCAATACCCTTGGCGAATGGCAAGCTTGACATGCATTTTGGACACTGTGAGTATTTCGCGCTTGTTGAGGTTGATCAGACGGCAAAGGAGATAGTCAGACGAAGTGATATTGACGCGCCCCCACATGAACCGGGATTGTTGCCGCCTTGGCTGGCAGACAAGGGATCTAGTATTATCATTGCGGGTGGTATGTCCGGCTTGCCAGATAATGCCACTCGATGGTCAAATATCTTCATATTGAAACCCCTTGACAATCCGCCCGTATGTTTTTATATTACGGTTTGGGAGCGCGCTTGCAATAAACCCTTGACAAACCCTTGATTTTTTTTTATTTTGCAAAAAGTTGTGGTAGCATTCACAACATGGCATCCGTTATTTTTTATCCCGAACTCTAAACAGACCATTGCAAAGAACTGAATTTAAGATAGATAGATATTTTAAGAGGGAATGAGCGTATGAAGAACATTTTCCCCCATTCGACAACCCTAAAAACCTGCTCGGACACCATCCGGGGGAACTCTGTCCTTAAAGATCCGAACGCACAACAGATGAAACAGATTTAACAGATTATTACGTTCCCACGCGGGAGCATGGGAACGAGGATGCTGTCATTCCAGCGAAGGCTGGAATCCAGGGCTTTAAAAACGTCCAATCAGTTGTTCTTCATAATTGCAGTTTCCCTAATCTGTTAAATCCGTTCAATCTGTTGTGAATTATAGACTAGGGATGAATGCGATGGATACCTGCCTTCGCAGGTATGACAGCGGCGGGTACAGCTGGCGCGCGCGGTGATTGGGGGCGTTATTACTCGTTCCCACGCTCCTGCGTGGGAATGCTATGTTTATCCTAATTACATTTTTCTTTAATCTGTTAAATCCGTTCAATCTGTTGTGAATTATAGACTAGGGATGAATGCGATGGATACCTGCCTTCGCAGGTATGACAACTAGTTTACTCGTTTTTGCCCCAAAAATAAAGCCGGACGTGCCTTAACGTTCTTGGAGGAACGGCACGCCCGAGGAGCGGTAAGTAGCAATTCAGGGAATCACTACTTCCGACTCCTAATATACCGTTGATTCCTAAAATAATCAATGAATTAAGGAGTGAAATGATGAAAAAAATCATCATGGTCGTGTTGATGGTCGCGCTGTTTGCTGGCGCGGCTGGTGTGGGTGTGCATGTGATGCATAAAGATGCCTATGCTACCAATCAATCTGTGAAAATTGTAGTTTTCGACTGGAATGGTCTTGCTGCTTATAATATTCAAGCTGTAGCAATGCTACTTGATGCGGATCAGGAAATCCTTAGGCAAATTAACCTAAATGCTGATCCAACACTCAGTATTTACACAGGTGATTTCCAGAATATTCCATCTACTGCTGTGGAAGTGAAGGTAGTATGGAATGTAGCTGGACGCAATTGGGATCCAACATCTGGTGTGGTTGAAGACGTGGTCAGGCCTGATCCAGTCAATATTCTAATTCAAACTCAATGTTGGTAACCTGTTCGGTTTACTAGTTACAAGAAATAACACGGCGAATTAAATCGCCGTGTTATTATTTCTTTGGAGAGAGAAAAATGGCAAAGTGGATAATCATGGCAATTTTACTTATGTGTGAAATGCCTTTTGCTCAACCTCAAACACAGTGGATGCGCGCCTACGATTTTGGCAATGATCAAAATGAAAATATCTGTGATATATTTCTATGTGCTAATGAAGGAATGATTGCCTGCGGCAGAACTGGAGACAACTCTTTGATATTTAAGGTAGATAATGATGGAGATATTGATTGGGTTCAAACCTATCCAAACGGAAGCTTAGCTACAATTGTAGAAACTGATGCGAGTAATTTCATCGCTGGAGGTGTCACTCCCGACGAAGAGCCAGGATGGTCGCTGTTTTCCGCTTTATTAGTAAATGATAATGGCGAGCAGATTTGGCGAAGGAGCTATGGCAATGGGAGATGTTATGCGATCATCGAGCTGAAAAGCGGCGAGTTTTTACTGTCTGGATATACAACTGGATCTCAGGGTATTGTTATTATGATTGATGGAGAAGGCAACTCCGTATGGTCTGAGACTTATCCGAATGAAGCGGCTTTTTTTAGTTCAATGCGCGAAACGGCTGGCGGTGTGGTACTGAGTGGATCAAAACGTGAGGATAGGGATTGGCAGTTCATTTCGGTGAAGATAAACTTTGAAGGTGAAGTATTATGGTCGCATGTTTATGACCTTGAATTTGGAAATATTTGTTGGAGTATTGACTCTGTTGACGATCAAGGTTTCATACTTGGAGGAATTGAAATTCGCGAAAATGTAAAGTCAAACGCACTACTTAGGATTGATGATGATGGTGAAGTGTTATGGTCACATGTTTTCCCAGAAAATGGAGCATCAGAGGAATGTAATTGCGTCATCCAAACAAATAATGAAGGATTTTGTATAGCTGGCAACGCAAATGATCATTTTCAACATCTCGCCTATGGACTTAATCACAATGGATTGATTCGATGGCGAAATCAAATTGATTTCAACGAAGAAGATTCATTAGGTGGTATTGACTCAGAATTATCTTCCGTAATAGAGCTAGAAGATAATTCCATTTTGGCGGCAGGAACAATTAATAATGCAAATGGAGAATTTGGACAGGACGGATTCATCGTCAAGCTCGAACCGGAAATTCTCGGTCCCTCTTTCATCGCCTGGACTCCTGAAGATACAGTGCTAACGGCATTGTTAGATGAAGCCGTAGAGTTTTCTGTGGAAGCCCGAAATCAGCAGGGTGATGAGCTTGAGTACGAATGGTATTTCGCCGACACGCTTCGAGGACGGCAATCAATTCAGACGATTATATTCGACTCATTGGGCGTGTTTGAAGTGCAATGTCGAGCTTCAGATGCCGAGTTCACCACCGCCATCACCTGGCACATCACCGTCTCAGACTTTTTCATCCGCGAAACCGCTCCCGACACCCTGCACATCACCGCCCGTCGGGGGAGCACACTGCCCTTCACGCTTGATGTCGCTTGCATCGAGCCGGATGCGCCCACCATCGAGTGGAGCGTCGTCAACCGCGATAACGACCGCGAATATCTGGGCGAAGCGGACTCGATTGACGTGCTGTTCGACCTTGCTGGCGAATGGGCTGTTGAAGCTGAGGCAATCTGGGGTGAAGAACGCGAGTCTGTTCGCTGGGCTGTGGATGTCCGCTCCGCTGTCTGGTGGTGGATGCCGCATGAGGACGCGATCTCGGTCAATCAAAACGACAACCGCGACTTTTCGGTCTTTCCCTTCGACCCAGACTCGGATAGCTTGAGCGTGGCTTGGTGGCTAGATGGCGATTCGCTCGACTGGAACGCCGAAGCCTTATCGCTTGATTTTCCTGATCTTGGCGAGCATTCCTTGACCACCATCGTCCACGATGGCGTTGAAGCCGACACGATCCAGTGGCAGATCACGGTCAACGACCCCGGCGGCGTGTTCGACCGGAACGCCATCCCAACCGAGCTGGTGCTGTATCCTCCTGCCCCCAACCCGTTCAACAGCACGACCACCATCGGCTACTCGTTGCCCGCGGCGGGAGCTGTGTCGCTGACGGCGTATGATCTTTCTGGCCGTGAAGTGGCAAGATTGGCGGATGGCGTGATGTCCGCGGGAGCGCATGAAGCGGTCTGGGTGGCGGACGGCATTGCTAGCGGGGTGTATGTGGTGAAGCTGGCGACTGGGGAAAAGGCACTGATGAGCAAAGTAGTGCTGGTAAGGTAAACAATAATGTGGGTGGCATGTCCGGCTTGCCCGGGAACCCAAATTGTGAGTTAGGCATTCCCACGCAGGAGCGTGGGAACGAGTAGCTCCCACTAGTTCACCTTGTTCCCATGCTCCTGCGTGGGAACAATTATTAATCTGTTTTCTCTGTTTCATCTGTTGTGAATTAAGGAACAGCGGACAAAGTCCGCTGTCATACCTGCGAAGGCAGGAACCCAGTGCTTTAAAACGTCCAATCAGGTTCATTCTTCCTCCCCGTCTTTGCGAGAAGGGCTTCAGCCCGACGAAGCAATCTCATAAAAGTTCGAAATGTACCCCAACGATCTTGGAGCGCGCCAAACGCTCCCATCGCTGTCGTTACCGCGAAGGCGGGTATCCAGTTTTAATATTTCAGGGTCATTCTTCCTTAAAAAATTGGAGCCGTAGCCCGTGAGCATCAGCATCCCGGGGCAACACCCCAGATGGCGAGTGCCCTGTCCGGCTTGCCCGGGAACCCAAATTGTGAGTTAGGCATTCCCACGCAGGAGCGTGGGAACAATTATTAATCTGCTTTCTCAGTTTCTTATGTTGTGAATTAAAGGAACATCACCATTCCGTCACCGTTTCGTCACACCTTCAAACCCTTACCCACTTTGTGCTTCCTCCAATTATGTGACAATGTGACGATTTTTCCTCACCCCCTGGTGTAATCCGTCTGCTGTCCTGTCCGAACAAGCCTTGTCATGTTTCATCTGTGGAGAAAATTCTTCAGACTCCACAAATTGCAAGATAAATTCCATCTGTTATAATTTTCCGCGAGTGATTTTTTATTCCCGTGTGTTATAATTATGAGCGAACGAAGAAGGATCAAAACAAGCACATGGTGACAATGATGACAAACATACCAAAACAATTTTTTTCAGGATGCCCGGAGTGGAGGGATCAAATCCCCGCGCTCATTGAACTGCCTCACGGCGACGATGTCCGCGCGGTCTGGGAGAATCATGCCGCGAATTGCCCCGCCTGTTTGAAGGTTCTGAACGAAGACCTGCAATTCCAGCGGATGTTCCTGAATTCACCGCAACCCGGACGAGCGCACGTGGCAAACAGCGTATTAGAGAAAATTCGCCAGCCGGGTAAGCATCCATTCTTCAGGCCGATTGACATTGGTCTTGGGCTTGCCGGGACAATCGCCGGTGTGGTGCTGGGCTTCCAGCTTTCAACCGCCACCTTGACACCAGAAACCATATCCAGCCTGTTAAGCGACTACGAAGAGGTGTTCGTAGCGCTGGAAAACAGCGCGAACCCCGATTGGGCAAGTTCGATCATCTCAAGCGAGGAAGCAACAGAGTAATTTGTCATTAGTCTATTCAGGTAATACAAGATGAAAAGCAATCGGATAATAGTGGCGTTGTTGATCGCATCGTGGACGATAAACGTCGCGCTGGGAGTGGCGCTGTTTCTGAAGAATCAGTACCCGGAAGGGGCGTACTTCAATGGAGGTGAGTTCAACCGTCCTTCAATCGAGCGAAAATTTTCTAAGCGTGGCTCACGTTTTCATAAGATGCGCGACAAACGGGACGAGTTCAGGAAATGCGTCAGTCCATTGATGCAAAAGCGGCAGGAATTTATGTCGGAACTGATTAGCGAACTATCAAAGGATGAGCTTGACACTGCTCGAATGTCAATGCTTTCCGATTCCTTGACAGGTTGCATCATTGGACTCAAAGGTGAGATGCTGAGCCACATGATTAAGATGCACGATACTTTGCCTCCGCATGAGCGGCGACAGTTAATGCCCCGATTTCTCCGGCACATGGATTCAGATGGAGGAGGTTTCATGCCACCGCCACCACCGCCTGAGGACAGCCTTAAAGATTTACAAAACAAAGAACCCCTTGAAGATTACTATAAATTGAACCAGTAAGGTACAACAAACTAAAGAGGTAGAAATGAAAAAGACATTGATCGGCAGCTTGATGGCATTATTCCTGCTCGCAGGCTTTGCCGCTGCACAAATGCCAATGGGCAATGGAATGGGGCCCCGCACCGGCGCACGTTGGATGCAAGCTGATGACGATGATGGCGAAATGGATTTTGGACCCAGAATGCATTGTCTCGCCGGATTGGAACTGACCGACGATCAGAAAAAGGCAGTCATGGAACTTCAGAACGGTCACAAAAAGAAAATGATCGAGACCCATTCTGAAATGGCTGGCGAGATGGGCAAGATGAAGCTCTTCATGATTGGCGACAAATTCGACTCCAAAGGCGCCGATGCCTTGATCAACAAACAAGCCGATATGCACAAGAAAATCGCCAAAGAACGGGTTCGCTTCATGCGCAGCGTTCGCGATTTGCTTACCGACGACCAGAAGATCATCTTTGACAACAACATCCTTAGCCAGGGACCTGGACAAGGCATGATGGGACACGGAAAGATGGGACATGGTAAAATGGGCAAAGGCATGATGGGCGGAGGTCGCAGGGGCATGGGAAGACCCGGACGCGGTTGCCAATAGATAACAATCAGGATTAACGGCGTGGTTAATTCTGCTGAGGGTGCAAGCAATTGCACCCTCTTTTATTTTTGTGATTTATTATGACATGCTTTAACCTTATTGGACAGGTTGTAAATTGACGTTCATTCGCTTATATTTGAAGATTAGTAAAAGTCGTAATCCGTCGTAAATTCAGCAATCCTCTACAAATGAACCGAAAACAGCTCGAACAAATATTCCAGCGTCAACAGACAGCCCAACGGCGGTTTCACGAAGAATGCGCCGATGTTGTTCTTTTGATCGCCGAGAAATTCGCCGAAACATTTCGCCAGGGCGGTAAAATTCTGCTGTTTGGCAATGGCGGATCGGCGGCGGACGCTCAGCATGTCGCGGCTGAACTGGTCGGCAGATTCACGCGCGAGCGCACTGCCCTGCCTGCCATAGCACTGACGACAGACACGTCGATTCTCACCGCGCTGGGTAATGACTATGGCTACGACAGCGTCTTTCGCCGGCAAGTTGAAGCGCTGGCGAAATCTGGCGATCTGGTGGTGGGGATTTCCACATCCGGCAATTCGCCCAATGTTCTTGGCGCGCTGGAGTGGGCTAAGGCGCATGACATTGCCACAATCGGCGTTACCGGCAAAGACGGCGGTGCAATGCCAGCGCTGTGTGATGTATGTTTTATCGCGCCAGCCGATGAGACGGCGCGCATTCAGGAAATTCACATTGCGGCATGGCACGCGATCTGCGATCTGGTGGAAGCCGAGGTTGCTGGTGAGTGAGCGGCATTACGTCTATCTGCTGAAACCTGTTCACATTCCGCTGGATGACATTATGACCCCGGCGTTGGATCAGGCGCAGACGGATCATTTCAACCGGCTGAAAGTGATGCTTGCAGAAGGCAGGCTGGTTCTGGCGGGTCCATGCGAAGACGAGGCGTTTGGCGTGGTGATATTCTCGGCGGAATCGCGAGACGAAGCCGAACGGATAATGAACGACGATCCGGCGGTTAAGGCGGGGCTGATGACGGCGGAGTTGCATCCGTTCTGTGTTTCGCTGGTGAAGGGGGAGTGAACATGAAGGAAGAAGTGGCAGAACAAACTATTATTGAATCATTGAACGAGAAATATGAGGATGTACTTGAGACAACCACTCTTTTCTCACGAAAAGAAGTAAGTTATCAAGACAGCCGTAAACGTCCTTTCTTCTCTTGGTTTAAGTTTAAAGAAGCCTTCTCTGCAGTTTTAGTTGACAAATTGATTAGGCAACATGGGCAAAATTTCCATCGTTTCATGGATCCCTTTGCGGGTACTGGAACAAGTCTATTCATCGCATCAATGTACGGCATGGAATCTGAGGGCATAGAAATACTCCCATTATGCCAGTTTATTATCAAGACTATTAGTCACTCTGTTGAGGTTGACCCCGATAAACTGGGATTTTACATTGAAGGTCTTGAAAAACACTTAGATAATCAATCTACGAAGACTGAAAATCAACTGAATTATCTCAGGATTACTCTTGGCGCTTATCCAGAGAACAATGAAAAGAGCATTATCAAGTTTAAAAGTTTCTTGGATATATTTGAGGCAGGAATATACAAAGACATACTGCTTTTAGCAGGATTAGCATCTCTTGAAGAATGTTCATACACACGTAAAGACGGACAATTCCTTAGGTGGGATAGGCGAGCGAATCGCCCATACGGAAACGGAAAATTTCAGAAAAAAGAGATTAAAGATTTTAGAACTGAAATCATCAAGACGCTGAGGCGATACCAACAAGATTTACTTGATAGTAAAAACAGCATACTGCAAAATCAGGAGAGTGTTATCTCTCCCAGACGGATTCATATTCATAAAGGTTCTGCTCTTGATATTCTACCACTGATTTCAGACAACAGCTATGATTTAGCAATTACATCGCCTCCATACTGCAATCGCTATGATTACACTCGAACTTATGCTTTGGAACTGGCATTTCTCAACTTCTCAGATGCAAATGTCAAAGAACTTCGACAAAACTCTTTGACATGCACCGTCGAAAACGCATCTAAGGTGCAGTATCTCGCCAAGTTGTATCAAGATTATGGCAGATATGAAGATTTTAACCGATATTCATGGATATTTAATGAGCAAAATCGTCTGAGCAGTATCATCGATGAATTAACCGATATGGGTAAGAGACACCTGTTAAATAACAGCAACATTCCAAACCTTATCTATGGGTATTTTTTTGAGATGAATATCATTATCCAAGAGATGTCCAGAACATTATCAGACGGTGGTTGCATTTTTATGATTAATGATAATGTAAGATATGGTGGAATTGTCATTCCTGTGGATTATATTTTATCCGATTTTGCCGAAGCCTCAGGCATGACAGTTAAAAATATCTGGCAACTTGAGAGAGGGAAAGGCAACAGCAGTCAACAAATGGCGATTCATGGCAGGGAAGAACTCAGGAAATGTATCTATCATTGGGAGAAATAAATGTCAAGAAATGACAACTTCGAGAGATCACTCTTAAGCAATCGTTTCTACTCTCAATATCAGTTACGAGCCACTTTCTTTCAAAGAAAATTGAAAGAATTTCAGGCGTTTGGCGTGGTGATATTCTCGGCGGAATCGCAATCTGAAGCCGAGCGGATAATGAACGACGACCCAGCGGTTAAGGCGGGGCTGATGACGGCGGAGCTACACCCGTTCTGTGTTTCGCTGGTGAAGGGGGAGTGAAGGTAAATTTCAGACAGATAATTCTATCTATCAAACCAGTTGAATATTTTGGGGAAGAGAATGTCTCTATCCAGCATTAAGCAGGCGCTCGAAGCGGCAGTAATTGAATTCAAAAATAATGAAGAGCTTCAGGCAATTGATGAAACAACTGTCAGGCAGGTAATTATTCTCAGGATTCTCGCCACATTGGGCTGGAATACCTACAGCATTTCCGAGGTTCAGCCTGAATATGGCATTGAGACGCGCCGAGTTGACTATTGTTTGCATTATTCGCATGGCAAGAAGCTGTTCATTGAAGCAAAACGTCCGAGCGAAAAGCTTGATGGTCATCAGGAACAACTGCTTGACTACGCTTTTCGGGAAAATGTGGACATTGCCATTTTAACCAATGGTTTCACATGGTGGTTTTATCTTCCTAAGGCTGGTGGCGACTGGAATCAGCGAAAGTTCTACGCTATTGATATACTGGAGCAGGAGCCAAAAGATATTATCAATCGCTTCATTACATTTTTGATGAAGGAAAATATTGATTCCGGCAAGGCGCTTGAGGAAGCGGAAAAACTTCACAAAAGCCACGAACGCAACCGGACAATTGCCGAGAAAATGCCTGAAGCTTGGAAGCTCATTATAAATGAGCCGAATGAATTGCTGGTTGATCTGATCGCTGAAACGACGGAAGAAATTTGCGGGTTGAAACCGTCAAGCCAGCGTGTGGCGGAATTTGTTAGGGTGGCGCTGAACAATAATAATGCGACTAAAATACAACCTTTGACCAAGAAAGTTCCAAGTGGTGACCGGAGTTCAAATAGCCATGAGAAGCGGACAGTTGCTCCAATGACACCACGTCCAACTGCCTTTTCCTTTGATGGGCAAAATTACCCAGTGAGGTATTGGAAGGATGTGTTGACCACATTTTGTAATATGATTGGCAAAAAACACTCGGGGAGTATTTCACAAGTCTTAAATCACGCTTCATTTAGTCGTGATGCTTCATCTCTTCGACATCCTTGTGAGATTTTAAACACTGGGATTTATGTAAAGACTCATTTGAGCACTGAGGGAGTTAAATATCACGTTTCTTTGCTCCTCAAAATGTTCGGTTACCCAGAAGACGCAGTAAAATACGAATTTTAAGTAGGCACCATGACCACTTACCTCATAAAACGCATACTGTTGATGATCCCGACCATGATCGGGATAACAATCGTGTCATTCCTCATCATCCACCTCGCGCCGGGCGATCCCGCCGCGATGAAGGCTCAAGCCGCCGAAGGCATGATGTCGGGTGTCACCGAAGAAGCGCTCCAGAAAACCCGTGAACTATACGGGCTCGACAAACCGCTTCATGTGCAGTATTGGATCTGGATCAAACGACTCGCAACGCTCGATCTTGGCGAATCCATCAAGTTCAAGCGTCCGGTCTGGGACGTGCTCGCCGAGCGCATTCCCGTTTCGATGAAGCTGGCGCTGACTTCGCTGTTCCTGGCGTATCTAATCGCCATCCCCATCGGGATTTATTCTGCCAGTCATCAGTATTCTCGATTGGACAGCGTGGTGACTCTGGTCTTGTTCATCCTGTATTCGTTGCCGTCATTTTGGGTGGCGACGATGCTGATTGTGTTCCTGGGAGGCGGTGATTTCCTCGATCTGTTCCCCGTCTTCGGCTTGCATTCCATCGGCGCGGAAAAACTGCCGTTCTGGCAACGGTTCTGGGATACCGCCTGGCATCTTACCCTGCCGGTGTTCTGCCTCACTTACGCCTCGCTGGCGGCATTGTCGAGATATATGCGAACATCCATGCTGGAAGTGATCCGTCAGGATTTCATCACCACCGCGCGAGCTAAAGGCTTATCCGAGCGCGTTGTTATCTTTAAACACGCCTTGCGAAACTCGCTGATTCCCATCGTAACGCTGCTGGCGCAGATTCTTCCCGCCACCATCGGCGGCTCGATCATCGTGGAATCCATCTTCACCATTCCGGGCATGGGCAAGCTGATGTGGGAAGCGATTTTAACGCGCGACTATCCTGTTATCATGGCAGAGCTGACGATTGTCACCTTCCTGACCTTGCTGGGGATTCTGATTGCGGATATTTTATACTCGGTTGTTGATCCGAGAATTGCTTTTGAACGTTCGGAAAACTAAATTACTTAGTCAGGGCATTTACGCTGGGACGGCATCAATGAGGATTGAGATGACAGATAATCTTAAGAAAACACACGTTCTGATAATGATCTTTGCGGTCGTTCTCGGAAGCACTTTGAGTGGTTGCGACTGGTCTGCTCGCTGGGATCTGAAACGAGCGGAAAAAGTTCTGAAACGCGCCGAAGACCTGAACGCAGAATTTTGTGGACTCGACCGAGCACAAAACGCCTACTACAAAGGTCAAACCGCGCTTGAGGAAGGCATGGAGCTCGCCCGCCATCGGTACATTAACGAAGCGCGAGACAAAGCTTCGGAAGCCAAAGACTGGGCTGAGGAAGCTGTCTATTGGGCGGAATTCTACAACGAGCAGCTTGAGAAGGAAAAAGAATCACTGGGCGCATACAAAGACTGATTTAGGGTAGAGTTCAGTCAGATTTTACTGGGGAATGCGATGTGGCAACGAAAATTCCTGCCCTGGATGTTTGTATTGATTCTGGTGATGATCGTCATTTTCATCGTCAATCGAACATCTAATAAAGTAATGACACCTCTCTGGAATGCCGGCGAAGTTGAAGAACTCGCGAACAGAGACATGGAAGTCATTGTCACGCATGATGATAAGCTCTATCACATTGCGCTCTGTGATGCAATTGAGGGCGATACATCGAACGTCCAGCTAATTGATGCCATCCTGGATGGAAACAAGCCCTGCCGGAAGTGCATCGCTGATAAAACAAACGAAGATTTGCTTCGAGAGATAAAATCGGAATATTCTCACTGATGATGAAAACTAAAAACATTTTTCAATCCATCGTTGTAATTTTTATTTCAGCGGTGATGAGCGTCGCGATAATTAGCTGTGATTTTGGCGCCAGAGGCGACCTGAAACGTGCTGATAAAGCAATGAAACTGGCAGACGAATGGAAAGCCGAGCAATGGGCAGAACGTCAGTACCGCCAAGCGCAAGTTGCTTTCGACGAAGCTGTCATACTTGAACGCGGTCGTGAAATAAACGCCGCTCGCAGTAAAGCCCAAGAAGCTTATGACTTGGCAAATGAAGCGGCTGAGCTTAGCCAGCAACGACAAGAAGAGCTTGAAAAAGAGCAGAGAAAAGTCGGTTCATCTTACAAAGAGTGACATTTAAGCTCAATCAGCACTCCTAAAAAATTCAGGTATAAACACTTAATAATGACTCCATTCAATGAAGACTGGCGAATTTTTAATATTGAAAAAAACAAGCCAACGGTCGCTGAAGCCCGTAAACTTCTCCTCGATGAAATTTCCCGCGCCAAACGGGATTTTGTCACAGCACTCATCCTAATCCACGGCTACGGTTCGCATGGAGTTGGTGGGCGATTGAAAATAGAGCTGACCAAACAATTATACGCTTGGAAGAGTCAGAAATTCATCACAGATTTCGTCCCGGGTGAGCGCTGGTCTGAAACCGACCGCACATCCTTGCGAATTTTATCGGAGTGTCCGGGCTTGGAGCTTGATCCTGATCTCAACAGGCGGAATCTGGGCATAACGATTGTGTTGTTGTAAGGGAGTGTGTTCTGGCGACATGTTTCAGGAGCTACACAAGCGCTGAAACTAATTTCGGTGCTTTGGAATAGTGGATATGTAGCCCGGAAGCGACTGCATTCCGGGGAAAAGAAATACCGTCATTGCTAGGCGCGAAGCAACCTCATAAAAGTTATAGAAATACCTTCACCTGTATCGAACACGCCAAACGCCCCCTGCGCTGTCGTTCCGGGTTGACCGGGAACCCAGATTGAGAGTTTAGAGGTATATCCTTTATTCACAGCAGATAAAACAGGTTTAACAGACTAGGAACAATCCCACATTTATCGCAATGACGTTGTGTTTAGATTGGGTGGCATGTCCGGCTTGCCCGGACATGTTTATCCTAACGTATTCAAACAAAAGTCCGCTGTCATGCCAGCGAAGGCTGGCATCCATCGCTTTGAGAGGGTTTTCCCATAATCTGTTTCATCTGTTCATACTGTTGTGAATTAAATACATAAGGAAGAATGCCTGAAAATCAAAACTGGATACCCGCCTTCGCGGGTATGACAGCGTGTGGTTGATTTGATGGTCTTTGATAAATCCAAAATGCCAGAATTATTAAGCTCCTCGTTCCCGGCTTGACCGGGAACCCAGATTGAGAGTTTAAAGTATTAACCATCAAAGTGCATCAAGAACACAAAGGTGTTTTTTGTGAAATATATTAGTCGGGTGGCATGTCCGGCTTGCCCAGACATGTCTCTTTTAACTGAAACAACAGCGAAATAATTCCGCTGTCATCCTCGCGAAGGCGGGTATCCAGTTTTGATTTTCAGGGTTATTTTTCCTGATAAAATCTGTGTAATCCGTTAAATCTGTTGTGAATTAAGAAACTAGGGATGAATGCGATGGATACCTGCCTTCGCAGGTATGACAGCGTGTGGTTAATTTGATGGTCTCTAACAAATCCAAAATGCTAGAATTATTAAGCTCTTCGTTCCCGACTTGATCGGGAACACAGATTGAGAGTCTAAAACATTTACCACCATGGGCATTAAGACCACAAAGGCTTGTTTGGTGAAATGCGTGTGCATTGGGTGCCCTGTCCGGCTCGCCCGAAAAGGTTTATCCTAATTGCATTTTCCCTAATCTGTTTCATCTGTTCAAACTGTTGTGAATTAAATACATAAGGAAGAATGCCTGAAAATCAAAACTGGATACCCGCCTTCGCGGGTATGACAGCGTGTGGTTGATTTGATGGTCTTTGATAAATCCAAAATGCCAGAATTATTAAGCTCCTCGTTCCCGGCTTGACCGGGAACCCAGATTGAGAGTTTAGAGGTATATCCTTTATTCACAGCAGATAAAACAGGTTTAACAGACTAGTGTCGCAACACAGCAATATTGTTATGTAGGCTATTGTGTTTCGAGATAATATTTAGTATATTTCCTCAAGATTTGTGTATCTATATCTCATAATATTGAGGAACGACATGAAAAAGTACATTGTTCGATTGTCGATTGAAGAGCGCGATCAACTTAAAAAACTTTTGACTGGAGGACGTGGATCAGTGCGTATGTTTACTCGAGCAAGAATTTTGAATAAAGCTGACCAGAGTATTGACGGTCCTTCTTGGTCTGATGAAAAAATAAGCGAAGCGTTTGATGTTACCGTCATAACCGTCCAGCGCATTCGCAAGCAACTGGTCATCGAGGGTCTTGACGCTGTCCTGTCACGACATGAGTACCAACTGA
>CAZAGU010000011.1:0-36099 GCA_964484805.1 uncultured bacterium
TTCAGCGCCCACATGAAACCATCCATATCCTGAGTGGATGTATATCAACATGTCACTTCGATCGTGACTACGGCGAGAAAAATTCACGTGTGCCATGTTTAAGCCATAACTAAAACCAGGTGTCAATCCTAGCTGCAGAAATCCATCATCAACATCATCTGGCAATGGATGTTTTAAACTCTGATCACCGACATCAAAAAACCGTGGTGCCCCCGGGCTTATGTGAGGCGCTTCGACTATCGGCTCAGTCTTTTTCCCGTTGCAACCGAGCAACAACACGCAAAATATCAAAATGCCAAATATCTTGTACATTATTTTATCCTGAAAGTTCAACGTCAAGTGTTAACAGTCCAATCCCTTGCGAGAAAGAACCCCTGCCTGATAATAATGCTTAATCTCTTTCATCTCAGTTACCACATCAGCGCTATCGAACCAATCTTCAGGACAATAGCGTCCAGTAACAATCAGATCGCAATGATCTTTGACCATTGGAAATAGTTTTGCCACTATCTCAGCTTCCACCAAGCCAAAATGCACTGCCGGACAAATCTCATCGAGCACAATCAAATCATATTGGTTCGAGTATATAGCGTCTTCACATCGTTTCAAGCCAGCTAACACTGTCTCTTTTTCTGGAATTGTTGGCTGGCGTTTTTCAATGACAAAGACGTCATCAGCATATTGTTCCAAGCTGATATAATCGTGTAATGCCTTCAGGCTTTCATGTTCACTGTAAGGAAAACCAAGCTTCATGAATTGAATAAACAGACATTGAAGCTTCGCGCCGGCAGCTCGCAAACAAGCGCCCAGCGCCGCCGAGGTCTTCCCTTTGCCGTTTCCGGTGAATATGTATATGTAGCCTTTATCCATTGTTAGTAAAAATCCGTATTGAAACAATCTATTCCAAGCATGGGTTTCCTGCAAGTTTATGTTAAGGATTTTTTATGTTGATGCCGCAAGAATTACATTATGGCTGATTAATGCGACTGACCACATCCATCTTCCCCGGTTCAGTGCGGATTTTGACAACTTCCCCAGATCCAACATCAAGTTTACCTTCATACCAAACATCAGATCCTTCAATTTTCAGCAGATATGTTCCCGGCATGACATCTATAATTTTTCCATAAGCCATCTGATCATTGTCGCCAAACCCAAGTTCAAGTTTTTTCTGACCGTCTAAATAAATTTTACAATTACCTTCCTCTGACATAACTGCAATCCTCGATAGTCGCATTGGTTGAGAGTAAGTAAAAATCGGTTCTACCAGTGATGTATTTTCAGTGCTGGTGATTGTGGTTTGTTCAGTTGCCGTTACGCCGGAATTCATTGAGTTCATGCCTTGCATCTGCAATGTTACCTTAGTTTGATCGCTGGCAACACCAGCGGTCATCCCCATCGCCAATGATGTGCTTTCATTGGTTGTCACTACCGTGGTGGAAGTCTTGCTATTTACCAAGGCGGCTTCAGCTTTGTCTGGAGAAGTTTCAGGTTCTGTTATTACCAAGCCGGGAATAGGCACAGTATCAATCACAGATATTTTCCCATCCTTCAGAGTCGCCCGCACTATGTACCCACCGGGAATATTCAGTTTCTCTTCAGAAACCAGCTCTTTTTTCAGCAAACCCTTGATGGCATAGATTTGAAACAGGTGCTTGCCATGGCTGAGTTCCATGACAGATTTCAGTCCATCTTGTGCCTCGACCACAATGCCATCCACGAGAACAACATTCTTCGTGTCAGGATAAACAAACTCCAAACGCCCTAAATTGTTTGTATCTCCGGTTATGCTACTCTGTGCAAAACCGGCAACTGCGAAAACCAGCAATAATAGAACTGAGATTTTACGAGCCATTACTGTTACTCCTCAAAGTGTGAATTTGTGAAAACATCTACCGTTTCGTTGGACAGCTCTTCGAATCGTTAGCAGTCGTAATAGTCCAAGCTTTTGTGTTTCAATGAAAAATACATCCTTACAAATCAACATCGATCCATGTCGAATGACCTAATCCTCAACTTCTTCGTCTGAATGTTGTTTCATCTTGTAAATATAGCAGAAAAGCATTATCGCACCAAATGCCAGAAAGTATGGAAAGACTGGCGAGATAAAAAAGTCTCTATTGGCTAAGCCAAATCCTGCATAGCCAGCAAGCGTCAAAAAGCCTGCCCACTTAACCGACAGCCAACTTACGACAACTCCTGCAAACATCAAGACCAAAAATATATACATGAACTTAACTCCAATAGGCTCATGTAATATGTCAGGCATTGTCAGCTCAGTCATCTGCATTGCCAGATATGTCGCCAATCCAGTCGCGAGTACCTTTGTCAGCCATTCCAAAACCTCAACAGCGATTGACAAGATTGGCTGTTTCGCTTCATCTTCCTTTTTCTCGGCATTTATTCCCATGCAGACAACCTCTATGTAGCTGTTTTATCTTTAGGCTCTTGATAATTCTGACGGGAGAGTTTTCCATCAGAATCCAGATCGCTTTTCTATTCGGCGAGGGATATTTGTATGATAATCCCTGAGAGCAAAAAAGGCAACCTCGTAAGGTTGCCTTTTTTTAATGCAGTCTCTTCTATTCCGCAGATTTTTCTTTGTTGTCTGCCGAATTATCTTCAGATACTGCGCCAGAATCAACTTCAGGGGCATTTTCAGGAGTTGCGGGAACATCTTTGGACACAGTTTTGTCTTTGTCAGTCTTTGCCTTGACTGATTCACTCTGCGCTGTTTTCAAGCGAGATTTTCCTGTTGTCTTTTTTGTCGTTTCCGCAATATCATCAAACCCAACTAACTCAAGCATAGCCATTTGAGCAGCATCACCACGTCTTGTTCCGAGTTTGATAATTCTTGTGTAGCCGCCGTTGCGATTTTTAAAATGTGGTCCGATATCATCAAAGAGGACCTTGACCGCAGCCTTATCCAGAATATATCGCAACACATGGCGACGGTCAGCAACCTCACCACTACGGGCAAACGTTATCATGCGCTCAACATGACCACGAGCATACTTTGCCTTGGCAAGCGTTGTAATAATACGGCGGTTGACGATCAATGCCGCTGAAAGATTACCAAACAAGGCTTTACGATGCGACCTTGTCCGATTTAAATGTGGTTTTTTATATAGATGGCGCATTGTTCACTCTTAAGGATTAAGTACTTTTCCATGCGTCCCCGAAGGGATTTTAACTAGTTTTCTTACTCTTCATTCGCTTTGCGCAGGGCATTTGGGCCAAGATACTTTTCAATATCAAATCCAAATGACAGTGAATGTTGAGTTAGAATTTCAGTCAGTTCGTTAAGAGATTTACGGCCGAAGTTTTTAAACCTCAGCATGTCAATCTCTTCAAAACGAACTAAATCGGCGATTGTGCGGATTCTTGCTTCTTTCAAGCAATTTGCAGCTCGCACAGTCAGCTCGAGTTCATCAACCGGCTTGCGTAGGAGTCTGCGGATGCGAAGGATTTCTTCGTCAGTTTCCACTTCGCTTTCTTCTTCGCTGGGGCTGATTTCAAAGTTGATAAAGAGTTGAATGTGATCACGCAACAATTTGCCAGAGAATGTCAACGCATCATCTGGTGTGATGGAACCATCCGTCCACACTTCAATGATCAGTTTCTCATAGTCTGTTCTTTGGCCTACGCGTGTGTTTTCAACAGTGTAGCGAACCTTTTCAACTGGCGTATAAATTGCATCAATCGGGATTGTTCCTATCGGCATATCGCCTTCGCGATTTTCTTCCGATGGGACGTAACCACGACCGCGCTTCAATGTTAAATCCATTGTGAAATCGGCATCGTCATTCAAATGCGCGATCACATGCTCTGGATTTAATATTTCAAAATCAGTGGTGCCTTTTTGAAGTTCAGAAGCAAGAAGTTCACCGGGACCTTTAATCTCCATATGGATTTTATCAGGTTGCCGATTCAACAACTTCAGTCTCACTCGCTTCAGGGCAATAATTATCTCAGAAACATCTTCTTTTACGCCAGGAACCACACTGAATTCGTGCTGTACCCCGTCGATACGAATAGAAGTTATTGCTGCTCCTGGTAGCGAAGACAACATCACCCGGCGCATAGCATTTCCAACGGTAGTACCGTAGCCTCTTTCCAGTGGCTGTACTACAAATTTGCCATAACTTGTGCTATAGGTAACGTAATCGACTTCGATAGACTCCGGCATCTGGAAGTTTACTCCGCTCATACCGGCCAGCCCTCCATTTTAAACGGCGATTTAACGGGAATATAGCTCGATAACGAGTTGCTCGTTGGCTGTCACTGGAATTTCTTCACGTTGTGGAACTGAAAGGTATTCGCCTTCCATTCTTGCTTTGTCAAGCGCCAAGTACGGTACCATTCTGTTTTCGCGAACCCGTTGCATTGCATCGTGAATGATTCTCATCTTGCGTGAAGCTTCCCTGACTCTTACCTTGTCGCCCGGTTTTACCATGAACGATGGAATATCAACTTTTTTCCCATTTACTTCAAAGTGTCCATGATTGACTAATTGCCTGGCAGCGTTATGCGATGGCGCTAATCCCAAACGAAATACGACAGTGTCTAATCTACTCTCGAGACGAATTAAAAGTCTCTCGCCTGTAACACCATGATCACGGACAGCATTTTCATAACTTTTGCGGAATTGTTTTTCATGCAGGCCGTAAATTCGTCTGATTTTCTGCTTTTCACGCAACTGGATACCGTAGTTCGATTGCTTGAATCGACGGTTAGTTCCATGTTGACCGGGAGGGTAATTGTGCCTTTCCATAGCACATTTGCCGGAAAAGCAACGTTCTCCCTTAAGGAAAAGTTTTTCGCCTTCACGCCGGCACAGCTTACATACCGGTCCGGTATAGCGGGACATCTATTCTCCTGAAATGTTTGCTGGTATATTTAAGCTTACTAAAACGGCGTTCACACGCCTTGCATCGGCAAATAACCGATGAACATTATCTTAGATGCGCCGTTTTTTCTTAGGACGGCATCCGTTATGAGGCAACGGTGTGATATCGTGAATTGACAATATCTGCAAACCAGATGCTTCAAGAGAACGGATGGCGGACTCACGACCTGAGCCTGGTCCTTTCACCTCAACAGCCACCTTCTCCAGTCCAAGATCCATTGCGCTTTTGGCTGCGAGATTTGCCGCCTGCTGAGACGCGAAGGGTGTGCTTTTGCGCGATCCCTTAAAACCTACTCGCCCTGCCGATGACCAACTGATTACGTTGCCAAAGGTGTCGGACAGTGTAATAATGGTGTTATTAAAGGATGCTTTGATGTGAGCAACGCCGATAGCATCTACCTTCTCTTTTTTCTTTGCTCTCTTACGATCCCCTTTTCCCACTTTTACCTTCCATCATATTTAATAACATTGTGCTTACTGATGACGAGTAGCTTTAACACCAAGACTCGTCCATTACAATCATCTTACTTCTTTTTCGAAGGGGATGAACGACGCTTGCCACGACGGGTATGCGCGTTATTACGCGTATTCTGCCCATGACATGGAAGCCCTCGTCTGTGCCGCGTTCCCCGATAACAATTGATGTCAATCAAACGTTTGATATTCATCTGAATTTCAGTCCGCAAAGGACCTTCAACCTTATACTCATCATTGATAAGGTCGCGAATCCGTTTGACATCGCTATCGCTTAAATCATCGGATTTTGCACCAAATTCTACGTTGGCTTTTTCCACTATTTCAAGAGCGGTTTTTCTTCCAATCCCGTAGATGTATGTCAGCGCGATTTCTATCCGCTTACCGCGGGGAAGGTCAACACCAGCGATTCGAGGCATTTACACTCCTTGATCAATCCAAATTATGCTGCCAGTCGTGTTGTGAACACTGTGACGCATTAATACTTTAACAATTGTGCGATTTTAAAGGTTACCCTTGGCGTTGTTTATGCTTAGGGTTCTTACAAATAACTCGCACAACTCCTTTTCTGCGGATAATCTTGCAATTATCGCACATTTTTTTTACTGAGGCCCGGACTTTCATCAGAATATCCTACTTGTATCGGTAAACAATCCGTCCACGAGTCAGATCGTAGGGTGACAATTCAATTGTCACTTTATCACCGGGAAGAATCTTGATGTAGTGCATCCTCATCTTTCCCGAAATGTGAGATAGAACGTTATGTCCACCTTCTAACTTAACTTGAAACATGGCGTTTGGCAATGTCTCAACGACCACCCCGTCCACTCGGATTGCTTCTTCCTTGGGCAATACTTACTCCCTATTGACCTGGTGCGACGAGCCAAGGATCAGTTCCATCCTCTAGCAAAGTCATAATTTCAGGTCCATTTTCTGTTACCAGCACAGTATGTTCAAAATGTGCCGCAGGGGACATATCGGCTGTTTCAATTGTCCAGCCATCTCTGTTTTGCTTAGTGCGCCACGTCCCAACGGCTACCATAGGTTCTATGGCAATAGCCTGTCCGAATTCTAATTCAGAATTTGCGTTGTTGTTCGTGGAACGCAATCCCTGAACAGCGCATTGCTACTCTTTTCAGTTGGTGATCCGTATGAATCACCCTAAAATATCTTGAATCCTTTTGAATATTTCATCAGGATTTCCCAAACCATCAACCTCAACCATGGAGTCTTTTGCTCGATAGAAGTCGATAATCGGTTCAGTTTGTGTATGATAGACATCAAGCCGATTTGCAATTGTCTCTGGCTTGTCATCATCACGCTGATAAATTTCACCGCCGCATGCGCATTCGTTTTCTTTTGCTGGAATAATCCCAAACAAAGGATTATAAACTTTTCCACATTGTCTGCATGTCCGGCGCGAGGATAGTCTTTCAATTACTGCCTGATCGGAAACAGTCAAAGCCATTGCTTTAGGCATCTGATTGGTTAAGATTTGATCTAAACCTTCTGCTTGAGCAACTGTCCGTGGGAAACCATCAAACAAAATACCTTCGTCTTTGTGCTGTTCCATGTAGTCTTTTATAATGCCAAGAATGACATCATCAGGAACTAGTTTTCCACCGTCCATGTAGCTCTTCGCCAACTTGCCTAAATCGGAACCTTCTTTTACAGCGGCTCTAAGCAAATCACCTGTAGAGAGATGCTGAAGGTTATATTTTGCTTTAATCTTTTCAGCCTGAGTACCTTTTCCAGCGCCAGGCGCGCCAAGCAGAATCAAAATCATTTCAGAATTCTCCACCTTTTATCCAAACATGACATCTCAACCAGTTACATCCGGCGACGTCCTCTGATCTTCCCTGTTTTCATTAAGCCATCATAATGGCGCATCAGCAAATGCGATTCGATTTGCTGGAGCGTATCAAGCGCAACTCCGACGACAATCAAAAGACCAGTTCCCCCGAAGAAGGAAGCAAAGTTATAGGAAACATTAATGTGTTTCATGATGAAACTTGGGAACACTGCCACTAGGCCGAGGAAAATTGCTCCCGGCAATGTAATGCGAGACAGGATATTATCCAAGTATTCAGCAGTTCTTTTTCCCGGTTTGACCGCAGGAATTAATCCGCCCTGCTTTTTCAGATTATTCGCAACGTCCACAGGATTGAAAGCTACTGCCGTATAGAAATACGTAAAGAAGATGATTAACAGCATGTATATCAACATATACATATATGATTGATAAGTAAACACGTTATTCATCCAATCACGGAATGCGTTTTCAGGTAAAAACGTCACCAGAGTCTGAGGTAAAAACATAATCGTTTGGGCGAAAATAATCGGCATCACACCGGCAGTGTTTACGCGCAAGGGAATATGCGTTGACTGCCCACCCATAACTTTCCGACCAACAACACGCTTGGCGTATTGTACGTTTATCTTTCTCTGTCCCTGTGTAATTGCAACCACGGCAGCGATTGTAAAGAACATTAAAGCAAAGAGGAAAAGCTCGGTCAAAGGCATTCTCAAGCCACGACTAAGCAATTGCGCTTCATCCATGAGCGCGTAAGGCAAACGATCAATAATGCCGATAAAAATCAACAAACTTATACCGTTACCAATACCTCTGTCTGTAATTTGCTCACCAAGCCACATAATCATCACAGTACCAGCGGTCAGTGTTAACACGGTTACAAACGTGAATCCAATACCGCCGTGAGGTACTACCAACAATCCACTTTGTGTCCCAGGAATTTGAGCCAAGAAAATACTAACACCAACAGACTGCATCATAGCGATCGCAACCGTTAGATACCTTGTCCACTGGGTTATCTTTTTCCTGCCTTCTTCGCCTTCTTGTTGAATCTTTTGCAAGGCTGGAATTACGGTGCCCATTAACTGCAATATAATTGAAGCGCTGATATAGGGCATAATTCCGAGTGCAAAGACCGTTGCACGGCCGAAATTACCACCCGCAAACATATCATACAGACCAAACAATGTATTTTGCTGCATCTGGAGAAACTCACCCAGCGCCTTTGCATTGATTCCCGGCACAGGAACGTGCCCACCGATGCGATAAATGACGAAAATTAGCAGGGTGAATAGAATGCGCTTCTTAAGATCAGGAATCTTAAATATATTTTTAAATTGTTCCAGCATCTCTTACAGACCGCTTCCAGTTGATCAACATAAGCGTAAATTATCTCAAACGTCGAGTTTACTCTTCGTCTGCTTCATTTTCCCTTTAATTGAAGGACCACGCTTTACACGCAAGTCAACAGGATCAATGGGAATTAATTTTACCGATCCGCCGGCGGAAATAATCTTTTCTTGAGCCGTCTTGGTGATTCGATGTACTTCAATGTTAACAGCGCGGTTGATGTCACCAGTTCCGAGAATTACCACAGGACCACGACCTTTAATCAAACCAACTTCCCGTAGGACATCTGGTGTGATTTCTGTTGCTTCGATGCGTTCGAAGTCAACTATATTTACTTCATTAAAGCTCGTTCGGTTTCGAGGAGTGAATCCACGTTTTGGGATTCTTCTCTTCAGGGGCATCTGCCCGCCTTCAAATCCAGGATTCTTGCTATAGCCTGACCTTGACTGCTGTCCCTTGTCGCCTTTACATGCTGTATCGCCATGGCCCGAACCACGACCTCGACCTACACGCTTCGACTTCTTTATCGCACCAGCAGCTGGTTTCAGATTTCCCAGATCACCAAAAAATTGATCCATCAATTATTCTCCACTTCCGTTGATGCAGGTGCAGATGCCTCGGTAGTTTCTGTCTGCAAGGGAATGACTTTCACAAGGTGGATGACTTTTTGAACCATACCCTTAATAGAGGGTGTCCAATCAACTATCCGTTCCTGCTGAAGTTTAGTAAATCCTAACGCCTTGATCTGGCGTTTTTGTTTGCTACTTCTTCCAATGGCGCTGCGATAGTATTTAATTTTGACTTGTTCAGTCATTATTATTCTCCTCAGCGGTAGCTTCAGTATTAATCTGCATAGGATTTCTTCTTGGCATGTGAAGCAACTGTTGAATGCTCATTCCGCGTTTTACCGCCATTCTTCTGGGATCATACAATTTCGTGAGTGCATTAAAAGTTGCACGCAATACATTGATATGATTTGGGCTTCCCAGTGATTTGCATAAAACATCATTAACGCCAAACGCTTCCATGACCGCTCGCGCAGAACCACCAGCGATGATTCCAGTACCCGGAGAAGCAGGTCTAAGGATTACCTTTCCTGCGCCATGCTTACCACTGACGGCGTGAGGTATAGTTCTTCCCGCCATTGGGTAGCGAGTCATAGTCCGTTTCGCCATTTCTGTGCCCTTGGCGATTGCATCAACGACTTCGCGCGCTTTGCCTAAACCATGCCCAACCCTGCCTTTACCATCGCCAACAACTACCAACGCATTAAAGCTGAAGTTTCTTCCACCCTTAACAACCTTGGCGACTCGCTTAATTGCGATGACCTTTTCGACGAGGTTCAAATCGGTATTATTAAAGTGTTCCAATCCTTATCCTACGTGTTCTGGATAATTTCAACATTTTCTAATTCGGGAATTAAACAATTTTGCACACAATACTTGTGTCTAAAATTTTATCCCGCCTGCTCTGATTGCCTCAGCCAAGGCTTTCACGCGACCATGATAACGGCAACCGTTTCTATCGAAACATATTTGCTCAATGCTCTTTTCCTGGGCAAGTTTTGCAAGTTGCATACCTACAATTTTCGCCTGATCAAGTTTGCTCTTGGCACCAGCAACTTGATCTTTCAAAGACGGTGTAAGCGTGGAGCAACCAGAAATTGTCACACTGTTTGCATCATCAATAATCTGCGCATAAATATGGCGATTACTGCGATAAATTACAACCCTTGGACGCTCGGTCGTTCCAAAGACATTCTTCTTTATGTGCATGCGCCTTCTCGAAAGGCGCTTCATACTGCGTTTTGTGGCAGATCTAGTGTTCGGCATTGCGTCTCCTGCGCCTTACCGTATGCCAATGATCTGGATCACAGGCGCGGTAGGGACTTAAATATTAAGCATATAGCGATTAGTCAAGGACTACTTCGCCGCAGCCTTACCGGCTTTACGTCTGATGTGTTCACCAGCATACTTTATGCCCTTGCCTTTGTAGGGCTCGGGTGGTCTTATAGCTCTTATTTTAGCAGCTACTTCACCAACCAACTGTCTATCTATACCTTTAACGCTGATTCCTGTTGGTCCAGTCACCTTAATCTCGATTCCCTCTGGGGGAATGAAAATCACACGGTGTGAAAAACCAATAGCCAACTGCAAAGCTTTACCTTTTTGCTCGGCGCGGTAACCCACACCAACAATTTCAAGGTTTTTTTGGAATCCGTTCGTAACGCCAGTGACCATATTTGCGATCAATGCCCGAGACAAACCATGCAAAGCTTTCTGTGGCTTAGAATCGTCACGACGTTGGAGGACAAGTTTTTCGTCTTCTTGATTTACATTAATTCCATTTGGAACACTGAAATCGAGTTGACCAAGCTTTCCCTTAACGTCAACGTTATTGCCATCTATTGTAACCGTTACTCCGTTGGGAACGGTAATCGGGGCACGTCCTACCCTCGACATTTTTTACCTCCTACGCGCACGCAAATAGGGTTAGCTAACAATTACCACACCACACAAAGTGGTTCGCCACCAACACATAACTCTTTCGCCTTGTGATCTGTAACTACACCTTTTGGAGTGGTAATAATCATGATACCAAGACCATTGAGCACACGTGGAATTTTATCCGCGCTATAATATACACGCCGACCGGGCTTGGATACCCTCTGCAAATCCTCAATAACGCTCTCGCCTTCGGAGGTGTATTTTAGATAAACACGTATGATATTCTGCTTTTTGTCGCGAATTCTTATGTATTTCGCAATGAATCTCTCACGCAACAGCACTCGTGTGATGTTAACTTTAAGCTGAGATTCAGGAATATCAACAGATTCAAAGCGTGCTCGTGTCGCATTGCGAATCCGGGTCAAGTAATCGGCGATGGGATCTGTCATTGTCATTGCTACACCTCTACCAGCTTGCTTTTGTCACACCGGGAATCATTCCCGACAGAGCCAATTCCCGGAAACATATCCGGCATAATCCAAACTTACGCATGTATGCCCTCGGTCGTCCGCATCGGCGACACCTGCTGTACTTGCGCACCTTGAACTTAGGTTCGCGGCGCTGCTTGACGATTAAACACTTCTTAGCCATAAAACCCTGGTCGTGTTATGAATATCTTCAACTAATGCAAGATCTTCTTTTTGTCGATTATCAGGCTACTTCTGCCTGATCCTGTTCTGTTTCACGTTTAATGAAGGGAAATCCAAATCCCTTCAATAACGCCAGCGCTTCTTCGTCAGTTTCGGCAGATGTACAGATATTGACATCCATTCCATGAAGTTTTTCAACGTTATCGTAATCAATTTCAGGGAAAATGATTTGTTCCTTCACGCCGAAATTGTAATTTCCACGTCCGTCAAATGATTTGTCGCTTAAACCTTTAAAGTCTCTGATTCGGGGAATGACGATTGAGACCAATCGATCTAAAAATTCGTACATCCTCCAGCCTCTCAATGTCACGCGACATCCAACAACCATTCCAGTACGCAGTTTAAAGTTTGCGACGGATAACCTAGCTTGAGTCAACACTGGAGCTTGACCAGTGATATTGGTCATTTCCGCAACGATAGACTCTTTGAGCTTTGTTTCCGAATGTAATGTACCATCTCCAACATTTAGAACAATCTTGTCTAATCGTGGGAGTAACATTACATTTTTATAATTAAATTGTTTCAGCATTTCAGGAACGATTCGTTCCTTATATGCTAGTTTCAATCGCGGAATATATCCTTCAGGAATTGGCGGTACTTTGACTGCTTTTTTCTTTGCAGTTCCGCCTTTTCCCTTCGGAGAACCTTTTACTTGATTCTTTCCGCCTTTTGGATTTTGCTGCTTTTTATCTGCCATATCCCTATCCGCTAACCGCTGAGGGTTTCATCAGACTTCTTTGAGTACCGCACACGTTGCTTCTTGCCTTCAACCGTAAGGGTGCGGTAGCCGATCCTTGTAGGTTCACCCGTTTTAGGGTCAATAACCAGGACATTAGAAGCATTAATTGGGCGTTCGCGTTCGACAATGCCGCCTTGCGGTACTTTCATGTTCGGCTTTGTATGCCGCTTCATAAAAGCAATGCCTTCAACGACGATCTTGTTTCTGTCCGGGTAAGTCTTTAAAATCTTACCCTTCTTGCCGCGATCATTCCCGGCAGTAACAATGACCATGTCGCCTTTTCTGACGCGAAGTTTGTTGCCCTTGATTTTTTTGATACGTTTTATCATAGCACCATTCTCTTACAAAACTTCAGGCGCAAGCGAAACTATCTTCATATAGTGCTTTTCCCGAAGTTCCCGGGCAACGGGTCCAAAGATGCGGTTTCCGACAATTTCTAACTTTTCGTCGAGTAACACACACGCGTTTTCTTCAAACTTGATGTATGAGCCATCTTTTCGACGAACTTCTTTTTTTGTCCTGACGACAACCGCTTTGGACACTGTCCCTTTTTTAATCCGACTGTTAGGCGCTGCCGCTTTAACGGAAACGACAATGATGTCACCCACAGAAGCGTACCGGTGAGCTGTTCCGCCAAGAATGCGGAAACATTTCACTCGCTTTGCTCCAGTGTTATCGGCTACAGCCAGTTGAGTTTCTTCCTGAATCATTTTATCTTCATCACCAAGAATCGGGTTAATCTGATGTAAATCAGCAGATACCCGGTGGTAGAAACAGTATCAATTAAGACAAATCGAGTTAGGCTTTTCGCTGAATTATATTCAGCAAACGCCAATTCTTGTTCTTTGAAAGAGGACGACATTCGACAAATCGAACAAAATCCCCTTTGTTGCAAGTGTTCTCTTCATCATGAACGAGAAACTTGCTGGAGCGTTTAAAGTATTTCTTGTACAACGGATGTGGCAATCTTCGTTCAACTTGAACGCAAACTGTCTTATCCATTTTGTCAGAAACAACAACACCCTGCTGTACTTTGCGATTGTTGGTTCGTTCCATTACAATAACTCCTCATCGCGCACAGAGGACTGCTCCAATTTGCGAATGCCATTTTCATGTTCATGAAGAATTGTCACAAATCGTGCAAGTTCGCGGCGGGTTCGACGAACCTTTGCCGTGTTATCAACTTGATGCAACGAATGTTGAAATTTGATATTCGCCAACTCTTCTTCTTTCTCAATAACCTTTACAGCCAATTCTTTTGGGCTAAGGTCGCGTATTTCAAACACCTTCACGTCCAACCTCAATCATGACGTTTAACAAAGGCACACGGGATGGGTAGTTTTTGAGCTGCAAGCCTCATAGCTTCACGTGCAACAATTTCGTTAACACCTTCCAACTCAAACATTATCCTGCCGGGTTTAACGACAGCAACCCAATACTCAGGTGCGCCTTTTCCTTTACCCATTCTCGTTTCAGCAGGTTTTTTGGTAACTGGTTTATCTGGAAAAATCCTGATCCAAACCTTACCGCCACGCTTGATGTGCCGGGTAATTGCAATACGTGCCGCTTCTATTTGCCGGGACGTAATCCATTTCGGCGCTAACGCTTTGAGTCCATACTGACCAAAATCTACGTTAGATCCCCGATATGCTTTACCTCTCATCCTGCCGCGATGAACTCGGCGATGGCGAATTCTCTTCGGTGCAAGCATGAATTATTCCATTGAATACGAAAGACGTACTTTCAGATTAACTTTTCTTTGCCGGGCGACGATTATTTCTTCCACCACGCTCATTTCTTCCACCACGCTCATTGCCACGCCCCTGATTGGATTTGCCTGACGTTTCAGCATAGTTTGAAATGAGGTTGTTTTTCTCATCACCCAGTTTACCTAGAATCTCACCCCTGCAGATCCACACTTTTACACCGATTGTTCCATAGTTCGTGTTTGCAACACGCAGGGAATAATCAATGTCTGCTCGCAGAGTATGAAGAGGAATTCTTCCCTCTTTATACTGCTCCGCACGAGACATTTCTGCGCCGCCTAAGCGTCCTTTGCATTGTATTTTTATACCTTCGGCACCCATGCGCATTGTGGACTGAATAGCCCTCTTCATTGCACGGCGGAAGGAAACACGGCCCTCTAATTGTCGAGCTAATGCGTCGGCAACCAGAGAAGCTTCCATTTCGGGGCGCTTTACTTCAAGGATGTTTATTTGAACTTCTTTCCCGGTCAGTGACTTCAATTCGGCACGTAGTTTTTCAACATCGCTGCCTTTTCTGCCAATGACGATTCCGGGACGAGCGGTATTAATGTTGACAGTGATCTGCTTCAGTGTCCGCTCAATTTCGACTTTAGCTACAGCCGCATCTGCAAGACGTTTGTCAAGGTAGCGACGCAACATTAAATCTTCTTCAAGTTTGTCTGCGAACCTACGCTCGTCGAACCAGTTCGATGCCCAGGTCTTTGTAATACCCAGTCTGATCCCGATTGGATTGGTCTTCTGTCCCACCGTTATCCTAAATGTTTATGATAAAACACTAACATCACTCAAATTCTTTCCACTACTTCTTTCTGCCGTCTTTTTTATCAGCAGAAACTACAACAGTCAAATGACTTGTGCGTTTGCGAATCTTTGTCGCCCGTCCCATTGCTCTTGGACGCCATCTCTTTTGAGTTGGACCCTCATCAACCTTGATTTCGCTTATTATAACTTCATCTGGGTTGATCTTGTCAGCGTCTTCATGAACTAAAAGGTTCGCCAAAGCAGACCTTACAGCTTTTTCAACGGGCAATGATGCTTTTTTATCTGAATAATGCAATTCATTTACAGCTTGACGGACATCCTTGCCACGAACCATGTCCGCAACAAGTCTCATCTTCCGGGGTGCAATGTGCACCCATTTAGCCAGTGCTTTGGCTTCGAGTTTCATCTTGTCTCCTCCCCGGTCCTTATCTGATCTTCGATCCACGATCAGATTTTTTGCCGCCATGCGAACGGAAGGTGCGCGTTGGAGAAAATTCTCCAAGCTTATGACCAACCATGTTCTCTGTTATAAAGACCGGCAGAAATTTCCTTCCATTGTGGACAGCAAATGTGTGCCCAACAAATTCTGGTGGTATCATTGACCTTCTAGCCCAGGTCTTGATTGTCTTTTTCTTGCCGGATTTACTAAGACCAACAAGCTTTTCCATTAGCTTTTGATCAATAAATGGACCTTTTTTCAGGGAACGGGACATTCAGTGCCTCGCTGGTGATTCCTAAACATCATTATTTCCGTTTCGTCTTACGTCTTTCGACGATCAGTTTATCTGATTGTTTTTTGCGGCGCGTTTTCATGCCTTTACTGGGTTGACCCCAAGGTGAACAAGGGTGACGCCCACCTGATGAGCGACCTTCACCACCACCCATTGGGTGATCCACTGGATTCATAACCACACCACGCACATGAGGTCTGCGCCCTTTCCAGCGATTTCGTCCTGCTTTGCCAATGACAACTTTCTCGTGATCAAGATTCCCGACCTGACCAATTGTTGCAAAGCAATCTTCGCTGAATAATCTCATCTCACCAGACGGCAATCTTAAAAGAACCTTCTGATTCTCTTTAGCCATCACTTGGGCTCCAGCACCGGCTCCACGCACTATCTGACCGCCCTTTCCATGACGTAACTCGATATTGTGGACTGTTGTGCCTAGGGGCATTTCTATCAAAGGACAAGTATTGCCAACACTAATTTCAAGGTTAGTGCCTGACATTATATCCTGCCCAATTTTTAAGCCTTGCGGAGCTAAAATATAACGCTTTTCGCCGTCTGCGTAAAAAAGTAACGCTATATTTGCCGACCTGTTGGGATCATATTCTATCGAAGAGACTTTCGCAGGGATACCTACTTTATCCCGTTTGAAGTCAATTATTCTATATTTCCGCTTGTGACCGCCACCGTGATGCCGAACTGTAATCCTACCGAGATTATTTCTTCCACCAGTTTTTGGTTTACCTTTGGTAAGCTTCTTTTCCGGTGCTTTTTTTGTCAGTTCACCATAGTCAAGAACGCTCATGAAGCGCTGAGACGGTGTCGTCGGTTTGCGTCGTTTAACCGGCATTTGTTTTCTCCCGTCCTATCCGATATCCACTAAGTCGATTTTTTCCCCGTCAGCGAGGGTAACAATCGCTTTTTTCCGTTCAGGACGACGTCCGGTAAACTTTCCAAGCGTTTTTAATTTGCCGTGAATACGCAATGTGCGCACTTTCTTGACATTAACACTGAAACGTTCTTCGATCGCGCGCTTTATTTCGATTTTGTTCGCTGACAAATTAACTTCAAACGCATACTGATTGAGCTTTTCCTGCATGCTCGTCCCTTTTTCTGTAATGAAGGGACGTCTAATAATCCTTAAATACTCACGCATTGCTCTCGCCTCCCTTTAAACCCTCAAGAGCTGACTTCAGTATAATTACTTTCCTCGCCCTGAGAATGTCATAGGTGGAAGCGTCTGATGAATCTCGAACTTCGACCCGGGGAATATTACGACAAGACTTGACAACATTCGGTTGGTGTCCATTTACGAGTAACAACACCGATTGTCCCGCCGTATTAAAATTACCAAGCATTGTTGCCATGCGCTTGGTCTTCGGTGCTTCAAAACTGAAGTCTTCAACCAAATCTATTGAACCGCTGGCTACTTTTACGCTTAAAGCGATCCTTTTTGCCAACTGCTTCACTTTGCGAGGCAGTTTTATGTTGTATTCGTGTGGATGTGGACCGAAAATGATGCCACCGCCTCGCCAGATTGGCGACCGTGACGTTCCTGCGCGAGCCCCACCTCTACCTTTTTGACGCCAAGGTTTCCTTCCACCACCATGAACTTCACTGCGGGATAATGTTGAATGCGTTCCCTGTCGCCGGTGTGCCATCTCTGCTTTAACTGCAAGATATAACACATGATCGTTCTTCTCCAAGGAAAATACTTGAGGAAACAGTTCGATCATTTCGCCGGTTTCGTTGCCGTCAAAGTTGCGCAAAGGAAGCTTGATCGGTTCGACTATTGCCGAAGTTTGTTCTGTCATTGTTGTGCTCCCTATCAACCTTGTTTCCGGATCATTATGTAACCGCCGTTAGCGCCGGGTACTGCACCCTTAATCATAATCAAACCGTTCTCTGCATCAACCTTGATAATACTAAGGTTCTTTACAGAAATATTCCCACCACCATGACGACCGGGCATTTTCATTCCTGGCCAGACACGAGCTGGTGAAGAGGCTTGTCCAACGGAACCACCACCACGAAATGCTTCGTGTGTTCCGTGTGATTGATTGGGACGGTGAAAATTGTGACGTTTGATGACACCAGTAAAACCGTGTCCCTTTGATATGCCACTCACAATCACTCGATCCCCGGGTTTGAAAAGGTCAACTTTGAGAAAGTCACCTACATTTACGTCACCTTCAAAATTGCTCAGTTCACGCAAAACCCGATGGGGCTGAACATTGGCTTTTTTGAAGTGACCCATAAGTGGCTTCGTAACCCGCTTTGGGCGGATTTGCTCGAAACCTATCTGAATGGCATTATAGCCGTCACTTTCAGTTGTCTTCTTCTGAAGAACCGGGCAAGGACCCGCTTCTAATATCGTGACAGCAATGTTCCGTCCCAAACTATCGAAAACGGAAGCCATTCCTTTTTTTCGTCCGATTAAACCGATCATGTCTTAATCTCTATATCAACTCCGGCGGGCAATTCTAATCGCATTAAAGCATCAATTGTCCTGGACGATGAGTTCAGAATATCAATAAGACGCTTGTGGATACGGGTCTCGAACTGCTCCCGAGACTTCTTGTCAACATGCGGGCTTCTCAGCACTGTGTAAATTCGCTTTTTTGTTGGCAGCGGAATCGGACCGGAGATCGCAGCTCCAGTTGCTCTTGCCGTGCGAATTATTTTTTCTGTCGACTTGTCGATCAAGTTATGATCGTAAGCCTTCAGTTTGATGCGAATTGTCGTTCCGGGCATCGTACTAGTTCTTTATGGATAAGCTTTTTAACACAACGCCCCCAAAAGGACGCAATAATTTTTTCATCAATCTGAGCGTGAAAAAGTCAGAAACTTAAATATACAAAATATTTTGCTCAATTATAGAGTCAACTGCTCTTTTTGAAACAAAATTAAAAATAAATCTCATTCTGCTCACAAACTTCACACTGTCAAAGAATAATCCAGTATCTATCTGCACAAAGATCAACCTTACAGCAAATTTCGCTAATGGTCAAAACGATTTTCGCTAAACATAAACCAAATATAACCATGCGCTAGGACAACTGCAGAAATCCAGAACTGCACATTGAGCTGATTATTCTGAATAATCACAGTTACAATCCTGATGGCAAAAAGATACAGCGCGCAAATTACTTGCCATTCCGACAAATTCCAAACCGTAAATCTGCTTTTTCTGCAATCATTTGATATAGATACTTATACTTGGCAGAATCCACCTCTAAAGAATAAATCCTGCCAAATAGTATAAATTAACTAATTACCTTTGTCACCATGCCAGCACCAACAGTTCTTCCGCCTTCACGAATTGCGAAACGAACGTTTTCTTCCATGGCGATGGGCTGAAGCAATTCTACAGTGATGCGAACATTATCACCAGGCATAACCATCTCGCGACCTTCAGGCAACGTCACAGCACCTGTAACATCTGTGGTGCGGAAGTAAAACTGCGGACGGTATCCTGCAAAGAACGGTGTGTGGCGTCCACCCTCACCTTTCGACAGAATGTAAACTTCACCTTCAAACTTCGTGTGAGGATGAATCGAACCGGGTTTGCCGAGAACCATGCCGCGCTCGACCTCTTTCTTGTCAACGCCACGAAGCAACAAACCTACGTTGTCGCCTGCTTGTCCATCATCAAGAAGCTTGCGGAACATTTCAACGCCTGTACAAACCGTCTTGCGTTTGGCGCCTAAACCGACTAATTCAATTTCTTCACCGACATGAATCTTGCCACGCTCAATTCGGCCTGTCGCAACTGTGCCACGACCAGTGATCGAGAAAACATCCTCAACTGGCATCAGGAATGGCTTGTCAACGTCGCGCTTTGGATCGGGAATGTAAGAATCTACCGCATCCATCAATTCTTGCAAACACTTCGTCTTCTCAGGATTTTCTATATCGTTCATAGCTTCTAAAGCTGAACCCTGGATGATTGGAATATCATCGCCCGGAAATTCGTACTCATTGAGAAGATCACGCATCTCAAGCTCGACTAACTCAAGAATCTCAGGGTCATCAACCAAATCTACTTTGTTCATAAAAACAACGAGATAAGGCACGTTCACCTGACGAGCAAGTAAAATATGCTCACGCGTCTGAGGCATAGGACCATCATTCGCGCCGACGACAACAATTGCGCCGTCCATTTGAGCTGCACCTGTTACCATGTTCTTCACGTAATCCGCGTGACCAGGGCAATCAACGTGGGCATAATGACGATTCTTCGTCGAATACTCAATGTGTGCGGTGGCAATCGTGATCCCACGCGCTTTCTCTTCGGGAGCGTTATCGATTGAATCAAACGAACGCAACTCTGACAAACCCATCGCTGAAAGGTACATCGTGATCGCAGATGTCAGCGTTGTCTTACCGTGATCGACGTGACCGATCGTTCCGATATTGACATGGGTCTTGTCCCGTACAAATTTTTCCTTAGCCATGACAGCCTCTAATTTTCCCTTTATGAACTAAAAATATTCTGCAAATATATTTTCCACAGCGACTCTAATAGCCACGCAACTTCTTAAGTATCTCTTTTTGAATCATATCAGGCACGAAGTCTTGGCGCAAAAATTCCATATTGAACATTGCGCGTCCCTGAGTCAATGATCTTAATTGAGTGGCGTAGCCAAACATTTTCGCTAACGGCACTTCGGCAGTTACAACCTGAGCATCTCCTCGAACATCAATGCTCAATATTTTGGCTCGCCGGGAATTCATATCTCCAACCACATCACCCATGTAGATCTCAGGCATGATGACTTCCAGACGCATAACTGGTTCGAGCAATGCTGGCTTAGCACGCCCCACAGCCGCCTGTAACGCCATGGATCCGGCGATTCGGAATGCCATTTCTGAGGAATCAACCTCATGGTAGCTTCCATCAAGCAACACAGCTTTAATATCGACCAGTTTGAAACCAGCCAAGGGACCAGTTGCCATCGCATCTTTTATTCCATCACGGGCATGGGAAATGTATTCCTTGGGAATGCTTCCACCAACAACCTTATCTTCGAATTGAAATCCCTTGCCTCGCTCGCCGGGGTAGATTTTGATCTTCACATGACCATACTGACCTTTGCCACCACTCTGGCGAATAAATTTTCCTTCTGCTGCCGCTTCCTGAAGGATTGTCTCGCGATAGGCGACCAAAGGCTGTCCCTGGCGAACTTTGACGTTAAACTCACGCCACATACGCTCCAGTAGTACTTCAACGTGTAGTTCACCCATTCCAGAAATTCGAGTCTGACCGCTTTCTTGGTCATATCTGACGATGAAAGTTGGGTCTTCTTCAGCCAGTTTTAGCAGAGCATCAATCATTTGCTCTTGTTCAGCCTGACTCTCAGCCTCAACAGAAACAGTAATAACTGGCTCAGGGAATGTCATGCGCTCGAATATAATTGGATTTTTAGGTGAGCAAAGTGACTCGCCATTTTTGGTATTCTTCAAGCCAATCACAGCAACAATATCGCCCGCTGACACCTCGGTGAGATCCTCACGTTTGTTGGCAAACATACGCAGAATTCGATTCACACGCTCCCGCTTGCCCGTGTTCGCGTTGAGCACTGTTTCTCCGGCAACCAACCGACCTGAGTAAACTCGCAAATATGTCAATCGTCCCATATATGGATCCGTGACTATTTTGAAAGCTAAGGCAGAAAACGGGACATCCAGATGAGGAGGTCGCTTTTCTTCTTTCTCATTGTGTGGGTTGATTCCAGTGATGAACCGAACTTCGTTTGGGCTAGGTAGAAAATTGAGGACTGCGTCGAGCAACCGTTGAACGCCTTTGTATCTGAAAGACGATCCACATAGCACTGGAAAGACACTGCAATCAAGAGTAGCTCTCCGAAGGGCACGAGTAACTTCTTCCTCGCCGATGGGTAAACCATCGAGGAATTTTTCCATAAGAGTATCGTCGAAATCAGAGACTGACTCGAGTAACTTCTCACGCCATTTATTGGCTTCTTCAACCATATCGGCAGGAATCGGGTTCTCTTCCCAGGTGATGCCGTAGCTATCTCCGACAAACGTAACCGCCACCATCTTGATGAGATCAATCATGCCGTTAAAAAGCTCTCCCTGCCCAATCGGAATCTGAATTGGAATTGGCACAGCGTTGAGTCTATCACGAATCATATCTAACACACGATAGAAATCAGCTCCGGCCCTGTCCATCTTATTGATGAAAGCTAAGCGCGGCACTCGGTAGTGTTCTGCCTGTCTCCAGACAGTTTCAGATTGAGGCTCAACACCTCCCACAGCGCAAAATATGGCAACAGCGCCATCAAGAACTCGCAGAGACCGCTCGACTTCAGCAGTGAAATCAACATGACCCGGTGTATCGATGATGTTAATTCTGTGATTCTTCCAAGGGCATGTGGTTGCAGCGGCTGTAATAGTAATTCCTCGCTCGCGCTCCTGATCCATCCAATCCATCACAGCTGTTCCTTCATGCACCTCACCCATCTTATAGGTTTTTCCGGTGTAAAAAAGAATGCGCTCAGTGGTGGTGGTTTTTCCTGCATCAATATGAGCAGTAATACCGATATTCCTGACTCGGGATAGGTCGGCATTTAAACCAGCAGAGTCTTTCTGCTTTTTCGAGCTTTTACTATCAGCGCTATGTTGTTTCTTGGTGCTAATCTTCTGGTCCGTTTCTAGAATTCTTGAATTTCATTTACACCACTTTTGCCTTAAAGCATTGAATAACAAATTCTTACAGATATGCAGAAAGGCAGCCCAAAAGCTACCTTTCAAAAATATCGAAAGTACTTTAAAGCTGTTACTACAAAATATCAGAGTAAAAATTTATCATCAAGCCGCTCGGTGTAAACAAACGGTAATGGTTAATTGAAAACTAACGAAAAAATCCTACCACCTGAAATGGGCAAAAGCACGGTTAGCTTCAGCCATTCTCAATGTGTCTTCTTTCTTCTTGATTGTTGCGCCTTCTTCATTTGACGCAGCAATAAATTCAGAGGCAAGGCTCTCGGCCATTGTCTTTTCAGGACGCGCCTTTGAATAATTAATCAACCAACGAATAGCCAGCGCTAGTTGGCGCTCTGTACGCACCTCAACTGGCACCTGGTATGTGGAACCACCAACTCGTCGTGAACGAACTTCGAGTGTTGGTTTTGCGTTAGTTACAGCCTTCTTGAACACCTCGATACCGTCCTTTTTGGTACGTTCTTCGATGATGACAAATGACTTGTATAGTACTTTTTCAGCCAAACCGCGTTTACCCTGACGCATAATGTTGTTGATGAATTTTGAAACCAACACATCATTAAATTTTGGGTCAGGAATAATTTTGCGGACTTGTGCACGTTTACGTCTGGACATAGATCACGCCTGCTTAAGCTTTCTTTGCCTTTTTCGTTCCATACTTGGACCGACCCTGCTTACGTTTTTCGACACCCGTTGTATCAAGTGCACCGCGTACGATATGGTAGCGGACACCGGGCAAGTCTTTAACACGACCGCCACGAATCAAAACAATGGAGTGTTCCTGAAGGTTGTGTCCTTCGCCAGGGATGTAGCTTGTGACTTCAATCCCATTTGACAAACGAACACGCGCCACTTTACGAAGCGCCGAGTTCGGCTTCTTTGGTGTTGTAGTATAAACTCGGACACAAACACCGCGTTTTTGCGGACAACCTTGCAAAGCCGGGGCCATGCTCTTTGCTTTCTTGGTCCAGCGCCCCTTTCGCACCAACTGGTTCAGTGTGGGCAATATAAATCCTCTCTACACTGTGTAAGACTTGTTACTGTCAAAAAGACAGAGTTTTGCGAACAGAATGAACTAATTTATAATGCAAAAGACCGATTGTCAACCGATTTCACTTGCATCATGCTTCATCTTCATTTTCAGGCGACTCTTTGTCGTCTTCTTCAAAATTGAAAATCTTGCCAAAATCGGGAGCGGAAGCGCCTAAAGTGACAACCGCAGTGTCATCAAATTCCATTCCCGGCGGCATTTTAAAGTCTGGCATTATCATTTCAGCGTCGGGCAACATGGGCTGATTAATATCCAGTTCCTCTTCAGGTGGTTCAACGATCAAGGATGAGTATTTCTTGATCCCTGTCCCAGCCGGAATTAACTGACCCATGATGACATTCTCTTTTAACCCGCGAAGATTGTCACTCTTACGAGCAATTGCAGCTTCAGCTAACACTCGCGTAGTCTCCTGGAAGGAGGCTGCTGAGATGAAGCTCTCGGTTGCCAGAGAAGCCTGTGTAATGCCTAGCAGAATCTGACGGAATTGCGCAGGTCTAATCGGTCTCGCCTTAGGTATCTCTCCACCAGCGGCACGAATCTTCCGCATTGCACGTCCGAATGACGAACGATCTACATTTTGGAATCGTTTGTATTTGGAATCACCTGGCTCTTCGATAACTACCCGGTTCGCCATTTTACGATTCTCTACCATCAATGTCGAGTAATCAACAAGATCACCTTCCAAATGTCGTGAATCACCCGAATCCTGAATTTTCACCTTCTGCATCATCTGGCGAACTATTACCTCGATATGCTTATCGTTGATTCGCACACCCTGAAGTTTATAGACCGCCTGGATTTCATTCACCAGATATTCCTGAACTTTACCAGGTCCAAGAATCTGAAGAATATCTTGTGGCGCGACTGACCCCTCGGTTAATTGTTCGCCAGCGGTAATATGTTCACCATCGTGGACAAGAATGTGCCGACCAATTGGAATGGCATATTTCATCTCTGTATCAGATTCAACCGCCCGAACAAATACCTCACGAACGCCGCGTTTCAGCTCGCCATATCGCACGATACCGTCAATTTCGGTCACAACGGCAGGATCTTTAGGCTTGCGCGCCTCAAATAGTTCGGCAACCCGTGGCAAACCACCAGTAATATCTCGCGACTTTGAAGCACCACGTGGGATTTTAACAAGATCATCACCAGCTCGCACCTTCTCACCATCTTCAACCAGCAATAATGCACCAACAGGTAAAATGTATTGTCCTAAGGTTTCGCCTGCATCGTTAATAATCAGAATACGCGGACTAAGCTTACGATCCTTCGAATCAAGGATAACAAGTTTGCGCATACGAGTCGCTTCATCAACAGTTTCCTCAACTGTAACACCATGCTTGATGTCTTCAAAGCGAATCACACCGCTGTCGTTGGCGAGAATAAATGCTGAATATGGTTCCCACTTAAATAGAACATCATTGGCAATAATCTTGTCGCCGTCATTTACCAGAATCTTAGCACCGTAGGGCACTGAATACTTGGCAATCACGCGGTTATTGTCGTCAACGATTTTCAGCAATCCATTACGACGAAGTGTTACGAGAGTTCCATCATCTTTTTTAACGGTGACCATGTTCTCGTATTCAACGCGCCCGTCACCTTTAGATTTTACCTGTGATTCGGAAGCAATCAACGCTGCGGTACCACCAATATGGAAAGTACGTAGCGTCAACTGTGTGCCCGGTTCACCAATTGCCTGAGCCGCAATAACACCAACAGCCTCACCGATATTAACCATCTTATTATTTGTCAGGTTAATACCATAGCATTGAGCACAGGCGCCTGTCTCTGCTTCGCATGATAAGACCGAGCGGATGCGAACTTTATCAGCGCCTGACTTGGCGATGATCTGGGCTTCTTTATCATTGATAAGCGTGTTCGCTGGAAGAATCAATTCGCTTGTAAAGGCATCATAAATATCCTCAGCGATCACTCGACCGATGATGCGGTCAAATAATTGCTCGGAAACTTCCTCGCCTTCTTCGTGGGCTTCAATTACAATGCCCTTAGCGGTGCCACAGTCGTGTTCACTGATGATTACGTCCTGCGCCACATCTACAAGACGGCGTGTCAGGTAGCCTGCGTCAGCAGTCTTCAATGCCGTATCAGCCAGACCTTTTCGAGCACCGTGAGTGGAAATAAAGTACTCCAACACAGACAAACCTTCCTTAAAGTTTGCTGTAATTGGCGATTCAATAATTTCACCCTTCTGACCGGTCATTGTTTTTTGAGGTTTCGCCATCAATCCACGCATACCAGCAAGCTGGCGGATCTGCTCCTTAGAGCCACGAGCGCCAGAGTCAGCCATCATAAACAGCGGATTAAAACCACCTTGGGACGTCTTTAAATGCTTAAGCATCGTCTCGGCGACTTCTACCGTAGTGTGCGTCCACGTATCAATAATCATGTTATAACGCTCACCGTCAGTCACAAGACCCATATTAAACTGATCTTGAATTTCATCAACACGCGTTTGAGCCAGCTGAATCAACTCGTTTTTCTCGGGTGGCACATCCACATCAGAGAGTGAAATGGATAATCCACCTTTCGTGGACAATACAAAACCAAGGTCTTTCAAACTATCAAGGAAACTGGCAGTTTCATCAAAACTGAAAACTTTGTATATATCACCAACAATCGCTTGAATCTTCTTGTTGGTCATCAACTCATTGTAGTATTTTCTCTTCCCGTTTCGAAGGGGAATAAGATCGTTGAAGATCACTCTACCGACAGTTGTGTCGATAAATTCACCGTCTATCTTAACTTTAACAGGCGCGTGCATAGAAACGGCTTCATATTCATAAGCGATCTGTGCTTCAGCGCGACTACCAAATACTTTGCCTGTTCCTTTAGCGCCCGGCATAATCTTTGTCAAATAATAGCAACCCAGAACCATGTCCTTACTGGGCACAGCGATAGGCCTGCCATCTGCAGGATGAAGGATATTTCGCGGTGAGAACATCAGCAATCTGGCTTCAATTTGCGCTTCATACGAAAGCGGCAAGTGAACTGCCATCTGATCGCCGTCAAAGTCAGCGTTAAACGCAGCACAAACCAACGGATGAAGTCGAATCGCCTTGCCTTCAATGAGCATCGGCTGGAACGCCTGAATACCCAATCTATGAAGCGTTGGAGCACGGTTGAGCATTACCGGGTGATCTTTAATGATCTCCTCTAGCAATTCCCACACACAATCAAGCTTCTTCTCGACCATCCGTTTTGCAGATTTGACTGTCTTAGTATAGTCCCGTTCGATCAGCTTCCTGATAATGAACGGTTTAAACAGCTCAACAGCCATATCTTTTGGCAAACCACATTCATGGAGATGTAGGTCAGGACCAACAGAAATTACAGAACGACCGGAATAGTCAACACGTTTTCCCAGCAAATTCTGCCGGAAACGTCCCTGCTTACCGCGAAGGTTATCTGAAAGAGACTTCAAAGGTCGATTGCCATCAGCGCGCATGGCAACTGCCTTTCGACCATTATCGAAGAGCGAGTCAACAGCTTCCTGTAACATCCGCTTTTCGTTGCGCAATATGACATCCGGCGCTTTTATTTCCATCAATCTGCGCAGGCGGTTATTGCGGATAATGACACGGCGATAGAGATCATTCAAATCAGAGGTAGCAAAACGACCACCATCAAGAGGCACTAATGGGCGAAGGTCTGGCGGAACGATCGGTATCACTTTGAGTACCATCCATTCAGGCAGATTCTCTTCGGGCGTTTCATTCCTCATGAATGCTTCAATAATGCGCAATCTCTTGATGTAATCAGCTTTACGCTGTGCTGAAGTTTCTGTGACAATCCTCGCGCGGAAATCACGCGACATTCCTTCGACGTCAATCTTCTTCAGTAGCTCCAAGATGGCTTCGCCGCCCATCTTAGCGATAAACTTATTCGGATCAGAATCGGGTAAATCCATATTCTGGACACCGATTTGATCAATAATTTCGTTGTATTGAGCCTCTGTAACCAATTCGCCAACTTCAACCTCCGTTGTCCCCTTCTGGATGACAGCGTAGGCTTCGTAATAAATAATCTTTTCAAGTTGACGACCGTTGAATCCTAGCAGGTTTCCAATCTTTGAAGGCATAGATTTGAAAAACCAAATATGAACGACTGGCACGGCAAGGTCAATATGTCCCATCCGCTTACGGCGCTCATCTTTTCTGGTAATTTCTACCCCACAGCGATCGCAGATAATTCCTTTGTAGCGTATCCCTCTGTATTTACCGCAAAAACATTCCCAATCCTTGGTCGGACCAAAAATACGTTCGCTGAACAAACCATCTTTTTCAGGCTTATAGGAACGATAATTGATCGTCTCAGACTTGGTCACTTCCCCATGAGAACGTTCAAGAATCATTTCCGGGGAGGCTAGGCCTATTGTAATCCTGGAAAATTTTTCCTTTGAAGTATCGAAAAAGGACTGACCTAAAGGCACAACACCCTCCTTGAGAAGCTATTTGCAGAAAGCATCAAGCTAATTGATTTCACTTTATCCAAACACAGCACAAACATTCCTTCGATAAGGGATAAAAGCACATTTTTTTCACCATTGTCAAAAGCACCAAACCCGGCGGTAAGCCGAGTTACATTCGTTCCAGTCTCTCTTTTATCTTGTAAACTCATGTTCTTCTTATCTTTACTAATCTTAGAACATATTTTGTTGCTGATTTTATGTCCGATCTATTTTCCCGTTCGGAAACATTTTAATCGGCTTCCGAACGGGAAAATATCGCTCTTACTCAAGCTTTACATCAAGACCCAATCCCATCAATTCGTGGATCAACACATTGAATGATTCAGGAACACTAGGCGTTGGCAGAATATCACCCTTGACGATGGCTTCATAAGTGCGTGAACGACCAGAAACGTCATCAGATTTGACCGTGAGAATTTCCTGAAGAATGTGCGCCGCTCCGTAAGCTTCAAGCGCCCAAACTTCCATCTCACCAAATCTCTGCCCACCGAATTGCGCTTTACCACCAAGTGGTTGTTGAGTAATCAAGGAATAAGGTCCAACTGAGCGTGCGTGAAGTTTATCTTCAACCAAATGCGACAACTTAAGCATGTAAATCATGCCAACAGTCACATGCTGATCGAAAGGCGCTCCGGTCAAGCCATCAAACAGTTTAATCTTGCCGGTAACTGGTAATCCTGCTTCCACGAGCTTATTCTGCACATCTTCCAAAGTAGCGCCGTCAAAGACTGGTGTGGCAAAATTCACACCAAGTTTGTCCGCCGCCCAGCCTAAAGATGTCTCCAGAAGCTGCCCAAGGTTCATTCTTGAAGGCACGCCCAAGGGGTTCAAAATCATATCAATTGAAGTTCCATCTTCAAGGAACGGCATGTCTTCAATCGGAACAATTTTACCAACCACGCCCTTATTACCATGGCGCCCTGCCATTTTATCGCCAACCTGTATCTTACGTTTCTGAGCAATATAAACCTTGGCAAGCTGAATGATTCCGCTGGGAAGTTCGTCGCCAACCTGAATCTTGTGCTTAGCGTTGCCATAGTCTGTCTGAAAGTTAAAGAATTTCTTCTCGAAGCGATGAATCAGGAAATTTACAATCTCATTTACCTGTTCGTCTTTTGACCACTCATATTCCAACGGCAACTGATGTAAATCAAGCCCATCGAAGGTATCAATGTCAACCAGAGTATCTTCCGAAATAATCGTGCGTTCACCGCTACGGTCAGTAATTTTCAGGAGAATCTTGCCTTCCAGAGCATCACTAAGCTCTTTCTGGAAATTTCTCTCAAGTTCGCTTATCTTATCCGCAAATTGTTCCTCAAGCTTCTCGATCAACAATTTGTCATTGCGGCGTGCATCGGTATCTTTCCGTTTCCGGCTGAAAAGCTTCGTGTCAATGATGATGCCACTTATTCCGGGACGAGCAGATTTGCTGGCATTCTTAACATCACCAGCTTTATCGCCGAAGATAGCTTTAAGGAGTTTATCTTCCGGTGTCAGCTCAGTTTCACCCTTTGGTGTAACCTTGCCAATAATAATATCGCCTTCACCAACTAATGCGCCAGTCCTGATAATTCCATTTTCATCGAGATCTTTGGTTGCTTCCTCGCTGACATTTGGAATTTCACGTGTCAGTTCTTCCTGACCACGCTTGGTCTCTCGCACTTGAAGCTCAACTTCCTCAATGTGAATCGAGGTAAACACATCATCACGCACACAGCTTTCTGAGATGATAATCGAGTCTTCATAGTTATACCCATTCCAGGGCATAAAGGCGACCAAGATGTTTCTGCCAAGTGCCAGCTCACCGTTTTCGGTGGCACAACCATCGGCTAAAACATCACCTGCTTTGATCATTTCGCCATCATTGACAATTGGCCTTTGATTAACGCAGGTATCCTGATTGGTGCGGAAGAATTTTCTCAGCTTGTACTTGACGATCTCCGTCGGGTATTTCCGCTCTTCAATCTCTTTGGCACTGAGGTTTGTATAGCGGGGATCCACAACACGACGCTTGGCAACGATCTCATGAGCGGACACATGCAGGACTTGCATGTCAGAATCTGCAATAATCATCGTCCGTGAGTCAGAAGCTGCCTTCTTCTCCATTCCTGTGCCAACCATTGGAGCCTGAGGCATCAGCAACGGCACAGCCTGACGCTGCATGTTTGAACCCATCAAGGCTCGATTTGCATCGTCATGTTCTAGGAACGGAATCAATGCCGCGGCGATTGAAACTATCTGATTAGGCGAAACGTCCATGTAGTCAATTTCATCAGGCGAAACCACTGGATAATCAGACCGATATCTCGATTTGATTTTTTCGCGGATAAACTCACCTTTTGGAGATAACAAAGCATTAGCCTGCGCAATGACAACTCTGTCCTCGTCATCGGCATTAAGATAGTCAATCTGCTTAGAAACACGATTATTTTTTACACGTCGATACGGTGTCTCAAGGAAGCCCATCGAGTTGATTCGCGCAAACGTACACAGAGAAGAAATTAGACCAATGTTCGGGCCTTCAGGCGTTTCAATTGGACAAAGTCTTCCATAGTGCGTGTAGTGAACATCTCTGACCTCAAAGCCAGCGCGCTCTCTTGTCAAGCCGCCAGGTCCAAGCGCCGACAATCTTCGTTTATGTGTCAATTCTGTTAAAGGATTGACCTGATCCATAAACTGGGATAGTTGGTTCGTACCAAAAAATGTGTTAATCACAGATGTGATTGTGCGAACATTCACCAAATCTTGGGGAGTCAATTTATCGTTGTCCCTGATATTCATGCGCTCCTTAATCGTGCGCGACATCCTAGACAAAGCAATTGAAAATTGATTGGCAAGTTGTTCACCAACGGTTCTGACGCGACGATTACCAAGGTGATCAATATCATCTGTGGTTTCATTGCCCACTCGCAACGCAAGGACATACTTGATTATAGCAATTATGTCTTTGGATGTAAGCACTGTCACATCATTCGGTATATCGAGATTAAGTTTATTATTAATTCGATAACGCCCAACGATGCCTAAATCGTATCGTTTCTCATCAAAAAACAGTCTGGTCAAAAGCTTACGAGCGGTCTCTAAGTCGGGTGGATCTCCGTTGCGTAACTCTCGGTAAATGTACTCAAGCGCTTCATCTGTACTCTTTGACCGATCCTTGCGGAAGGTGTTCATGATTATATCGGCTAAAACATCGCCTTCAGTGTCCTTCATCAGGAGCACTTTGCGCCTGCCAGCCTGCTTTAATACTTTAACCATATCCGCATCAAAGATTGCTCCGGCAGGAACAATCTCTTCGCCAGACTCTTCATCAACCTCACCACGCATGATAATACGCCCGTAATACTCCTTGGTGCCTTTCGACGACAGAGTAATTTCTTCGGTATAATCAAACAGATTCCATATTTCCCAGTCGTTTGAATATCCGATGGCGCGTATTAGCGTAGTGATCGGGAAACGTTTTCTTCGATCAATATAAACGAATAGAACATCGTTTATATCTGTGGTAAATTCGATCCACGATCCACGGAAAGGAATCACTCGTGCAGAGAATATCCTTGTGCCGTTTGGATGAATTGAATCGCCAAAGAAAACACCCGGTGACCGATGAAGCTGACTAACAATGACCCTTTCAGCGCCGTTTATTATAAACGTGCCTTCTGGGCTCATTAATGGCAAATTGCCTAAATAGACATCTGCTTCAAGAGTACGGCTAAAGTCCCCTTCTTCGTCAAAGTCATCCCGGCTAGAGAGACGAAGCTTAGCCTTCAAGGGCGCTGAAAATGTCACACCACGCTCCCGGCATTCCTCAATGGAATACTTGGGAGGGGCAATGTAATATTCTATAAACTCAAGAACATGTTCCTCGCGGTTGTCGAGAATCGGAAACACGTTCAAAAAAACAGACTGCAACCCCTTGCGTTCCCTCTTGTCAGGGGGTATTCCTAATTGGAGAAACTCTTGAAAGGATTGAAGTTGTACCTCGAGGAGATCAGGCATGTCCAATACTGCTTCAATATTAGAAAAACTGACCCTCGTTTTTATTTTATTAGCCTTCAAGTAATCTCCGTGGTATGATCCAGGATAAACTAACAATATACGACCGGGTGGCGCTGACAAATCTAAGCATTCTTAGCTTGTACGCCACCCTAAACATTGAATTGGGGAAATTACTTGATATCGACCTGACCACCGACCTCTTCAATCTTCGCCTTGATCGCCATAGCTTCATCTTTGGAAACGGCTTCCTTAATCGGCTTCGGGCACTCATCAACGAGAGCCTTAGCTTCTTTTAAGCCTAAAGCGGTAATTTGACGGACTTCCTTAATTACCTGGATCTTCTTATCACCAGAGGAAATCAAAATGACATCAAACTCGACCTGCTCTTCTTCTTCTTCGACTGGAGCTGCAGCTTGAACCCCGGCGCCAGCTAAAGCGACAGGAGCGGCGGCAGTTACTCCAAATTTTTCTTCTAATGCTTTCTTAAGCTCAACTAGCTCAAGAACAGTCATCTTTTCAATGGCTTCAATTAGATTTTCCACTGATCCTCCTGTAGCGCTTAACCCTTCATTAGACACGCCGTCTTCTTCGAACTTTTGCGAGAGCGAATCAACAACGCCAACGAAAGAGCGCAATATTTCGTTAATTACATATACAAAACCACTCAGCGGGGCGACTAAACCACCTACCACCTGCGAAAGAAGCACATCCCTTGAGGGGATCTGCTTTAGCTGGTCAACCCTATCCGCGCCGTAGAACTCGCCTTCGATAAGACAGGCTCGAATTGCTGGCAGGCTATTTTCCTTGGCAAAATCCGAAATTATCCTGATTGGTAATATTGGATCATCAAAGCCAATACAAAAACCCGTCGGTCCGGTAAGGATTTCATCCAGATCGCTGTAGCCAAGCTTTCCTAAAACAATTTTCACTATTCGGTTTTTTGCGACGCGAAAAGGAATATCGTTTTTGAAACATAGATACCGCAACTTATCGAACTTGGATACTGTCATCCCCTTGTAATCTGTCATGATGATGGATTTGGCATCCTTCATCAAGGTTTCAAGAAGTTGAACTTCATCTAAATTCTTTTGTGCGGGTTTCGATGCTCTTAGCATTTTCTTTATCTATTTTTTGAAATGGATAATTTTCACGAATCAAACTGATTCGATGTCCCATTCCGTTTAATTATCAGTCTCTTGAATATTTCAGAAATCGTTCAGTATCTCTAATGACAACTTGTGTGATACTAATCAAACTACTGAAAATTAAACAGAACCGCCTGTTTTAATGAACAATTCTCTAATCAGGCGTTTTTTCAAATTTAATGATTTAAACAAAACCACCTTGGTTTGTTAACCATCATTAGTTTTTTTTTGTTCCCTGTTGGGATACATCTCGCAATCCGCGTCTTAACTGATATTCAAACAAAATCTCTTTTAGAATATCATCAATCGTAACATCGTCTGGCAACATCTGAACAATCTTAATTACAGACTCTTTCGCTTTGCCATAATCGCGAGATTCTTCAAGTTTCGGCTTAGCGGTATGACTCAATTGCGCTATTTCTTAAAACCTTAACACCAGGGCCCATTGTGCTAGTAAGGGATATAGCTTTGAAGTACTGACCTTTTGCTGTGGCAGGCTTCAACCTGTTGATAGTCAACAGAAAGGCTGCAATATTCTCTTTCAGCTTAATATCTTCAAAAGATGCTTTCCCAACCGGGATGTGAAGGATTCCATATTTGTCAACACGGAATGAAAGTCGTCCAGCTTTAATTTCCTTGACAGCAACAGCAATATCATTGGTGACAGTGCCTGTCTTTGGATTTGGCATTAAGCCACGAGGGCCAAGAATCTTACCGATACGACCAACCATAGGCATACAATCGGGAGTAGCTATGGCAGAATCAAAGTCAGTCCAACTTTCTTGGACCTTCTTGACATATTCGTCCAAACCAGCATAGTCAGCACCAGCGGACAATGCTTCCTCTACACGATCTTCTTTACAGAATACCAGTACGCGCGCCACTTTGCCAATTCCATGAGGTAATGAAACGGTGCTCCGAATCATTTGATCTGCATGACGTGGATCAACACCCAAATTGACGGATAATTCTACCGTTTCGTCAAATTTAGCCGTTGCAAACTTCTTCACTGTGGCAATTGCTTCATCGAGGTCTAGTTCAACAGCCTTCTGAAATTCGCTTCGTAGGGTATAAAATCTCTTGCTATGTTTCATTGTGCTGCCCTATTCCTCTATCCTGATGCCCATGTTGCGCGCCGTGCCCTCGATGATTCGTGAGGCGGCTTCAACTGTGTGTGCATTTAAGTCAGGCATTTTTATTGTGGCTATCTCGCGAACTTTCTCTTGAGATATTGTTGCGACTTTGACCCGGTTTGCTTCTTGGGAACCCTTCTCAATGTTGGCAGCTTTTTTCAGCAACGTTGATGCTGGGGGTGTTTTAACCTCGAAACTAAACGATTTATCATGAAAAATCGTTATAACAACCGGCAATAATGTACCCATCTGGTCCTGAGTACGGGCGTTGAACGCTTTGCAGAATTCCATAATGTTCACTCCGCGTTGTCCAAGCGCTGGTCCAACAGGCGGTGACGGATTCGCTTGTCCGCCTTTAATCTGAAACTTGACACCGCCTATTATCTTCTTTTTTGCCATCGTTCTTTACCTTAAAAAGATTACCCCTGACACCTTGCACACCCTGCCAGGACTGTCGGGCGATCAGGTCATCGGAGTTCTCTGCATTTATTTCGATTGCGTTTAGCCTAATCAAATCAATAATAATTCGCTGGAATTATTCTGAAATATTGGTGGAGACCTGTAAAAAATCAACTTCCACAGGTGTCGAACGCCCAAAAATGGACACCAATACTTTCAGCTTCCGTTTCTCGTGGTTTATTTCCTTGATTGCCCCAATAAAATCTTTGAAGGGACCATCACTGATTTTCACCTGATCTTCAACCTGAAATGGAATATCAACAGTAACCTGACCGCGTTTTTCTTCAACACGTCCCAGAATACGATTTACTTCATCGAGCCTGAGAGGTTGTGGATCTTTTGGGTTTCCAGCGAATCCAATGACATTGGGCGCGTTTGTGATGAGGTGCTGTGTTCCGGGCGTAAGTTCTATCTCTACAAGAAGGTAGCCGGGAAAAAAAACACGAATTTTTTCGCGTTTTTTCCCGTCACGCATTTCGATGACCTTTTCTGAAGGAATCAGAACATCACCAAACGTGTCTTGAAGCTGCAGCCGTTCCACTTCCTGTTCAAAGAAAGTTTTGACCGTCTCCTCCTGACCGGTGAACACGCGCAACACATACCATCTCTTTTTTGTCTCACCACTCATCACATATCTCTCCGCATCCAAAGCATCTAAATCCTGAAATTTCTTACAGGATAATTTTAAGAATTAAATTCAAAACCTGGTCGATGCTAAAAATGAACACCGCCATAAGCAGGGATAATATCACAACAACCACAGAACTATCACGAAGTTCACCGCGTGATGGCCAGATTACTTTGGACATCTCCTGCCGCACTTCTCGAATGTACTTTATAAACTTATTAAACACTGCCCAGTACTCCTTTAAGATGGTGCAGGTCTGGAGGGACTCGAACCCCCAACCCTCGGTTTTGGAGACCGATGCTCTGCCAAATTGAGCTACAGACCTGTCGAACCCGAATTAACGGGTTTCTTTATGTGTAGTGCGTTTAATGCAGTGCGAACAGTATTTTTTAAATTCTACTCTGCCGCTGTGTGTACGACGATTCTTTTTTGTTGTATAGTTGCGCCGTTTGCATTCGGTACATGCCAGTATTACAAGTTCACGCATGATTAAGTTCCCATTTGTTTCTGACGGCACCCACTGGGAGCCATCAAAATACCAGCTTTATTCAATTACTTTTGTCACCATGCCAGCGCCAACAGTTCTTCCGCCTTCACGAATTGCGAAACGAACATTCTCTTCCATGGCGATGGGCTGAAGCAATTCTACAGTGATGCGAACGTTATCACCAGGCATGACCATCTCACGACCTTCAGGCAACGTCACAGCACCTGTAACATCTGTGGTGCGGAAGTAAAACT
>CAZAGU010000012.1:0-6961 GCA_964484805.1 uncultured bacterium
CCAGACAGGTTTCACCTATTGCATTAGGCATTCCCACGCAGGAGCGTGGGAACGAATAGCGCCCACTAGTCCACCTTGTTCCCATGCTCCTGCGTGGGAACAATTATTAATCTGTTTTTAACTGTTGTGAATTAAGGAAATACTTTTAAACTCTCAATCTGGGTTCCCGGTCAAGCCGGGAACGAGGAGGGGGAGATTGCCCTGGGTTCCTGCCTTCGCAGGAACGACAGCACAGGACACCCGCTATTTTTACCCCGGAATGCAGTCGCTTCCGGGCTACAGCTCCTGCCTTCGCAGGAACGACAGCGGTGGGGTGCGGCAGACGGATTAAAACCATGACAATGACCATGAAAGCGCCAATGAATTTCTTCATTATCTTAACATTCTGGGTGTTGCTGTTTTCTCACAATTGTCACTCAGAACAACAGCCAGCGTTCAACATCACATTCACCGGTGATGTCATTTTAGACAGAGGAGTCAGCGACGAACTCCGGCTGCATGGCGATTCTATTCTGGTCAATTCCCTAAAGCAATTTTCAGAGCAGGACTATTTTGTCATCAACTACGAAGGAACATTCACACAATCTGATGCAGGTCAGATCGATAAAATCAACTTCAAAGCGGACGGCAGACTCGCTTCCATGCTGCGTTCCGGCGGTGTGACTCACGCAAGCCTGGCAAATAATCACAGCTTTGACTATGGTGCTGAAGGCTTTCAAAGCACACAGGCTGCATTAACTGAGAATAATATCACCCCACTCGGCATTTCGGCTAACCCTGTAATCCTTGGGAAAGATGCCTGTCAATGCGCCATCCTGTCAGCGTCGATCACTTCGCACAACGAAGAACTCCCCATTTCCTCAATTGATTTGCTGAAACAGAGTGTTGATAGATTTGTGGCCTCCAACCCGGCAATTCCCTTGATCTTGTATCTTCACTGGGGGCTGGAAATGCAGCCTGAGCCTGAAGAATGGCAGAGGGAGCTGGCGCGCGATTTAGTGCAATCCGGAGTGGATGCCATCATCGGGCACCATCCGCATGTGGTTCAGACTGTGGAATATATTGACAACGTCCCGATATTCTACAGTATCGGGAATTTTGTGGCGGATGCTTATTTGCCATTGACTGATGAATCTATTGTCGTTAATTTTAAGATAGCCGATGAAATTGTCGATGTGAGTTTTGCGTTGGTAAATCTGACAAGTTACCTTCCAGAAAGCGTCAAACCCGCCGAGCAGATGATGTCGCTTCAACACGTTCTTCAGCACTCACCCAATGTCGCTATTCTGGATTTCGGTCAGTATTGGCAAATGCGGCGAGCTGGAAATGTCGATTTCAGCGAGAATACTAAGCTCTGGCTGTTTTCTGCCGAGGACTTTATTGTGGCAGTCGAAGGTTTGATCGACGGGGGCAAAGTTTTATCCGTGTTACAATCCGAGGGCTTCTCAAACTTTATCTGTCTGGATGGGAAATTATCAGAAATCCGCGTGGCAGATATTGATAACGACGGCACGGAGGACATCATTGCCGGTTTAACCAAGAGCGTTCATTTTGATCCTGAAGATAAAAAACGGGTGAATATCTTCTCCTGCCGCGATGGTGATCTTCAGCCGTTGTGGCTGGGCACAAAATTTATCTACAATGTTGTATCGTTTGATGTTTGTCGTTTAGAGGGCGAAAATTACCTTTGCACAGTCGAATCCGATTCATTGGGAAACACTTACAATGGCATGTATGAATGGGATTATTTCGGATTCGCTTTGAAAGAGATGAAATCTGCAAACAAAATCGGGGGCTTAGAAAGTGAAAGCTGTGAAATTTAACCATATTTTTCTCGTCCTGTTTTCAGTGTTACTACTGACAGGATGTTCAAGTAAAGCAGAAAAGAATGACCAGACTCCCGAGACTGTCAACGATGCCATCGAAACTGAGATGCCTGAAGCTTCACAAATCAGCGAAAGTAAAGAGTTACTGGCTAAATACTACGAAATACCGCATATAAAGAAGTTTTATGAGCGGCGGATTAAAAAACACAAACCTAAGCAGGATAATAAAGACGCTGATTCTGACACCTTCTCCTATCCAGAATATCTGTCAGATTTATCATACGCGGATTTACGGCTACTAAGGAATGAGATTTTTGCCAGAAATGGCTATCTGTTTCAAGATGCCTTTTTGCGAGGCTATTTCAACCGCTTTAAGTGGTACATGCCAATCTTTGGGGTGGATGATTTCAAGGTGGTGCTCAATAAAAAAGAGCAGGATATGGTCAATTCTATCCTCCGAGAAGAGAAAAAGCGTAAATCACAAATGACCGTTAAATCGGGTGATCTGGATCTGTACAATGAAGATTTAGTGGTCAACTATCAGCAGTTCAAAGATGTGCCATTTGAAATTCGCGAAGACTTAAAGCGTCAGAATTTCAGCATTATTGACGCTGACCGCCCCATGCCCTTTTATGTTTACGATAAGAACGCCTATAATTTCATCCCGCATTACATCACCACAGACCTCTACTTGTTCATTTTGCACAAGTATTTCTCTCGGTTTTTAGAAAAGCTGGACGAAAATTTTCTATGTGATGAATTGCAGAGTTTACTGAGCAAGACATCATACAAATTAGCGGCGATCAAGAAGACAAACTCAAGCTTTGCGCTGTCTGGCGCGCTGGAATGGGCGCAAACCTACAATGCCATTGCGCAGTATGCGTTGGGAGATAGTCTGGCAACTCCAGCGAGCAATTTTCGAGATATTTTCGATGAGGAAATTCAGAATATCAATGCTCAAAGTACTCCCAGATTCATTTCAAATCCACTCGTCAGCTATTCGGAACTGAAGCCGAGAGGGCATTACACCAAAAGCGATAAGCTCAAGAAGTACTTTCGCGGCTTTAAATGGATCAGCCTGAATGGCATAAATCTGGACGACGATGTGCAGATCAGAGATTTGATGGTCTATGCGCACGTGATTAAAAATGACCCCGAAATTTATCGCCAATATAAACGATATGTTGAAACGATTGGTAAAATTGCCGGGGAAGAGGACAATCTCTCAATCTGGGATTTAATAAATGCTCTGCCAGATTGCGACATCAACGACGTTCTCGCTGAAGAAAATGTTCAAGCAGTCCGGCGGAATTTAAAGAATTTACACAAAGAGAGAATCAAAAAGGTCTTTGGCGAATCGTTTGAAACTGCAGAACGGAGCATAATCCGGGTGTATTTCATTTCCAGCACCTATTCCATCAGCGGTGAGATATTTTCCAGATTGGTTCACATAGACCATCTTAATTCCAAGAGACCATTTCCCAAAGGGCTCGATATTCCAGCCGTATTCGGTGATAAGACCGCCAGGAATATCCTGCTGAATGAATACCACGAAGACTCACTGTGGTCGGATTATCTGCCGAAGCTTGACAGTCTGCAAGAGCAGTTTCAGGGCTTTGATGAATGGGATGAAAATTACGGCTTTAAGGGCGTTGAGACCGCATTTGCGTCATTCAGTGAACGGGATATTTATCCCGATTTTCTAAAGACGGATGCCTATAACCGCAAGGAATTAAGCACAGCCCTGGCATCGTGGACACACGTCAAGCATGATTTGATTCTATATCAGGAGAAACCTTACGCCGCGGAGTGTGGGCAGGGTGGAGGCCCCGAGCCGCCGCTGCCGATCAGCTACGTTGAGCCAAATCTGCAATTCTGGGACACGGCACTGGAATTAGTCAAATGGCTGAAGCAGCTTTCGAAATACGACCCGACGTATGACGATGAGCTGAAACGCATCGAGAAATTGGGCGAGAAGTTGCGGAACGTCGCATACAAGCAGGTTCGTGCCCAGGCGGTTACTGATCAGGAATACAGAGAGCTCCACTACATCGGCGGAATCATCGAGTATATCTTCTTAGGGCTATTGGAGACCGATCATATTCCCAAAAGGGAACGTTCGATGGCTCTCATTGCCGATGTTTATATTTATGCAGATTATTGGAAAAGCGACGAGCAAAACTTAAACGTGGCGGTTGGACATGCGGATGATATTTACGTGGTCATTCCCATAAAAGGCAATTACCAGATTGCCCGCGGCGCGGTGTTCTCGTATTATGAGTTCAAGGGCAAAATATACAACGATGAGGAATGGCGAGCGCGGATCAAAGAGGGAAATCAGCCAGACCGACCGGAATGGATCAAGCCACTAATCCACGATATTCCATCACCCGAAGGACAGGGGCAATACCGGTTTTCCCGGTTTATGTTGAAACATAATAGTTTTGGCAGATAGACGAAACGGTGACTGAATGGTGATGTTTCCAAAATTCACAACATAAGAAACGGAGAAAACAGATTAGAGAAAAATGCAATTCTCAAAGCGATGGATACCTGCCTTCGCTGGCATGACATAAGGAAGAATGACCCTGAAAACGTTTCTCTGGATCCCCGCCTTCGCGAGGATGACAGCGTAGGGGACGTTTGACGCGCTCGAAATTTATGAAGGTTGATTCTCGAACTTTTATGAGATTGCTTCGTCGCTTCGCTTCCTCGCAACGACAGTACGGGGTTCGGGTGGCATGTCCGGCTTGCCCAGACAGGTTTCACCTATTGCATTAGGCATTCCCACGCAGGAGCGTGGGAACGAGTAGCGCCCACTAGTCCACCTTGTTCCCATGCTCCTGCGTGGGAATAATTATTAATCTGTTTTTAACTGTTGTGAATTAAGGAAATACATTTAAACTCTCAATCTGGGTTCCCGATCAAGCCGGGAACGAGGAGGGGGATGATTGCCCTGGGCTCCTTCCTTCGTGGGAATGACAGCACAGGACACCCGCTATTTTTGCCCCGAAATGCAGTCGCTTCCGGGCTACAGCTCGCTAGGGATGAAAGCACTGTCGTTCCTGCCTTCGCAGGAACGACAGCGTAGGGGGCGGTTAGCGCGCTCAATGATTCTAATGGTGGTACTCGAATTATTATGAGATTGCTTCGTTGCTTTACGCCTTACTTAGCAACATTTTTCAGTCGTTGCAAACCCTCTTGATAGAATTCCTCGTCAAGCTCCACAAGGAGATAATCTCGGGCAGTCAGAATGCAGGCTTCGCCCGTGGACATCGACCCGGCATAGGGATCAAACACCAGCTCGTCCGGTAGCGTCGAGTACTCGATGATCCGCTTCAGGATTTCCACCGGCTTGGAGTTGCTGTGGTTAAAGTGGTAGTTGCTCACCTTTTTTATGAGCTCCACCACGCCAGGCTGGTCGGTGGGATTGAAAAAGACATTGCTCGATCGCTTGCCAAAGTAGGGGCGGCGACTTGGAGCCTTATAGCCATAGATAATGAACTCATGCTGTGGTGCCCAGTCACCCTTCAGGTCGCCGGATCCGTGGTTGCTTTTCACCCAGATCAGGCAGTTCTTGTAAACCATATAATGAGGTCTTTTCGCCGCGCGGGCAACTGTCGCCTGCTCGCCGATAGCCGCGACGATGCCGGGAAAGCTGATATGATCGCACCAGCAATAAAAATGCCGCCCCGGTTTCAGCACACGCGCCGATTGTTCGATGAAAAACGGCAGGTCGAAATTAGATTCTTTAATCAGCTTGATCTTGTCGTGCGCGACCGGTCGATTCGACTGATAATCCTTGTAAGGTGGGTCGGTCAGGATCAAGTCAACCGAATTATCGGGGAGTTCTGCGAAAACATCACGGTTATCGCAGTTGCGGGTTGAATTGACAAACTTATCCATGAATCCAGCTTACTTTTCTGTTAATGTCCAAACGCCATTCCAGTCTTCTGGCGGTGGAGTTTTAATATACCGCTCACATCGCTCAAGAAAAACCTCCGACGGGCTGTCGGATGGATCAGCGGCAAGAGCGCGCCGGAAATAGTTCGCCGCTTCGCTGAACTGACGCTCTCGATATTGATCCAAGCCCATCGTGAACAACCGAACCGCCTCCAGCTTGCCGGGTGATAGTTCCGACGGATCTTCAGCCAATAGCTCGAACACTTCCACGCCCTGAAGTTTGCCCTTGACCTGAATCGAGTCGAGCGGACGGATGACAAACTTGTCTTTAACGTCGAGATAGGTCTGCTTGCCGATCATGATCGTCGTGCCATAGGATTTATTTGCGCCCTCGAAACGGCTGGCGAGGTTGACGGTATCGCCCATGACGGTGTAATCGAAGACCTCTTCCGAGCCCATGTTGCCGAAAGCCATATCGCCGGTGTTGACTCCCACGCGGCTGTAAAGTTCGTCCCTGCCTTCTGATTTCCATTTAGTCCGCAGTTCGGCGAGGCGTTTCTGCATTCTCAGCGATGCCCGACAGCAACGCTCGGCGTGATCTTCATACCAGACCGGCATCCCAAACTCTGCCATGATGAGGTCGCCCTCATATTTATCAATGATGCCATCATTTTCCATAATCACCCGCGTCAGGTTGGTGAGATATTCGTTCAGCAGGGAGATTAATTCTTCTGGCGATAATCTCTCTGAAACCGTCGTGAAACCCTCGATGTCGGTGAACAGCACGCTCATCCGGCGGCGCTCACCGCCCAGTTGAAGCATGTTCGGGTCAGCGATTAACATCTCGACGTATCGCTTGGGAAGGTACTGCGAAAACATCCCGCGGATCATCGTTTTCTCACGCTGGGCAAGAACGATTCTGTAGATCAGATTGGCGGGATAGCCCAGCGACACCGCCAGAATCAGCGGCATTTCGGCGAGCCACACTCCCTGTTTGCTGAACAGCTGAAAACCAGCTGCTAACACCATTATAATCAACAAGGTCGCACCGGCAATGCTGATGTACTGGCTGAACGAGCGCACCAGCATAAACGTCGCAAGGCTCAACAAAAGAGTAAAAATCACAGTCAGCCAGAAACCGCCACCGCGCAGATATTCGCCATCGAAGAACATTTGCAGGGCGTGGGCATGGACTTCGACCCCGGGTGTTTTTCGCGTGTCTTCAGAATTAT
>CAZAGU010000012.1:6971-35636 GCA_964484805.1 uncultured bacterium
GAAAGGGGTGAATTTATTATCCTGCAGGTCTTCAGCCGAGGCTCCGATGAGGACGATTTTATCTTGAAATGGGCTCTCTGCCATTAGTTCCAACGCGTCGACTTCCTTGAGCAACTCGATGTCCTCGTCGCTCATGCCTTCCAGCAGGTCGTCGAAGTCATACATGCCGGCGATTATGTCAACAAAGGAATAGGTGGGAAATGTTCCGGCGGGTCCGTAGTAGTTCAGCAACACGGCGTTGTAATTATGGCGCGGGATGCGCAACTCGCCAGTTGCGAAAATGCCGGAAGATTTCGGTGGCTCGGAATTCCAGCGGGAACCGCCTTCAGCCGCGACGACTGCCATGCCCAGCGAAGGAATTGTCGTGTCGCCCAGCATGTAAAACAGCGGGTAGCGACGCATCACGCCGTCGCTGTCGAACAGGTCATTGACCAGCCCGAAGGGGGTTGACGGCGGAGCTATTCTGCTGCTTGGTGGTGCCAGACCAATCATCGGGTCGCGGATGCCGGGTTGATAGCGATAGTCGAGCTTGGCGGTGAGGATGACGTTGTCAGTTTTGCTGAGGGTTGCGAGGAAAATTGAGTCCGATGCGGCAATCGCTCCTTCACTGGAGAAATCGACATCGAAGACGATGCGGTGCGCGCCGAGCTGGTTGAGCTTGCGAACCAGCGTTGCGTAATGCTTGCGGTCGAAGGGATAGGAAAGGCTGTCGGCGGTGTGCTGGTCAATTGCGACCAGCGCCAGATCCGTTTGTTCGATGGATCTGACGCCGCGCAACTGAAAATTCAGGTCATAGATTTTATGTTCGAGCACCTGAAAGATGCCGATAAAGCCGAGCAAATAGGCTATGACGGCAACCGCGGGAACGATTATCAATCCGCCCCAAGCGCTGACTTTGCTGTCGTGGCTTTTAATGCTTCACCTCGTGCCCATGGCTGACATTAAAAACGATAGCTGTAAGTGAGCCTCGCCACGAAATTATCTTTGCCTGAAAGCGAATCGTCATTGCCGACCGTGTGCCCGTCATAGTACTCAAGGGTGCCATTATCCGTCTGGGCATAATAGTAAGCCGAGAAATCGACGAAATGCTGGTCAATCCAGCGGAATTCAGCACCCAGTGAAAATTGCAACCGCGAAAAATCGATGTGATTGGTCTTGCTCACAAGTTCAGGGCTGGATTCAGGTTCGGGGTTTAATTCCTTGTCGGAACCTGTGGATTTCGAATGAGTGATGCCACCGCTGACCCAGAGCTTATTTTGCCACGCCATGTAACGGGCGGAAGCGGAAACATTGAGATAATCCACCGCATTTTTGCCTTCGAATGACTCCTGCGATTCGCTGTTGATGGCGAACTTGGTGTCGATCAGCTTCAAGTAGCGTGAATCGAGGTTGAGGATGATGCCATTGCGGTCTGTGTCAAGTTCCGGGAATATTTTGTCACGTCCCTGATCGGCGGTGAAAAACAGCGAGGCATGATGGCTCAATTTGGCGAAATCAAACGCCTGATCCACGCGGAAATGATAGCTCGCGGAGTTGTGGTCGATGCGGCTGTCGATCCTGAAGTCGTCCGTCTCGATTAATTCGCCATCGTTGCTGCGGTTGTATTGGCGCACACCAAAGCCGAAGTTGGGGTATTTGGGGTCGCTGTAGTAGGAAACGCTGGCGTTGATGATGTTTCGGTCGAGGGTGGTGGCGTTCCTGCCGTTGACGTTGTTGGCATATTTCTCATAGCCAAGTGTCAGGTAAATGCGCTTTTTCATCAGGCGGATGCGGTCGAAGATCGAGAATCCCTGCACATCTGTGAGGACGGTCGGACTGCTAAGCGATTTGTAGGCGGAACCAACGGTTTTGTAGCCGATTTTTAGCTCATTGTTATAGTAGCTGAGTTTCAAGCTCGTTCGGTGTGCCATTGCTGAAGCGACGAGTTCCTCTGCTAATTCTGAAAGCAGATCGCTGGTGGAAATGCCTTCTTCAAGAATGGATGAATCGTTGGGCAGGGGCTGAAAATTCTGATTGATGACCAGAATGTTCTCGAAATCTTTAGCATCTTTCATTGCGCCCGGTGAGATGTCATCGTTATACAGACTGAACGCCGTCTCGCTGGTAAATTCCACACGCCGGTTGTTGGAGACGACTTTCAAATCAAAGCCAGCAGTGACATTGTCTTTCGGGCGCACCCCATAATCAATAGAGTTCTCTTCGTCTTTGACTTTGGTGATGTTAAATGACAGCGTGGCATTCTTAGTGATGTTAATGCCGGGGCGAATGCCCAACAAAAATCGTTGATATGTTCCAGCATTGTCAACTGCCGGCTCAATGATGGTCTCCAGCGTGTCTCCGGAAATGTCGTCGAGGATATAGGTGGTGTCTGGAAGCCATGAGCCTTCGATGGGGCGGCGCAGGTCACCGTAAACCGCGTCGAAGTTCATGTACGCCGAGCGGACGTTGATTTCCGCGCCGCGACTGCGCACACCATAGAGTGTGAATTCTGAAAATCTTGGGTTGGTGTCGCCAGCCTTGACGGTCAAACCCCTATACTCCACGCCAACGGTGAAGCGGTTCTGGGGTTGAAGATTGCCGCGTTCGAGATTGGATACATATACGCGCGTGTTCCACTTGGCTTCACCAAGGTTGCCATAGAGCTTGCTGTTCAGGAAAGTGATATTGCGGATGTTATTGGAGACATCTTCGTGAGTGTAGCCGCCCTTGACATTGCCGTGTATCTGAGTTACCGCGGCGGTTTTAGACACTTCGCCTTCGACAAAGAAATGATAAGCGGCGAGATTTTGTCGTTCACCGTCAATCATTTTGAAGATGTTCACCACGTGCCGACCGGGGACGAGTTTTGGCGCGAAGACCGTCAACAGTTCAGAGCTGACATCCGCTGTGTTGGTCAAGTCTCGCCCATCAAGCTCGACGTGAAGCAGATTCAAGTCATCGGCATTCAGAGCAGGAATAAACGAGACTGCGATTAGCGGCTTTTTATCTTCGATCATCTCGCCGGGTTTGGGGCTGAGGATGATTGCCTGCTCCTGAATGCGACCCTTGGCGACTCTTGGATAATTAACACTCACCATCAGCGGCGGAGCGCTTTCGGGCGCGTCTTCAGGGTATGAAACCAGCGCATTATTCTCGAACTGCACCCAGAGATAATACTCAAGACCTTCCAGGGTAACGCTCTCGGCAGGGATCGCGCCAGTCATGCCGGACTGAGTAATCATTAGCTCTTCATAGCGGAAGGCGGCTTGCCCGGGGAGCCGGTAATAGACGCGCGATTCCAATGCAGATGATTCGGATTCAATACCCGCTCTGATGTCAATGTCCATGCCGGGGCGAGCGACGGCGATGGGAGTGTGGATAATCCGCTCATCGGCGGCGTGGGCAGCTGTTCCAATCAGCAAAAACACAAAAAGCAGGGTCAGAAGCGCTTGCTTTCGGCTGCCTGCAGAGGGAAAATTAAAATTATTCATAAAAATCATATTTAACACCGCTCAGTTTGTTTTATGGACGGCTGTTTCTCTTTTGGTTTAGGGTTTTGATCCTGCACTGTCGTTCCCGCGAAAGCGGGAGATGTAGCCCGGAAGCGACTGCATTCCGGGGTTTCGGATTAACCACCAAGGACACAAAGCACACAAAGAGGTGCCACCGCCACACCTGTCATTGTGAGGAAGCGAAGCGACGAAGCAACCTCATAAAAGTTCGAAAGCCACTTTCATAATCATAAAGCGCGCCAAATGCGCCAAACGCCCCAACACCACGTCGTACCGGCGAAAGCCGGTACCCAGTTTTGATTTTAAAGTTGTTCTTCCCTTTGTCGTTCCTGCGAAGGCAGGAACCCACCGCTTTCATCCTTGGTCTCTATAAAATCATAGGGATTGCTTCGTTGCTTCGCGCCTCGCAATGACGGTATGGTTTTTTTCCCCGGGATGCAGTCGCTCCTGGGCTGCGGCTTCCTACTATTCCGTGCGCACCTCAATATTCACGTCTTTGCTTCTGCCCTCACTGTCGCGAAGTTCTATCTGAATCGTCTCAGTATTGTCAATATTCGGGTCTGGATCATTAGGGATATCTTCAGGCAATACTTCTCGCGAGCCTACTTCACCATCCGGCGAAGACTGCCCAATTTGCCCAGGGCGAACTTCAACAATCTGCCCCGATAAACGATTGCGCAACTCAACCAGTCCATCCAGTGTCACGACGTAAGTTGTGCCGTCAGCAAGCACCACCACCCAAAACTGTGTGCCCTTCACCGATGCCACAGATGTTGGCGTGGCAATCTGCAATGTCCCGCGCTGTTGCTGAACATTGGCGTAAAGGTTGCCCACTTCCATCGAAATGCGTTTGGTGATGTTTGACTGAGCGTCGCGCTTGCCTTCAATGACAACTTCGGTCAATTCCGCCAGCTTAATCATGCTCTTATCGTCGGTGAAAATTAACACCGCGAACGCTTCCGCGCCGGTGCGGATATTATCGCCATCGTCGAGGCGCGTGCCAACCTTGAGCAATTTGGCATCATCACTGCCAGCTTTTTTATGCTGAACATCGCCTTTGGCTTTCAAGCTGAGAGCGACCGATTTGTCATCCACTGCCGAAGCGGGATTAAAGAGCAAAACAACGAGAAAGGCAACGGCAAGGCTGTATGTTAATGACTTAGTCATGGAAATTTCCTCTCATGGTAGTTAATTCGTCCACATTTCGCAATCGGTTAATCCGAAATGGACATTGAGACGAATGACGGATTGTTCGTTGCGATATACATGCCAAGCTGTTCAAGCGATACTTCATCGTCTCCAATCCTGATGGTAGCTACAGAATAGTCAGAAAGATCGGACAGTTGCTGAACTAAAACCAGATACAGGTCATTGGGTAGATAATTTTGCAACAGTGTGAAGATTGGGTGAGTGTTCTGAGGCGGACCGCCTTCCTCCTGAGCGCCACCCATGGGGCCGCCTGCAAGATTTCCAGAACCACCGAGCAAACCACCCTCATCGTTGCCGCCGCCACCGTTATCTTCACCACCAATGCCGCCAATTGATCCACCATTTCCCGGAGGCGCGTATAGAAAGCTTTCAGCCGGACTGAGCACAGGCTCGGTTTCGCCCTCGAACATCGTCGTAACAGCGGCTTCAACCTGCCAGAAATAGGTGCGGTTAGGCTCAAGCGCGCGTTCAGGGCTGATTCCAGAATAGCCGTAATAGGACATGTCGCCGCCTTCTTGACCAGGGCGAACCGGAATATCGATTTCAGCGTAAACGTCGTCCGGGTCGAGCGAGCTGAAGCCATCGTTCGGGTCAACATCCGCCTGACCAGCCACCACACGAAGCGTGAAGATTACGCCCTCGCGACGGGGAAATGACCATTGGAAACGTGGGTATGTTTCGATTTGCTCACCGCTTAATGGATTCAAGAGTGTGATCTGGTTGGTGGTCTGAGCGTAAAAGGACAGGCTACTTGAGCCTAAATTGTCACTCGCCGCCGAGATGAAGTCAGGATGAAGACTGATAAAAGCAGAAATCGAATACACGCCTTCACGTAGCCAGTTACCACTAATATACTGCATAATGCGATTGGCGATAGACCCACCACCATCATCGCCGAGGTTAATTTCGGGGATGCGTGCCAGATCATAGTTGCTGAGAGTTCGTCCAAGTAGAATACTCACGGGAAATTGCTCACTGGACGCAGTGAAGATTTCTTCACCATCTCCCGACAAACGAACGTGCAAATAGACTTCCTCGCCGTTATCATCTCCAGAGCAGGTGATCTGAAAGAAGGGGTTGATGTCCTCAAACTCAATGTCACCCAAATTGGACATATTGTCTGGAAGAATCCTGCCAACTGGGAACATAATGGGATTATCCACCATGAAATTCATCTGGATGGAATATCTCGCCCAAGCATTCGTGGCTGAAAATACGCTCACTGCGAACGCGACCACAAGCAGGACTTTTAGTAATGGCTGTCGTTTTTTCATTGTTCTCTCTCGAAATCCAAAAGCGTGAACTTTGTGATAAGATACGATCTTTTATAATAAATACAACTATTTTAGCCAAACATTTGTGTTAATAATCACCTGTAAGGTGTGATCTTTGTTTAGTGGGAATGTAAAAAGCTACAAATATGGCTTTTACAGCTAGTAATCGCAGTGCGTGGCCTGTCTCGCAGAGTTGTAAGGTATTTTTTTAGAGATATATTGTGATGATTGCCAGAAGCAATCACAGCCCTTTACTTCTGCACCGTAAACGGCAGAACTCTTCGCTGATTTTGCCCGCGCATCTCAATAAAGTACCGCCCCGAAGGTAAATGCTCGACCGACAGCGATTTCACGCCCTCGCCTAAAACAACCGGCAGCTGCATGATGCGCCTGCCATCAAGGCTCAGCAATGTAATGCTCATGGATCCGCTAGCGCTGTACTGTATGTTAATGGAGCTGTTGGCGGGGTTCGGGAAACAGATCAAGGCGACATTCGAAGGAAGCTCGGCTTCAGATTCACTCGCGCTCACGATGTTATGCACCGAGATGAAAATATCGTCAATGAACCAACCAGCACCGGGTTCCACGCCTTCAGCCGTTGTCGTGCGCCAGCGAAGCCGAACCTGCTGTTCATTGGCGAGCGCGTATTCGTCGAGATTTATCTCCCGCCGAACCCACCAATCTTGCGAGTTGCGGAAGCGAATCAGATTTGCCCAGCTTTCGCCGCCATCGAGAGACAAGTCAACCTCAGCAGTTTCGCCGCCGTCCGGGCTTAACGGATGCTTCTCCCAGAACAACACCCGCACCCTGCCAAACTGAGTAAAATTCCAGTTTTCATCGAGCATCGCGACCGATTCAACATGGCTCGCATCATCAGGCAGGCGGTCTGCCAAGCCACCGCTGTTCAAGCGACCAGCTTCACCTAGGCGATTCCAACCAGTCAACAGCCAGCGAGGTGAATCTGCTTCAAAAATATCAATATAAGCTTCATTCTGCCGGGCGAAAGAATACAGCCGGGAAAGCGAACTGTTCCGGTTTTCTGCGGCATCAGTCAGCAACACCCGGTAGAACATTTCCTGACCATCGTTCATGTCCCAGTCAAGTTTACCGCGCCATTGATCCGAGTCCGCAGCCTGTTCAAGCGCCAGTGAATCGACGAAATCCACCGCGGAATCGTAGAGTAAGACTATCACCGACTCCATGCCCAGATTATCCTGAGCATCAACGCTGATGTTGGATTCGCCCAGACGAAAAACAGTGTTGGGCAATTCTGACAAATTCACCAGCGCTGGCGGCGTGAAGTCAGCTCCGGCATGATAGCGGCATCCCACCAGCGGCGCGCCCTGTGGATAGGTCGAAAACACGCCCAGCGTATCCGCGCTCACCAGATAATAACCAACGTCAGTCTCTCGGCGCGGAGCCGGAATTTCTCCCTCGTAAATATTCTCGTTGCCGTGGTTTGCCATCAGGACAGTGTCGGGCATTTGCTCCTCGAAGGCGTAAATCAACCAGACACGCTCGGAATCCAGTGGGATGTCCGACGCGATGGACGCGGTAACAATGCGCGGATCTTCGAGATTCTCAGTATCCTTAAGTGAACGATGGGAGATGTTGGGTGAAAAAACACCCGCTGGGAATATTTCACGCCGCTCACAGCCTTGAACTATCAGCGAGCGGAATGCTCCATTTGTGATGTCAAGGTCAGTTATCAGCAATGCCGCGGCGGCATCGGTAACTGTGGCGCTGTCGCCGATAACCGTCAAATGCTCAACGATGACCCGGTTCCAATCGTCTCGATTGCCGCTTCGCCTGAGAATTTCCATCAGTAGCGACGACCATAACTGCCCCGCCTGATGCGGTTCCATGTCTTCGATTTCCGGGTAGGTGTAATCCGCGTTGAGGATTCGTCCGTCCCAGAATTCGCCATTGCCGTCCCAGTTAAACACCCGGTTCGAGCCGAAATCCGCCGCGACATGCTGGCTGTATTGTCCAGCCAGATAATCGCACCAGCCTTCGCTCAGTAGAGCCGTCTCGCCCCCTCGCCAGATGCCCAGAATTTGATCCATGACCGCATGACCGTACTCATGGATGATGACATCAGCGTCTTCAGCGTCGTCAACGCCGCCAGTTCCTGTAGTCAACATGCCAGTGTGCGGGCTGAAGAATGACATGTCTGCCTCAGTGCCGTTCACATTCACCAGCAATGGCGCGGGAATGAAAGCGTTAAGTCCAAGACCCGCGAGATAGCGCGCGGTGTGGTCGATGTGATAGTAGCACATGACTTCCTCAAAACGCAGGTCGTCGCGGAGGAAGCTGAAGACCGGCTCGGCAAGTATGGCGCGGTCAGCAGTCGGCTCGGTGTCAACGTAACTGCCCGTCAGCAGATAATGCTCATCCTCGGTAAAGGTTATATCCAGCAGTTCGACTTCTGAGTATGCTTCGATTGGAATGGCTTCGGCATTGTTGTCATCGTCAATTAAAGTGCTGTCCTGCAGAACGGTAACAGGATCAGGGTCAAACACCATGCCCACGCCGGACACATGACGAAGCTGATCTTCGAGCAGTAAAATTTTACCGCTGGAGGCATCGACAAACACTTCCCAATCGCCGAGAGGATTCTGCGCGGGGATTTTCACGAGATAACATGCGACCGGCAGTCCATCCTGCGGGAAAATCACTTGCTCGGTTGTAATATCGCCACGGAGCGATGCTGGCGCTATGCGCTGTTTGGCGATGGTGAGGGCTTCTGATGAAGACAGTGAAAACAGGGGCTTGAAGTCAGTATGAAACCTTGCCAGTGACTGATACAACGAGCGGATGTGATTGTTTTCGTCAGCCACAACAGTGACACCGCCGCCGATGACGGGGATTCCAAAGTACTGCTGTTGCCAGCGGGTGGATGTTCGGGACAGGCTGATGTTTTTATGGGTTTGTAGCTTCAGCGACAAATTTTCAGCATCGAGAATATTTTGCAGAATGCTCTCGATGTGAATTTCATCAAGGCGCACGGATTCGTTCTCAGGGAATGCCCAAAGGTGAGGAAAGGCGTTCCTTGAGTCTGCAATCTTGCCGGAACTGGCGAAAGCCTGCGTGAAAGCCAACAGTAGCATGGCAATCACGAGAGCCGTTCCGGTGAGATATTTATATTTGAACGAATCGGTCAACAGTGTACCGTTTACCCAGTGAAATTATTCGGTCTTCGTACTGTAATATATAGACATACGAGCCTTTGAGCAATGATTCAATTATAATCCGCGCTAAACTTCAGGCATATAAAACATATTTTCGCAAGCGTTCGCTGACTTGATTTAAGTGAAATCAATTCAGCACAGGCTCTAAAAAATGCTATTCACCGACCAAAAAGATTAGTTTTTTCCAATGCAAGTTCACATACTCTCCTGCCTGCCTTGATTATCAGCGCACTGTCTGTTACAATAATGTCAATAAGTGAACCCTTAATGGGTATTTCGGCAGTCTGCTGATCTGCATTGTAAAACATACTAATCGTTTGAGATAAATGTTCCGTTGCTCCAGCATTGCGACCATAGTCTTGCTTCTGATTGTTATCACAGGGATTGCTTGCGCCGATGAAACGGATATCCCATCTGATTGGGCAGATGTTGACGACTCAGGCGACTGGCTCTGGCTGAAAGAAATCAATCCCTTCGATTGGAAACATGCAAGCCGACTGACAATCGCCTCAACGCCGGAGTTTTACCCCGGCGAGGTTGATTCAATCATCAAACAACTCCCCACTCGTCTCGCTTTCTTAGATTCCGTAACCAGCGCCGGGTTTACGGTTTTACCACCTGAAAACATCAGTCCCGGAAACCCAAACAAAAAACACTTTTCCCTGAAACTGACCACAATAACAGGCAGAAAATACGGTGAAACCACCGATGATAATCTTGATCGCTACGATGGCAATCCGCTCTCTTCCACCAACAGATTTGCTTTAACAATCGACAACTTTGACTGTGGTCTGACCCTCGATAAAGATGCCTTCGAACCTCATTACACAGACCTGAGCCGCTTCTGGGCACGCTGGAAAAACGAAAATTCTTCAGTGGTGTTGGGAGATTTCCACATCACCATCGGCAGAGGCTTGGCGGTCTGGACAAAGCCAGACTACCGCAGCGCCTTCGACAACGCTGCTTCATTCCGCCCGTCGAGCGCTATCGTTAGATCAGCGGGAGACAGCTTCACAAATTCCGCCTTGCGCGGCGCTGCATTCCAATTCAGAACCATGCGGACATCGCTCACCCTGTTCGGCGCTCACACCGAGCTTGATGCAATCAGCGCCAAAGATTCCACCGGCTTGATGCTTAGATTGTCCGATACCGGGCTTCATCGAACCATCGGTGAAGAAGGGAAAAAGAATCTCGTCACCGAGTCCGCTTACGGGGGAGTGGTAAGTCATGAAGTGTTTCGCGGGTCGAAGCGATCGCTGGAGTTATTTCTGGGCGGATATGCCGCTGAATACGACCCCGGATTCAGCGGCGAGACATCACCGCGAATCAGATTTCCGCTCATTGGTTCGCACTTGGGAGCATTTTCGAGCGGCGTGCATTATGCAGGACGACGTATCTCGTCATTTGGCGAAATAGGCTCAGATTTGACAGGCAGAATCGCGTGGAGCATTGCCGGATCTGCCTCCTTGCCTGTCTCTGATATTGGAGTTGATGGCGTGATTTTCTCAACCCCGAAAGGCTTCCAGAGCCCTCGCTCCCGCGATCCGTTCGAGGGTACGCTGGTCACTGGCTGTGAAGGTGCGGCTGTTCATGTCAAGGGCAATCCCCGTGATTCGATGGTTGACTATTGGCGAGCTCATCTCGAAATCATGCACGTCCCTTGGCGAAGCTACACCGTGCCAATGCCGTCAATCCGCAGCCGGTTCTCGCTGGAAGGCGGCTTGAAATTTTCCGACATCGTCCGCCTGGAAATGCGCTACCGGCAGCGTCAATCTGATGATGGGCATGGTGAGGAAGCCGCCGTCGAACAATACACAGACCAGCGACTTCGAGCACGACTGCATTTTGATGTGCCTTCAGTGGGCAGGCAAACTGTCTGGGTGGAAGGAATTACACGGACTAGCAATTTGCTTCAACCCGGAAGAGGTTTCGGATGCGGCATTAAACAGCATATTTCAGCGAACATTTCCAAACGGCAAAATACATCAGTAAGTGAAACCATCTCGCTGGCATATTTTTCCACTGCTAATGGCGCTGTTGAATATTATGGCGAGGCTGGCGTTCCCGGGCGGATTCGAGTGGTTGCGTTATCTGGAGAAGGCATTCGCTGGTCTGGCGTTGCCGGGCTGGAACTGGGGAAGATCACGCGAATTTATCTTCAAGCCGCTCAGACAATTCGGATTGACAGGATGTCTGTGCCGCAGGATATGGAGATTTGGGCAGGATTGTCGTATTATATACGTAAACTGGGCTATGAGTAACGAAATTCAATTTTTAGTTGTGCCACTGACACAAAGCAACGTGCATTTTCAAACGGAAACAACGGGACGATGGAGACAAAAGTAACAAAGGCGCTATGGGGGACTTTGGCAGTCTTTTTTGGTTTGTTTGGAGTATTAATACTCTTGAGCGCATTCTTCAATTTCAGCGACGAAGGAGCTTTCGGCTGGCTGGCAACTGTTCAAGATGAATCGGCAATATCCGATAAAACAATCGGTTTTGCAGATAAAAATCTTTCTGGTGGTGATTCTGTCTTTGTCGCTCAGCAGTTGGAATTCAAGAAGTTACTGGTTGAGAAGCTGATCGCTGAAGGTTGGAGCGCTGAGGATATTGATTTTCTTCGACTTAACTTGAGCGATAACCGGGCGGTTTTTCAGGAGAAAGTTCTGCATATCAACGTCGGGCATGTGGAATCTGACGAGCAGTACGCACACCACACCAACGCGGAAAGCATGAAACTCTGCCGGGATTTCTGGGCTGGAAACGGCGCAAAAATCGACAGTGTCGCCAAAACTTACAGTGTGCTGGGAGAAGTCGTTGCGGGAATTCTGAAGGTTGAGACAAATTTCGGCAGTTGGATGGGCAAGCATGAAGTGTTCAATGTTTTCTGGAGTCTATCGCTTGGCGATCAGGCGGAAGTGCTCGCCACAATTGAGCCCGATTCGGCTGTCGATGAGGAAACGAGGAACAGCAAGCTGAAACGCAGGGCAAACTGGGCGCGCAAAGAACTGAGGCAACTGATGGACATTTCCCGCGCGAATCAGATGGATCCGCTGGACATCAAAGGCTCGTGGGCTGGAGCGTTCGGGTTGGCTCAGTTTATTCCTTCCAGCTACAACGCCTACGCCAAAGACGGCAACGCTGACGGCATTGTCGATCTGTCTGAGCTGGACGATGCCGTGGCTTCAATAGCGAATTATCTGAAAAAAAATGGCTGGCGTGCGGATGGCAATCGAAAGCGAATGAAGAAAGTGATAATGCGCTACAATCATTCAGAACATTATGCAGACTGTGTTTTGAAATTGTCGGATTATATGGGAAAGCTATAGGGAACTGTGCTGTCAGTCGAGATGTCCATCAATACGAGCGGTCAGAGGTATTTCTGAGGCGGTGGCGTTATTGAACAAATTTATTACTTAAAATTGGTCGTGTGAAGCACGGCTCTTCTCTTTTGTATGGGTGCTAAATCTTGTATCTTATTATTAGCTTATAAAGTTTTAACAGTGAGTCTTTCAAAATGGTTGATTTAACCGCACGAAAATTCCTTTACACATACGGACCCGTTCCATCACGCCGGTTGGGGAGATCGCTGGGTGTCAGCATCATTCCTCCCAAAGCATGCTCCTACTCCTGTGTTTACTGCCAGCTTGGCAGCACAAATCAATTACGCTATAAACGTGAGAGCTTTTTCCTCAAGAAACGTATCCTTGATGAAATCGTCAATCATCCAGCCTTGCCGATTACCGAGTATATCACCTTTGTCGGCGATGGCGAACCGACACTCTCGCTTGATTTGGGTTGGTTGATAAATGAGACGAAAAGACTGACTCAGCAAAATATTGCTGTCATCACAAATGGAAGTCTGTTATATCGAGCTGATGTTAGGGAGGATCTGAAATCCGCCGATGTTGTTCTTCCCAGTCTGGATGCTGGCAGTGAGGATGTCTTCAAGAAGATAAACAGACCGCACGGAAAAATACGCTTCGATGCCATGTTGCAAGGGTTGATTGATTTTCGACGGCAGTACACGGGGCAAATCTGGCTGGAAGTCATGCTGGTGAAAGATGTTAATGACACCGTGCGGGCGTTGAATGATTTGAAAAAAATCATCGCACAGGTGAATCCACACCGCATTTACATTATGACACCCGTCAGACCTCCGGCTGAAGATTGGGCAGAGCCGTCCTCTCCAGATAAAATCATACGAGCGCAGGAGATATTAGGCACAGAGCAAGTTTTTTCGCTAATGGAAGAGGGCGAATTCAACACAAACTCCTTTACAGATGCCGCCACGGCAATCATGGAGATCGGCACGCGGCACCCCTTGCGATTTGAGCAGGCACATGCTATCGAGGATAAAATGGGGCAGTCGGGCATTGTTTCCCAAATGATAAAAGAAGGCAAGCTGGTGCCGGTTAGTTATCAGCGCACTGATTATCTTATCCCGGCGCTGTTCATCCGCAGTGGAAGTAATTGTCAGATACCACCTGATCGATCTACAGCTCAGCATATTTTTTCGAGCCATACGAAGAAGAAGTAATGTTCGGATATTGGCTAGGTGGATATCCTTTCCACTGATGAAAAAGATTTCGCAGATTTGAGACAACACCCTCTCAAAGCGATGAGCCCCAGCCTTCGAGGGAATGATAACAGTAATCACATTAAAAAGCCGGAATGCTTTCAAGCATTCCGGCTTTTTAATGTTTGAAATATCACTAAGGCGTAGGTTTATTTCACCAGCACCAGTTTGGATGCGCGGATGTTCGCTGGATCTTCCATGCGAACAACGTAGATTCCAGAGGGCAACGCCTCACCATTGAACATGGCGTTGTATTTGCCGGGTTGAAGCTCAGAATTAATGATCTCCTGAACCATCCGCCCCTGTTGGTCAAACACTGCTATCTTCACCACTCCCAGTGTCGGGACGGTGTAAGAAATGCGCGTATGACTATTGAAGGGATTCGGATAAACTGCTGAAATTGCCCAATCCGTCGGCAACTCTTCTCTAGCCACCGGAGCGCTATTGACCCAATCCACCACCAGGAAATTGCTCGGTGTGCTCTCGCCGTGTGAATACTTCGCTGTGACCATGTAGGTCAAGGTGCGATCCTGGAATTCGAGAAGATTATCGAAGTAATGGTTCACACACAGCATGGTGTCGATGCGGTTCCAGATGCCTATGTCGCGGTAAATGTAGTAACCGATCAGTTCATTTTGAGCGCCCAGATCATCACGTTCGGGTTGGGGTGTGTCCCATGAAAGCTGAAGACCAGTATTAGTCATCTCGCCTTCAAGATTATCTGGAGAAACAACATCCATCGGCATCATCAGCTCAATGTCATCAATCCACCAGCCTAAACCATTTGTCCCTCCATCCGAGCCAAAACGAAAACGAACCTGAATTTCTGAATCCATGTAATCAGAGAAGTCAAACACAACCTGTTGCCAGTCGAATTCACCAGAGTAGCAGGGAGCATCCTGCAACATCGGGCTCGGTGAGCCACCGCGGCGGAACATGAAGGGATAGTCATCCTCCTGATCTATGCCGGGGTAGAATAGTTCCCAATCTCCGTCATCAACCGAGATTTCGAGGAAGCCACCATCATAAGCGTAACCTTCGTGAGCCTCGCTGTATTCGGCATTCATCTTGTGCCAGAAAGACATCTGCAGTGGGCTGGTAATGGTTAGCACAGGCGTGTACAGGGCACAATTCAACATTCCGGCGTATTCATCGTTCGGGTTGTCGCCACCGACCTTCAGGCAATTGCTACCGTCAGGTGTGTAGTTATCGTTGTCGCAAAGATGCCACTGATCCAAATTTTCTTCGCCGATGATCTCGTGTTCCCAGACTTCCTCAACATCCTCAAATGTGAAGAATTCGCCGCCCATTTTCATATTGACAATGAAATCATGTCTTCCACACATTTCGCTGTTCATCGTCATGTACAGAACCGCGTGGTAGGGATCGGGGCACTCTTCAGAAACGCGAATTCTGAAGTTTGTTTCGGTGTAGCTGGCGCTGTTTGCTTCAGCCAGCGCAATGCTTCCTTCGCCTTCGATGACTTCGATGTATGGGTTGCCGGAAGTCATCTCAAGGGTCAAGTCACGAGCGCTACCCGAGCCAGTGTTGACTATTGCGAAAGCGAGCTCGACTTCTTCGCCTGGGTTCAAACGACCATTGTTGTTGCCGTTTTCGTCATTGACAACTATGATGTGATCGCTGAAATTTGGAGCGTGGGTGAACAATGAAAGTTCCTGCGTCCACTCAACTTCTTCAGCATCAACGAAGGACAGTGTGATCTTCAGTTCGTGCAGGTCATCGCAATTGCTACCAATTTCAAAAACCAATGGCTCTTCAGGTGTTGACTCGCCATCACCGTCAATCATGGGGAAGGCTACTGAGCCGGTAATTAGATTGACCAATTCATCGTCAATCATGGCAGTGACGATTAAGCCTTCAAGCGCGCCATGTCCAAGGTTCTCAACGAGAGGATTTAGCTCAATCGTTTCGCCAGCGTCAATCCTGCCGTCTTCAATGCCGTTCAGGTCGGAAATTTGCAATTCTTCAACCCAGGGGAATCCCGCATCCGACGGGCTGGACATGATTTCACCGCTGAAGGGAAGAAAATCATGAGCGGTGATAGTAATGGTCACGGGTCCTGGCGGTGTGATAGGTTCGGGAATGAACAGCTCGGCATTGCCACGATTGTCTGTTATGCCAACGGAAAGGATTTCCTGATCGCGTGAAAGACAAACAGTTGCGCCGGACACACCGGGAACGCTAATGTCAAAGGAATCTTCACCAATGAGAATCACGGGATCATATTCCGCTTCGATCTCTTCGGGAACACTAGTCCATATATCCATCAGTGGATCACCAAAGAGGTTGACTTCGTAGAAGCACCATCTGATTGCGCCCCAGTTGATCCAAGGTGCGGCATCTTCTTTTGAGTCCTGATTGGTGCGACCGATGATGGTGATATCTTCATCAAAGATGGCATCGACAAATTCACGATGGAAATGCTGTGAAGCGCCGTTAGTGTTGCCGCCACTTCCCCAGCCATAGCGTGAGTTTGCGAGGAACGCCACAAAGCCGTTGCGCATACCAACCGAGAATTTCTCAATGAAACAGTCGTCGCCGTATTGACCAACTTCAGTGGAACGATTGTCGAATGATCCGTCATAACATCCCTGCGTATAGCCAATGGTCAAGCCGTTATCTATGCCGTCATTGGTGATGTTATTGTCGCTGATCATGTTGATGCTGAACTTCAAGCCATACCATGTGTTAGCATGTCCAAGATGATTCAGGAACTGAGGTCCTTCTGAAATCAATGGCGCCAGTTGATTCATTGGATTCCATACTTCATCACGATCGTAAAGATTGGTGCGGTTGAAGTTGTCTGTGTAGCCAACGGTTTCAAAATCGTAATTCTCACTACCTTCATAAACTTCGTCCATGTGGTCGCCACCCCAGGCAACCCAGCCCAGGTCTTCACCTACCATCAGCACATCTTCAACATCATCCATTACAGGCTCTTCGCTGTAAAGATAAATCTTGGTGAGAGCGTTGTTGAGTTCGCGAACGTCATCGGCGGCAATTCTACCAACATAAACCTCAGACAGCAAATCCTCTTCTTCGGTTTCGCCCCAAAAATCATCATTATCATCGTTCCAGTTTCCATCCAAACCGGCAAAATATGTGTCAGCGGGGATGTCTGGTTCGGGTTCATCGTTGACTGTGGCAGTTAAACCGCGATGTTCGATGGCTTCATCATCACCCACAAACAAGACATAATCAATGCCCCATTCTTCATAAGCGGTTATGATACCATTGCGGATTTTTTCGGGGTCATCCGTGCCGCCTTCAGCTTCAAGCACTTCGTCAACAGAGACGAGGTAGGTTCTGACACCGAATTCATTACGCCATCCGACATAGACTTCCATATCTTCCATCAGGTCGGTATTGCAAATAACCAGCATCGCTTCGGCTTCGGGATCATCGCGATGGGGGTAGCCCATAAGATCGTTGCCATTTTCGACACGGCTTCTGACCCATTGCATAGTACTGACATCACCACGATAAAATCGGTTGAAGGATTCGGACTCTTGAATGCCAATTTCGCTGGTCAGGTTAATATCTGCTGATGCGAGATATTCCAGCACACCAGTCTGAGGATTCCAACGGATGGGCCAGACAAGAACACTCGCCAGTGAAACGCCACGTTTCAGGTGAGTTTGCAGATCTGTAGCCGCCTGTGTTGGGAAAAAGGCATCCTGAGAGTAAACATCAGGGTTGGGAGTGAGTGGGATATTTTTAGTATCGCTTAATTTCTGCAAGGCTGGTGCAGGTGCGATTTTTAAGGATCGGTCAACTCTGATCCATTTTTCATTGGTAAGGCGAACGCTTGTTGCATGTTCTCCCGGAGGAAGAACAAACCAATATCCAACCGAAGGAAGCGCCGGAGAACCAGCTTCCTGAATATTCATTCCTTCTGTGACCATCACTTTGTCAAAGCCATCTGATTGAACAATCTTAGGCGAATCAAAGGATATATTTTGAATGACATCTGCACCAATAACCATCATTGGGATTAACACCAAGATGATGGCGGCTGTAGCAACTTTCAGTCTCCAAAGGTTCATAGCGCTCTCTCTGTTACCTGTGTCTTCGAAACTTACTGTCAAAACCATGATCTCCAAATCATATATATAATACGCTCGAAAGCGTAAAATCGTCCAAACAGGATGCCTGCCAATCTATGCCAGGTCGAAAAATCGTAAAAAATCAACTGGCGAGCTTATAATGTACTGCCAACACTTTTATCAAACAAGTCTTTGCATTTGCTTGAGTTAAATTTTCTGCCTTTAAACCATCTTGACTTCGGTGTAATAAATAGTATTTTCTCGTAGATAAAGTACGCTAACTTATAAAGCATAAGCTCTATCTTCCGTTTGGAACTGGGAAAAACGTTTCGTCCAGCTGTTTTATTTGCAATAATTTTTTTTTCTTCAATGCCACCATTCAGGTTCTCGATATGGTGCGTTACCATCGGCATTCGTGGAAAAACTCGGCGACGTCTGCCATCAGATTGTATATTAAACGGCATTGCTTTGGGTAAAACAGTGGGATACGCTTCTTTAATCAACGCCACTTTCTTTCCTAAACCAATGATGTCCGCATACAAGCGACTTTCGATTGAATCACCATCACTAAAATCCAACAATTCTGAATGTTGCCTGAAAAAAGGCAATCTGATGATGGCAAAATCAATAGCCGTCGAGTGATATTTGTCAATCCAATTTGCTCCACATAATGCGACATCGTCATCGTTTTCCATGATGTCAATGTACTTTCTCAGTATGTGGTCTGATAATAACCATGTGTCCGCTTCGAGTATTATCAGGTATTTATACTGCGATGGAACAGCTCCAACACCATTAACTAAAAGTTGCGACGCACCATGTATATGACCAGGATTATCCGACAACTCAATTACTTCAGCATCATTGTGGACAGACTCTGGCACTCGAAAACCGAGCTTGCTGCCATTGCTTACAACATATAGCGGATACTTCCTATCTTGCCAATATCGCTTAATAATGGCGATATTGCATTCCAAGTCACTTAGTCGATCAAATACCCGAATGAGAACGGGTATTTCAGATAATGACTCCATCCGGAGCTCCTCGCAAATATAGGACATTTCAAAACTACATCTGGGCTGACTTGGATTTATTTACTTTCCAGAACAAGAATGGGACGCTCTTGGGTGACTAATGACCCTTTGACACCCCACAGAAAAGCCTCTTCAGCTTGAACCGTAACCAGATCACCGCTGGAACATTTGCCAACACCATCGAAAATGACGGTCTTGTTGGTTCTGGTTCTGCCACTCATTCTCTCGGCGTTCTTCGCACTGACACCTTCAACTAGCACTTCAAGCTCGCGCCCTAACAAGGCTTCGTTTTTAACGTGAAACTGGTTGTTGGCAAGCTCAATTAATTCCTGTAATCTTCGCTTCTTAACAGCTTCAGGCACTTCATCCGCGAAGTTCAAGGCTTCAGTGTATCTTCGAGGGGAATATGCGAACATAAATGCCTGATCAAAAGCAATTTCTTCAATCGCTCGCAGTGTATTTTGAAATTGCTCTTCCGTTTCACCGCAAAAACCGACAATAATATCGGTTGTTATCGAGATGTCCGGCGTGACTTCGCGCAATTTGTGGGCGATCTCTTTAAATTTCTGGTATGTATATCCGCGCCGCATTCGCTTCAATACTTCATCATCGCCAGATTGAATCGGCAGATGGATGTTTTCGCAGACAACGCCAAGTCTTCCCATGGTCTCGATCAAATGATTCGAGAAAAGACTGGGGTGAGGGCTGGTGTAGCGGAGTCTGATTTGTGGAAACCGGCTGTCGATTTCTTCCAAGAGCCGCGCAAAATCGTATCTCACTGAGCTACTTTCGCCAGACTCTTCGGGGCTGAAGCTATATTTCCGGTCTCTGCCGTAGCCATTGACCGTTTGCCCCAGCAACATAATCTCTTTGTAGCCCTGATTGACCGCATCCTGCAATTCGGCTAATATCTCAAGCGGTGGTCGTGACACCTCACGACCGCGAGCTGATGGCACTGCGCAATAACTACAAGCGTAATTGCAACCAAACTGAATGTCTATCCAGGCGGTGACAGGGTGCAGACGCTTAACCGGCGTGAGTTGAGTTGGGTCGTCCTCGATTGAAATCTGGTCTATCTTTTGTCGTTCCTGGCTGATGCTGTTCAGAATTTCAGGCAATCGGTAAATGCTTCGAGGTCCCAGGAGAAAATCTACGATTGGGGAGGCGGCGTGAATTTTATCGGGATCACGAGGTGCCATACAGCCAACAACGCCGATGATGATATTTGGGTTGTTGTGCTTGTATCTTTTGTAGTTGCCGAGTTCCCCATAGAGCTTGCGTTCTGGTTTTTCACGCACAGCGCAAGTATTCACCAGCAGAACATCGGCATCTTTTGGTGATGGAGTCTCGATCAAGCCCATTTTATCCAGCATTCCAGACATACGTTCGCTGTCATGATAGTTCATTTGACAGCCATAAGTCTGAATATGGTATCGTTTCAAATTCTACTCGTTTTATGCCAAATTACCACACGCTGAATTGCAAACCAATCGACATCACCAAGCCTGTCAGGTCAGAGGCTTTAATATATTGATTGTCAACCACGCCAACAGGCATTCTCAAGCCTAAGCCCAAATCTGCGGTAATGCTGTTCGTTACGTTCACTACTCCGACAAGCGATGGTTCAAGGATGAAAAAGCTGTCGCTGAGCAACGATTCGTCTCGGGCATCAGCGCTAGCGTCATCAATAACTAAACTGCCGAGTCCGAACAGCGAGGAAATTCCCCAGTGGAATTTTCGTTCGGGCTTAAAATATCGGCAGACTTCAAACCCAAGATAGCCCATATACACATCGCAGAGCAGGTTTGGTACGTCAGATGCCTCAGTTTCCACTGAGTTAACCTGACCAAATGCTCCGATACCAAATTGCCAGTGTTGTTTGTAGATTATGGCAACCTGTCCGCCAAAAGCTATTGCTGTTTCACCCTTGATTTGACTGGTTCTGAAGTTCAACCGCCCTGCGCCGCCGATAGGATTTCTGTATGCGGCAAGCGAATCGGAATACAGCGCTAAAGAATCCTGCAAGGCTTGCAACTGCCTGCGCTCCTGCTGAATTGCATTTTCTGAGTCACTTGAAGAGGGCTCTCCACCGAAAGCAGGAAGCGCAAATATAGTGCCGCAAACGACAAAAAGCAAACAAGACACAAAATACTTCACTCTTAATCCTTGTAATTGTTACGTATAGGCTTGTAAAGGGATGGCGCAAATAATCTTTGCGTATGAAAATAAATAAGCAGATTTTTCACAATCTGCCGGGATATAACGCAAACGAAGTATCTATCATCAGCTTTTTTGTTGAAGATATTATGACGGAGTTGCAAATATTTTGGAGTAAATCTCTTTCGCGTCACTAATTATCCCGTCCAAAATACCATCTAAGTAAAAATATAGCTATCTTTACAAGAATACAAAGGAAATCCTTAAGTTGCTAAGCGTCCATAAAATTTGATGGAACAACAAGGCTGTGTTGCATTTTTTTAAAAGTGAGTTTATCTCTAAAAACTCTTGCGACCGAGCCCCTTTCTGTGTTAAAATTAGTTTGACATTAATTCTATGGAAACGGGAGACCAACAATGCGGCAATCATGGGATGAATATTTTCTCTCGCTTGCACATTATGTTTCGACCAGAGCCACCTGTGACCGGCTTCACGCTGGCACTGTGCTCGTTAAAGATAAGCGAATCCTGGCAACAGGATACAACGGATCATTGCCACACGCGGATCACTGCGATGATGTAGGACACCTGATGGTTGAAGGGCATTGCGTGGCTACGATTCATTCAGAAGCGAACGCCGTTGCAAACGCTGCCCGAACCGGCGCGATCACGCAAGACGCGACCGCTTACGTTACCGCGACCCCGTGTTGGAACTGCATCAAGATACTTGTCGCAGCTGGCATTCAGCGGATTGTTTTCGACAAACCGTATGAAAACGCAGCGGCAACCCATCCTCCGAACCTTGCGCAAATACTAACGCAGACCGGAGTGACCTTGGAGCAACTTGGTCCGATAAAATTGGTTGGTATCGAATAAAAGTATCCTTCGCTCGTGAAGGATCATCATAATTTCAGAGGCTGTTATGGCGATTGACCAGAAACTGCTCGATATTCTCGTATGCCCATTGACGAAGGCGGCTTTAGTACTCGACGGCGAAACACTTGTCAGCACCGACAAGGAAACCCGCCGGCGCTATCGAATCGAGAACGATATTCCCATTATGCTGATTGATGATTCTGAAACTCTCTCCGAAGCTGAGTGGGGGCAGATCATGCAAAAGCATAACGTAAAATAACCTAAACGACTCCATGAGGAACCTGAACTTGACAAAGCAATTAAATTCCCAGATAAACGAGCACCTGCGAACCGCGATAACACTGTTGTTATGGAAATCCGGAGCGGTGAAAGTTAATCTTGATGAACCGTTTAAATTAGCATCCGGCAATTTCAGCCCGATCTACATTAACTGTCGCCAGGTAATTTCTGACCCACATTTCATGACGGCGTTCAATGCCGCTGCCAGAATTCTGCTGGCATGTGATGACGTTGACATTAACATGATCGCTGGCGGAGTTACAGCAGGTGTACCTTTCGCTGCCTATCTGGCGAAAGACTTGAACGTGCCATTGGTGTATGTCCGTAAGGCGCAAAAAGGCTACGGGCTCTCGAAGCAAATCGAAGGTGGTGACCCAAACGGCAGCAAAGTCTTGCTGGTTGAAGATCTCATCACCGACGCTGGCAGTAAAGTGAACTTCATCGAAGCGCTCCGTGATGGCGGTGCCATTGTTGCTAACACTCTGGTGTTGTTCGATCGGTTGCAAGGCGGGAAAAAATCACTCAAAGAGATGGGTGTTATTCTTCACTCTGTCACCGACATGGATTTAACGCTGGACATCGGCGAAACATCGGGGTTGTTCAAAGCGGCAACCATTGAATCAGTAAGGAAGTACATCGCCGATCCTAAAGCCTGGCATGAAGTAATGGGACTCGAATTTAACGGCTAATTCTGCCTATTTGTCTGATTTCAACCCGAATCAAATGAACTTGATTCGGGTTTCGCATAAAATGACTCTCCCTTGTGACGTTTAGCACATGGATTTCGGTCCTTCAAGGGCTTGACAAACGGCGCAAATTGGGTTAATCTAAAGCCATTGTGACGGGTGATAATAATGTTTGGGCAGGTTTTCCATGCCAATCAATCTTCTCTCCGATTTCTGGCTGAGATAACATTCTTGGATTCTGATGAACTTCGACCTTAACACCATAGCAAAACTAAGCGGGCAGTTTGGTTTGCCTCTGCACATTTACTCCAAGCTGGCAGTTCGGGAGAGTGCTGATGGCTTGCGCAAGATCATCGAACGCCTGTACCCGTACACTCAAATGTGCTTTGCGGCGAAATCCAATCCCTGTCGCGGGGCAATCCAGCTGGTCAGCGAACTGGGCTTAGGCGTGGACTGTGTTTCAGAACATGAGCTCCAGACCGCGCTTGAGGAAGGCATCCCTGCTGATAGAATTATCTGCAATGGCAACGCTAAAACCGATCATTATTTGTCCATGATCGCCGAGCATTCGTTGCTGACCGCTGTCGATAATATGACCGAGATGGAAATTCTCGACGAACTCGCCTCTCGACGGAAATCAACGACACCGATCTTGATCCGGCTCTCCGGAATGCCTTTGGAAGGGCTGACCAGCGCCGATCAGACCACAGCCGGCGCCTGGACTAAGTTTGGCTTCCATTTCAGCGAGCTTGAGGCGGTTCTTGATTCTCTGCAAAGTTTTCAGCATCTGCGTTTTGCAGGCTATTCGGCTCACATAGGCACTCAAATCTGCAGCGCCGACGGTTACGACCGGCTGATGGAATACTTATTTAAGGCTTCCGAAACGGCTACGCAAATGGGTCTTGCGGTCAAACATCTGAACATCGGCGGTGGATTTCCACTAAACTATCTGAGCGAGCAAGACTGGCTTGAGCTTAACGACAGGCTCAAGAAACAGCTTCGCGGCGAGACGCCGACCGACCAATGGGTTACTTGGGAAAATATTCCAGCCGGTTATGCTCACCTTAACGGGCGAAAACCGACCGCCAGCGATGAATGGCGTGGCAAAGCGTATTGGACTGCCTACCCCGGCGCAAAGATGCTGGAACGACTGTTGACGAAAACGCACGACGACGGCAAGACCACTGCCGATAAGCTACGCGACATGGGCGCGCCGAAATTAATTGTCGAACCGGGCAGAGCCTTGTTCAGCTCGGCAGGAATCACAGTTGCCAGAGTAACCGCCGTGAAGCAAGTGCTCGGCAACAACGTCATTGACCTCGATATGGGCATCGTCAACCATAGCACCAATTTGGTCTCACCAGATATGTTTCCTGTGGAAATCCTTCCGCATGAACCAGACGAGCAACCTGCCGAAGTTTTTCTGGCTGGGCGTTTATGCTTCACCGGTGATATGATTGCCAAGATAAAAATCAAGGTGAATCGCTTGCCCAATCGCGGCGATCTGGCGGTGATCAAAATGACTGGCGCATATTCAGCAGATCATTTCGCTTCGAACAGTTGCGGATTTCCCCGTCCGGCGAAGATCGCATTGGACGATGTTGACAGAATCGAAATTTGGCGGCAGGGCGAAGTATTTGATGATGTCTTCGCTGAAATTAAAGTCGTCAATTTGCCAGAATAATTTACGAGAACAAAACTTTTCATACACAAACTTCGGGATTCGACATGGCTGTAAATGAAGTTGACCAAAACCCGACGCGCGGACTTTTTCCTTTGTCCGAGTTATCTGAAAGAAACGCTAAAGACTTTGGCGACGCGCCAGTCATGCGCACTTGGAGCAAAGATGGTTATAAGGTGATTAGTTTCAAGCAGTACGATTACTGGGTTAATTCCATCGCTAAATGGTTGATTGAAAAAGGAATCAAGCCGAACGACCGAGTGGCAGTTCTTGGCGAGAATCGACCTGAATGGGGCGCTGCTTATCTGGCAGGTCAACGCGCTGGAGCAATCGTAGTGCCTGTTGATCGAATGATGCCATCATCAGGAATTCGGCATATTCTTTCAAATTCAGGTGCAAAAATATTGTTTGTGTCGGAAAAAATGTTGTCGCAAATCAGTGAAATGGAAAAGATTAAAACAATCAAGACCATTATCTGCTTTGACCCGGATCAATCTGACGTTGACTATTATTTTCATGATATCGTTCGTGAAGGATCTGAGCTGAAACGCGGCTTTCCTGTGCGCAAAATGGATGATGTCGCCGCCATCCTCTACACTTCAGGCACAACAGGCTATAGCAAAGGAGTTATGCTGACCCACAAAAACATCATGTCGAATGTTGAAGCCAGCGCCCGGGTGTTGAACCTTGGCACTGGGGACGTGTTTTTATCAGTTTTACCTATCCATCATGCCTTTGAAGCCACTGCGGGCTTTCTGTTGCCGCAGTATTGTGGTTGTAGCATCACGTATGCGCGAAGCTTGAAGAGCGCCGATCTTATGGGCGATATTCGCGCCACAAACGTGACTATGTTGGTTGGAGTACCGCTGTTGTTTGAAAAAATGCACGCGGGAATCTTACGCGGCATCAATAAAAAAGGCGCTAAAACCCGGATATTATTCAACGGTTTGTTCAACGCGGTTGTTACCGGCGAGAAAGTGAACCTGAAGCTCGGCAAAAAGCTTTTCAAATCCGTCCGTGTGAAAGCAGGATTGGACACAATCAAGTATTTTGTTTCCGGCGGTGGACCTTTGAATCCGGCAACCGGGCACTTTTTCCAACGAATTGGCATCGATCTGCTTCAAGGCTATGGTTTGACTGAAACCAGCCCAGTGACTCACGTTATTCGACCGAATGACATTCACATGGACAAAGTAGGGCCTCCAATTTTTGGCTCAACCCACAAGTTGATTAACATCAACAAGTTCGGTATCGGTGAAATTTGCGTCAAGGGACCTAATCTTTTCCCCGGTTACTACAAGAACGAGGAAGCGACCGCTGAAGTGATTGACGAAGAAGGATGGTTCCACACTGGCGACTTGGGCAAAATTCACCCTGGCGAAGTGATGCAGATTATGGGGCGCGAGAAGAATATGCTGGTCACGGGTGGCGGTAAGAACGTCTATCCTGAGGAAGTCGAGCATTATCTGAACTCGGGCACTTATATCGCCGAAGCGTTAGTGGTGGGTGTTCCCCGCGATTCCGGCTACGGCGATGAAGTGGCAGCTTTGATCTACCCCGATTATGAACAGGTTGACATACATTTTGAGGGAAAAAGGAAAAAACCGACACCGGATGATGTCTTCAATCTGATCAAGAAAGAAATCAAAGAGCTTCAGCGGGAGCTTGCGGATTACAAACGTGTTCGTCGTTTCCGCATTGTCGAAGCTGAGTTCGAGAAAACGTCAACCCGGAAGATCAAACGATTCCTCTATAATGGCGATATGCTGAAGATCTGATAGTTTGCGTCGTGATTAACGTATCGCAAGATGTAGCCCCGGGATGGAATGATCTCGGGGCTTACTCTTTTCGGGATTTTTTTCTTATGTCGCTCCCGGGCTACGGCTCGCTAGGGATGAATGCGATGGATACCTGCCTTCGCAGGTATGACATAAGGAAGAATGACCCTGAAAAAGTTTCTCTGGATTCCCAATCAAGTTGGGGATGAGGAAAAAAAATAATGAATGACAGCGTAGGGGGCGGTTGATGCGTTGATGATTGTGAGGATGTTTCTCGAACTCTTATGAGATTGCTTCGTTGCTTCGCGCCTCGCAATGACGGATGTGGGGGGTTGTCCCGGGATGCAGTCGCTCCCGGGCTACGGATTGCTAGGGATGAATGCGATGGATACCTGCCTTCGCAGGTATGACATAAGGAAGAATGACCTTGTTTAACGCTTCTCTTGGTTGCCTTACTATTTCAGACAACTCACCGGAATTGTCTGGCTGTATTTGTCAGATTTCAGGTGAACTAGATATTCACCTGTGGGGAAATTGGCGGCGTCAATACTGATGACACCGAGTTTTGATGAATGATTTGTCTGGAAAATCTTCCGCCCGTTCATATCGAAAATGGACACTGATACAGAGCCTCGATTTTCTAGCGGAAGCATTATGTTGAATGCGTTGTTAAAGGGGTTGGGGAAAACATTTGAACTAAAATTGTCTGGAACCTGAGTGTATTCTTTGTCAGGTGTCCAAATACTATTCGGTTGATAGAAGGCAATTGCGCCTATATCCGATCGCGTCCCGTCTGGATCAGGTGGCGCTTCAGGGTCACCAGCATCTATGCAGGGAGAATTGGGCGATAAAAAAGGAATGGAACAGAATTCGTCGAACATTGGATTGCAATCCAGGTTAGTTGGAGGAAAATCCTCAATATTACCATTTCGAAGATCTCGGAGATATGAATCAAATTGCCAGTAACAATTATATTCCATGATAGGATTACCAACTGATAATGCATATTTAAACAAGTATTGGCAAGAAATATCAGAAATGAAAGCATTATTGGTGTACGTGGCAAAACATCTATAACCACGTATTGGATAGTCAGCCTCATTAACAAAGATAAATGTATTGTGATCAAAATTTGCTACTATTGGCTCTTCGCCTACCTCACCAAATAAATAGATATGGTAGCCCCGCACAACGCTTCTTGTAACCGTGAACTCGCCAATTCCATCGCAATAAAACCACCAATTACCGCGGGTTCCATAAAAAATGCAACTATCAACTGTGGTAATTGCCCAGGAAGAACCAAATGGACCATGAACAACATTATTGCTGAAAGTGATATACCCTTCCCCAACTCCAACACCACCAAGAAATTCATTATTTCTTATATCGAATCTTCCGCTGTACGCGCTGAAATCTGAAACTATTATATTGTCTTCAAATGGCATCACACCTTGGTAACATCCACTAATCGAAACACTCATCTCGGAATAAGTGCGCAACATGTGTCCATTCTCACCTTCAATAGAAATCCCATAATCGTTGTCATTTTGACCCCAAGTGCGAAAGAAACAATCTTCTATTATTGTCTCCCTTGTTCCGTGTATTCCGCCATCGGTACCACAACGGATCATAGTGATGGAAGTTCCCGCCGTGCTGAATCCGGGCATATTTGTCGGATTGCCACTACCAAAATCGAAATTAGTATCTTCAGCAACTACACTACCACCAGTCATTACTATAAGCATTCCACCAGATATTTCGCAATGGTTAAATTGTAAATTCCAACCTCGGTGTCTGCTGTGATACTGCTGGTAGCCCCATATTGATTGATAATCTGCTTCTATTTCACAGTATTCCATTGCAAGGGAGCAGTTCTGATCTAAGAGGATTGCCGTATCAGGACATTCAATGTGAGTGTAAGCAAAATATCCATGATTCTCACCATAGAACCGCAATCCCATCCAATGCTCAGCATCTTCAACGAGATGGATGCGCACTGAATCATAATATCCATCTATACCAATGGATTGAAACAATCCAAAGATGTACAGTCCCTGATTTTCTGCAAATAGCAAATCAACATTACTGCGAACAGTCAGCGTTTCCCCTTCCGGTACCCAAGTCGAGTCAACGACAATATACGGGCTTCCTTCGCTTGTCCATTCACCAGACACAGCACCGGAAATTTCGGTATCAGCGATGGCAATGTTCGCTGTAATAATCCCAAGTAAACAAATTAAAGCAGTGACAAATCTTAAGTTAAACATGATAAACTAACCTATTTAAAACAAAAACACCTCTCTCACACTGAAAGCGAATCAGCGTGCGAAAGGCGTATATCTCTTGAACAAATCAATCGTGGCT
>CAZAGU010000013.1:0-35234 GCA_964484805.1 uncultured bacterium
CAGCTATTGAGATACCGTTCCTGATTCGCAGTGAGTTTGTCGATGGTAATGCCCAGTGAGGCAAGCTTAAGGCTGGAAACCTGTTCATCAATCTCATCGGGTACTTTATGAACGCCAAGTTCCACATCATTCTTGACCACATACTCGGAAGATAATGCCTGAACGGCAAATGACATGTCCATCACTGAGGCTGGGTGGCCTTCAGCGGCGGCGAGGTTAATCAAACGACCCTGTTCGAGCAGGTTGATTTTATTACCATTCGCCAACACGTATTGATCCACACCCTTGCGCACGCCTTCACGCTTTTCAACGGCGATCTCTTCCAATGCCGGAATATCAATTTCCACGTTGAAATGGCCTGAATTAGCGACTATGGAACCATCTTGCATGTTCTCAAAGTGCTCTTTGCGCAGGATTTCGCAGTTGCCGGTCAATGTGCAGAATAAATCACCCCATTGCACAGCATCTTCCATCGACATGACGAGGAATCCGTCCATGGCGGCTTCAAGAGCTTTAACTGGGTTGATTTCTGTTACGGCGACGATAGCGCCCATGCCGCGAGCGCGCATCGCAAATCCTCGTCCGCACCAGCCATAGCCAGCCACGATGATCTTGCGCCCGGCAAGCAAAACATCGGTTGCACGGATTATGCCGTCAACGGTTGATTGGCCTGTGCCGTAGCGATTGTCAAACAGATGTTTGGTTTCGGCATCGTTTACCGCGATCATCGGATAAGGCAGTTCGCCATCCTTGAACATCGCCCGCAGACGAATCACACCAGTGGTGGTCTCTTCCATGCCGCCTTTGATGCTCTTCGCCAGCTCAGGACGTTCGCGCGTGATCGTGGTGACCAGATCGCATCCATCGTCCATTGTCAGCATGGGTTCGTGATCAATCGCGGAAAATATATGCTTATAATAAACTTCGTTATTCTCACCATGACGAGCAAAGGTGGGAATGTCAAAATATTTTACCAGCGCCGCGGCAACATCATCTTGCGTTGACAGTGGATTTGAAGCAGTTAAGCGGACATCAGCCCCGCCAGCGGCGAGGGTTCGCATTAAGTTTGCGGTTTCGGCGGTAACATGCAGGCAAGCTGACATGCGAACGCCTTTCAGTGGTTGCTCTTTTTTGAATCTTTCGCGAATAATTGACAGCACCGGCATATCACCATCAGCCCAAAGTATCCTCCGGCGTCCTTCTTCAGCGAGTTCTAAATTGGCTACATCGTAGGGAACCATTACACTCCTCAATCTAAATTTACATTGTCACTATCTAGTTCTGATCCATCAATCGAATTGACGTATCTTGGATAATCTATAAATATAAGTTATTTTTTATTATATCCAAACATTTGTTTCAGTGTCATAACTGATGTATTTTCAAATGTTGTGGTAATCAAACTAAAGATAGCGGTCAGATGGCGGATAAACAGACGCAAAACAACATTATCAACCTCACTGATGATGAGCTGATGAAGCTCGTCGTTAAGAAAGATGAGCTTGCGTTTGAAGTGATTCTCAGACGGCATGAAGACCATGCGTTCTCGCTGGCTTTCAAGATTGTGAATGACTCAGAACTCGCCAGAGATGTCACTCAAGAAGTCTTTATCAGTATCTGGGAAAATCCATCCGCTTGGAAACCGAATGCTAAATTTTCCACCTGGCTCTATCGCGTAACCTATAACCGTTCTCTGAATTCAATCAGATCGCGCAATTTGCGCTCGTTTTTTTCATTTTCGGATCCAACGACAGACAATCTGGATACTGTTCCCAAAAATCCCGCGCCGGATCAAGAACTGATAGACGACGAAAATCAGGGCATTTTCAACTCAGCCTTTGACGACCTTCCAGCTAGACAGCGAGCGGCTTTGCATTTGCGCTACCGCGAAAATCTATCGGTTGGCGATGTTGCCAAATCGCTGAAGGTCACCTATAAATCGGCAGAAGCGTTGATCTTTCGCGGTCGGAAAGCACTCCGGGATTCGCTGGTGGATTGACAAATAATCACTTGAAATTCCTTTAGTTAATTTGTAGCTTTATATAAAGGTGCGACTGTAGTCTATTGCGACAGGTGTTGCGGCATGGGGAGATTACAAACTCTTAAACAAATCCAGTCGTGAGATAATTTTAAAAACAAGAAAATATTCAAAAATATCTTTGACTTGTGCATGTATAAAACCTAAACTATTGTAATGATAAACAAAGCTTCAGACTAAAGGACAATGTCCGAAAATGCGTCTCCCGCCATTTTGGAGGGAGTCTTATTCACAAACCAAAATTAAAAATGGTTACTGAAATAATGTTCGTCAGCTTGCTTTTGCAGTTGATAAGAACTGTTTTTTCGGTTCTATCATACTATAAAAAGTAAGAACCGACACCCAACCGCCTGAAAGGACGGTTGGGTTCGTTTTTTTTACATTACTATTTGCTGTGAAGATGATAAAGATGATGTAGTTAATGAGGTTTCCCATGAAAAGCACACTGAAGAATGCGGTTTGTTTCAAGCTATAGATTTTCACAATTATCTTGCTGGGTTCATCTGTTGCCTATTCTCAGCAGAGTTTCTGGTGTAAAACATTTTCCCCAGGTCCCAACTTCAGACAAACCTTTGGCTGGCAAGACATGAATCCAAGGCTAAACTCGACTCGTTTAATTTAACATTTTAACTTCTTACAAACGTAGAAGATATTTCGAAGCAGCTTATTAAATAGCTACATTATCAAAATAAAAAAAAGGTCAGACATGGAAAACAAAGAACTAAAAAAAGACAAAAGCTTACTTGTTGCAGGCGTTGGTGCTGGTGTAGGTTCCGTAGCAGTAGTTTCTACGGTAGTAGCCGGTGGATTAAGTGCCTCAGCCATAACATCTGGACTGGCAGTAGTCGGAAGCACAGTTTTTGGTGGTATGGCTATGGGCGTTGCTGTTGTGGCTGCGGCACCTATTGCGACAGGTGCTGCGGCATGGGGAGTTTACAAACTTATAAAACGGATCAAGTCGTAACAAAAATTTTAATTCAAAGAAATGAGCAAATAGACCATTGCAATGCACTTGGTAAAAATGTAAACTAATATACCAGACGAACAGACAAAAAGACTAAAAGACAAATTAGTTTCCTTCCATTTGGAAGGAGTTTATTAACTCACAAACCAAAACAAAATATGGTTGTAGAATTAGTAATGTTCGTCAGCTTATTTCTACAGTTGATTGACACTATTTTTATAGTTCTGTCATTCTACAAGAAGTAAGAACAAAACCCCAACCGCCTGAAAGGACGGTTGGGTTCTTTTTATTACATTACTATTTGCTGTGGATGAAAATGGAAACGATGTAAGGTATCTATCCGTTCATCCAGAACCAACACCGAGAGCCACGCTGGACATCTCAGCCTTCCCGTCAGGAAGCTATTTTCTGCAAATGGAAACTGGTGAGTATGATTCACAGCAAATGCTCAATGTGGTGAAATGATAGAAATTCACTCGCCTGAATTTTTCCACAAAAAAAAGACCAGCGATTCGCCAGTCTCTTAAAATACTTTGCTATGGACGTGCTCAAAGTGAGAGCTATCCTGCGTTCATCATCGTGTTATATTACTTCGCTATTATGCTCGAAGACTCAGGAAACTCACAGAGCTCTCCCTGCCATCTCAATTCATGACTTTAATATAATATCCAGAATTGTGCCTCATGGATACTATTCATCGTCACTTTCAAGAGCGTCTTGTATCATCCCCTGTGCGATGTCGCTTTTAACGTCAGTCTGGCTGTAGAAATCAGACTTGATCTTGGTCTTAACTTCCTTAAGCGCTTCTTCAGAAAGTGGAGGAGTTACAGGATACGCTTCCGGCTCTTTTGCCATGTTGGCGGCAATCTGCCCCTTCACAGCCGGTTTATCGTAGAATCCTTCCGCCAGTTTCTTTTTCGCTTCAGCAACTTTGTCGTGCCTGATTTCCGGACTAGCATCCAGAACAAGGCGCGCACCTTCGAGGATTCGTGCATCATCTCGAGCTATGCGATCGATTTCAGCACGATCTATAATCCGAATTTCGGAAGCAACCTGACCACCTTTGGTGGTTTTCGCAGACTGAACTTTGTTCGCGCCTTGCGATGGTAGTATTCCGCCGGAATATTTCACATCACTGATGTCCATGATCACAACCTATAATACTTTATCTAACACTGTGGTGTTTTTACGTTCGCTGTCAATAATCTGTCCCCAAGCGCCACGTAAATCTGTTAACACCAATAATGCGTTATCAACATGCTCAGTTTTGTTGAACAAGTTCGCCAGAGTAATCTGACGGTTTATAAAAGCATAAGCCTTATTCAAACTTTCAGCAACTTCACCACCTGAATCAGGGCGGAGCGATTTCCTCAATTCGCCAACGACATCGAATGCCTTAGTCAGCCACTTTCCCTTACCAGCGACGTCATCGGAATCGATGCAGTCTCTTCCCGCTCGACAAAAACGTATCGCACCATCGTAGGCTTTCAAGATTAGGTTGCCCTGATCTGCAGTATCATATTTTATCTTCTGGTACTGTGCGTAAGGATTAAATCCTGACATTCGACACACCTCTTTTACAAGATAAACAATTACAACGCAGATTCAATGTAACTACCCTGAGTATTCATTTGACTGATAAGAGTTTCCATCGCTGAGAACTCCCTGTTGTAATTCTTCTCGATTGATTCTAATCTGGTTTCCCAGTTCAGTATCTTCTCGTCTAGCAAATCAACTGTATCGCTGATTCTGTCGCGCGTGTACTTCAAATCACCAGCATCGGTGTCTGTGTACTGCTCAATCTTCTGATTGAAAAGAGCGGATAAACCAGTAAAAACTCTGATGGTGCCCTTCACTTCGTTCGGACCATTGCCCGGATTCGTAAATTTCAGCAATAAGTCCTGAACATCCGTGTCGTTAGCGCCGCTGAAAATCTTGTTACTGTGAATGATAACATCAGTGCCAGCAATAGTGTTTGTCGCTTCAGTATCAAGATTGCCGTCTGCATCATAGGTCAATGTGAAGTCATATTGACCACCCATTGTGTCAGTGCCATGACTGACTTCTTCAATGTATGTACTCGAAGACTCAACGTCAAAAACAAATAAACGAGCTACGGCTGTGGAATTATCCGCCAACGCCTCTTCAAACCTGTCAGTATCCAGCGAAAGCAACCCGCCCGAAGTCAATGACAGCCCAACCTGACCAAGTGAGCGAAAGTTATCACCTTCAATAGTGCCTGGAACATTCTCGCCAACAAAATTCATCAGATCCGTTTTAATCGACCTGACAAGATTATCTCCGAATAAAGGTCCCGCCTCTTCTGCTTCAGCATCATAGCTCGACAATGTGTCAATCTCACTGATCAGAGCGTTGTATGAAGTGACCAGCTCATTGACCTTTTCTGTAATTGCGGCTTCGTCTGTGTTGATTTCAATCTTGATTGGCTTGCCTGCTTCAGTGGTATCCTTAAGATTTAAGGTTACACCTGGCAGAATTCCCTCGATTTCATTCGATTCCGATTCGATCCAAGGATTAGGCCAATCCCAATCTGGATCTGGGAAGCCATCAACGCGCACTTCAGCATTTCTCGGCTCTTTGGTCGTTTCCCAACCGTCAGTGTCAAATTGCGACCCGTCACCAAGGTTTGTTGGGTTATCAACAGTGTTCACGATGCTTATCAAATTGGTTACCCCTGAGTCTTGCCCAGAAAGAACCAAATGATATGCACCATCGCCTCCACCACCATCGTTCAAGATTGATGCTGTCACCCCTGGGTTGTCCTCATCGCTGTTAATAAGATTCGCCAATCCGTGCAAGGTTGTCCCTGTAGCCACAGAAATTGTAAAAACCTCATCGGCATATTGAAATGAAAACGATTGGTTTGAGCCTGAGTCATTGATCACTGTCGTGTCGTCATCTGCCCAACCGTCCAGGTGAACCAGCACATGGTTTGTGGCGAGTTGATTGATTTCCACCTCGTGGCTGCTAGACACAGCCTCGTCGTTGGCATCAACTGTCAACACATCCACATCGCTACTTGTCACCGAACGAATTAGAAACTCACTGGCACTGTCCATACCTTCAGTCACTGTCTTGAGTGCTTCGATCTTACCTTCAACCGAATTCCAATAAGTAAGCTGAGATTGAAACGTTTTGCGCCTTGTTTCCAGAGCATCAACTGGTTGCCGCTCTATTTGCATCAGCAAATCAACGGTCTCACCCCAGTCGATTCCTGACGACAACCCGGTAATATTTCCAACTGGCATCGGACCAAGCCCTACCAACTAATCCCATTGACGAACAAACAAGTTCGGGCATAAAAATCAAACCACAGAGCCCGCATTACAAAAGACATTCTCACGGGGCAACCATTACAGTTGCCCCGTCAAATCTTTAAAGTCGCTCCGCGGTCGGAAATTGGAATTACCCGATTAAACCTGCAATCGTCTGGGGTGTCATGTTAGCTTGGGACAACATCGAAACGCCGGATTGCATCAGAATCTGTGCCCGGACAAAGTTCGACATTTCTGACGCCACATCGGCATCCCGGATGGTGGATTCGGAACGAGTAGCATTTTCCTTTGAAATCTGCATATTCTGAACGGTAGCCTGCAGTCTTTCAATGTACGATCCTAATTTCGTGCGTTCCGTGTCCTTGGCTTTGATCGCCAAATCGAGTGAATCAATTGCTGCTTGGGCGTTGGCAGTTGTCGTCATATCCGTTTCTGACAATCCCATTGATGACGCTGTCATTGAACTGATGTTGATATAATAATAGTCCTTATTCTCCTCATTGTTTTCTCCAATGTGGAATTTAAGGCTATCACTCGAATAGGATCCATCCAACAAGTTCAGAGTGTTATAATTAGTCACCTCGGCTATGCGGGTGATCTCACTCTTCAGTTGTTGGAATTCAACATCGACAATGGCTCTGTCATCGGTTGTCAAAGCGCCGTTCGACGCCTGCACCGCCAATGACCGCATACGTATCAGCTTCTCATCAATGACACCCAAAGCACCTTCGGCTGTCTGCAGCAGGTTGACATTGTAGTTGGCGTTTCGTTCTGCTTCGACCATTCCGCTGATCTGCGCGCGGAATTTTTCGGATACAGCCAAACCAGCCGGATCTTCCCAAGCGCCATTAATACGCAGTCCAGACGAAAGCCGATTTACGGCTGTGTCCAGGTCCATCTGCGTCCTACCAATGTTTCGCTGAGCAGTGAGCGACAGTATGTTCTGATTAATCCGCGTGCTCATTAGTAAACACCTCCAGTATCGTGAATTCCCCTTGCACCTTTATTATCGACTTATCTTAAGGAAAACTTGAGCCGAATTATTCCACTGTTCGGCAAAGTATTCCGCTAAGAGTAAACGTGATCTACTCTTATTATCGGCTCGTCGATATAAGACTTTAAGAGAAATTAACGCTGAAGGTGCCTGACAACACTCATAATGGGGGAATTCACCCCTGTAAAAACCTTACAGGGCTGGAGTTATATGTCAGTTTTACTTCACGCAGAAAGTTCAAATATCTTTCGGCGTTGGCGGCCTGAGGAAAAAGATTCCACTGCCGCCTTACCTTCCCTTAATTTCTGCAATTTACACGCCAACTCGGTTTTTTTACTCAAAAGCGCCAGCGTGCCTTGTTTTTGTATCGTTCTTATCTGCTGAGTAATCTCCAAAATGTTGTCTCGTTCGCCCTTTTCCATCTCACCAGCGCGCGCTTGAACTAAAACTCGCTGTAACGTCGGAAGCATTGCCCCAAATTCATTGCCTAATTTCGTTGCTGATTTCAAATCATCTCTGACAATAGCTTCAAATTGAAGTTTTACCAGTTCAAGCTGGGCTTGAAAAAACTTTTCTCGACTGGTTTTTGATAGGCTAGCCATCAAACTCTCTCCGCACTTCATCGAGTAATTTTCGCCGGTCTTCAAGATGAACCACCAGCTCATATTCAATCAGATCCGCCAGCCTCACCCAGTCCTGCGCCTCCTGAACTGGAAACATTTCCGTTAAAATTCCATCGAGAACATTCAAACGCTTATTTACGGTTTTATCAGATTCTAGTGAAGCTTCAAAATCAATATGCAGATTCTTTATCACGCGTTGGGTTGTAAACGAAACGACCTGAATCCCGTCCAGCGCTTGAACCAGTATCTCCAGCGCTTTTTGTTCTTCACCCGTGCGGAAAAGATCAGATAACCGCATGAGCTCCCGCGTTAAATCTGAAATAAATTCATCGAGTGAATCCAGAGTCTCCCTCGCCAATTGGGAAATATCGCCAATTTCAATGGCAACATCCTCAATTTCCGCCACAGTCAGGCTTATGTAAGGGCTCCAGTCAAGCCCGGTGATGTCCTTCCCGTTTAAACTCACTCGACGAATCGCTGAGCCCTGCTCGATGGCGCTCTGACTCACATCCTGCATCACAAGGGAGAACGGCGCGCTATCAGGGAGTTCAAGCAACTTTTCCGTCTTGTTAATTGTTAGATGCATTGTTCCACTTTATCGTTAGGTGTAAAATTTTGCAACTTAAAATACCTGAGCGACTGAGCCACACATCATCCGATAATGATCTCGAACTTGCAACAGTATTGCCGCGATCCTCTTGTCGTAGGTATGTTCAGCCATGATTTTAGTCCGCGCGTGATTTATGATATTCTCACGCGCAGAAGAATTTCGCTTATAGTAGCACACTTTCTCCAGAGCTTCTTCCGCTGATCTGTAAGACACAACTTCATTTTCAGCGTCAAACAAATCATCCAGATCCGCCTGATGGTCTGTCAATAAAAAACCACCGGCAAGCGGCACATCAAAAACCCGCTGATTTACTGCCGTTGGCATCTGGAAATTCGTAACATTAAGGTTTATCATACTGGCGTTGTACACTGAAAACAATTCATCATTATAATCCACTGGTGGGTATAGCTTTACCTGATCCGGCACATTGCCCCGCCAGCCATCATCGCCAAATATGTCAAGCTGTTCATCGGCCAATGTCTCAGCCATCGCCAGGCGTTGCCGTCTGGATGCCTCCTTGCATACTGCTGAGGAAAATATTGCCAGATGATGAGCTGGTGTAGCTGAAATCTGACTCGCACTTTCTGCGGAAATTTCCTTCGCCAGCTCAATCGGCTTCTGCAAACGGTTTTCTAGTAGTTTTTCCACCACCGGATCTATCAAACATCCCAGATCAGTCTCTGACTCACAGCGCATTCGCCATTTCATCGCGCCTGCCTGCAAGGAATCACCAACAAACGAAACACCATACTGATGCGCTTTTGTAGCTCTGTCGTTCATGAGCCGCTTTGACGAACCTGCAAGTGGCAGATAAAAAGAATTTGGGAATCCGAATTGCTCCAGAAATTCCAACCCAGCTTTCTCCCAGACTGGCGTTACACCCCAGCTTGAAGCGTTTTTCTGGTGGTTAAGCAGGATAAACTCCGGTTGATCGACAAACCAGGAAACAAACGGCATCTCAATTTCTTCGAGGATCCGGGTCAGCGCACCACCATTATCAAACCCAATGTGATTAATCGTAAATAAAAAGTCAGGCTTATGAAGAGCGATGGCTTCAAAAAACCTTGAAATAAAGGTCTCAACAGGTTGCAACTGCAACAGTTTAACGCCCCATTGCTGGCTAAGAAAAGCACGGACACTGTCGTTTACTAAATGATAACCGGAAGCAATGACCAACACACTGCCATGCTTGAAGCCAAAGCGTTTGTAACGACAATGCCGGATTAACGCCGGAGAATTACCCAGAATGGATGGCTGAATATGTTGTCGAGGTGTTTGCATTAAACAACCACCTCCGACGTTTGAATTTTCCTGTATGCAGGAGTGTAAACATCTCGAAGCATGTCGATGCTCTGCAATCGCGATGCGAAATCACGGTACAAAACCACAGTGTTTCGTGACAGAGTCTTCAGACTATCACCCTTAATGGCATCTTTTTCAAGTGTGAACTGGGAAACCAAAGGCATTAGTAACGTGTGCTGGAAAGCTTTCCCAACTATCGCCCGGTCAACTTCACCAAGAATTAAACTCAATCTGGAAATACTATCCATATTGGCGTCTAATTCAGTCAGGCGTCCCATCATTTTTGCGGCGTTCTCGCCAATTTGCAACAGCTCCATCATTGATTCTATACCGCCGATTTTCCGGGCTATCTGCAATTCAGCCGTTTCACCCTCAATATCTTCAGAATGTTCCCACAGGACGCTGAGATCATATATTCCCAGTGATTTACGGTTGGTAGATTGATCCAGTGTGTCATTCCATATTTTACGGTACGCACCCAGAATATCTGTATTGTAGCGCACATCCTCTTGCCGTAAAGGTATTAACTTCCAATATCCATTTTCATCAAATCCCGTCTTCGATATTCGACACCTGGCGTTTTGGATCCGTCTGACATCGGGATTTTCACCCTTAAGGACAGCAATTGCCAGCCTCGCTACAAGCTCAGGACTGACACAGGAGTGACATTCATGATGTTTGCAAACATGACACGCATTGCAAGGATAGCAATTAATGGTCGGCTCAACTACAAAATGTCCTTCTGCATAAGGCGCGGTCTCGGCGGCATACGCGCTGCCAAGTGAGATGTCAATCGTCTTCGATCCCACCGCCGCCGCAAGGTGCATTGGACCTGTATCGTTCGTCAGCGTCAGGTCACAGCGTTTGAGAATCGCTGCCAACAACTCAACGGATGTTTTCCCAGCCACATTTACGGCAGCGGAAAATTTGGCAACTATCTGCTCCGCCATTGGTAGATCACCAGCAGATCCGAAAACAATCGCCGTAATGTTTTCTTCAGCATTAATTAATTGCAACGCTTCGCTGAAATTATCCGCACCCCACATTTTCTCTGGGGTTGACGCGCCCGGAATGATAGCCACCACGGGATGATTGTGTGGGTTCACATCGCTGAGAATACCATCAGCCTGCTGTTGAATCTCAGCGTTGACTGTGTAGTTAAGCTTTTGCGGAAGCTTAACGCCCGCCATTTTCAGATGAATATCGACAACGTGAAACGGGTTCAGCTTCCTGTTAATGAAGGCGTTAAAATAGTACTTTGCCCAACCGCCGCGAACCACCTTGCGCCCATCACCATCAAGTATAATGCCTTGGGATTTTTTCCCCTCGATTAACTTCGTCAAATAGGCGCTGTAATCTGTGTGAGTCAGATTCAACACAAAGTCAAATCTTTCCTGGCGCAATTTTCGGCAAAGATTTCGCAGTACCCCATAAGATTCTAAAAGAACCGACGGCGTGCCGCTGATCGGTTTAATAATTTCCGACAGTGAGATCGTCCAGATTTTATCTATACCCGGAATGCCTGCGGCTGTCTCAGCGAATGGCTTGGAAACGAGCATATCAATTTTTATTTTGTCCTCGCCATGCTTATCTTTCAGGGCTGAGACCAGAGTGGAAGTCATAATCAAATCACCGATGCGCGCAATCTGAACAATCAGTACTTTCATTGCTCCACCATACCTATTGTGAAGGCTGAAGCGTTGGACAAAACCCGCAGAACTGCTTTTTCCTGCATTTGTGGATCAATACCCTCGGTATTTTTCAGCCGTTGGCATCCATCTTCATCAAAATATGTGACGCTGATCTTAAACGTCTGCTCCTGTTTCGCTTCCACAGGTATATTTTCGAGAAGGCAAAGCCCTGCGTCCGCCACTGCCCCGATGGAAATATCTTGATGACATTTCAAATGAGTGCATGAAGATTGCTCTGCGCAAGGATAGCAATAGCGTTCCGGTGAAAAAATCATTCTGCCGGATCCGTAAGGCGCCGTGTCTTCTTGCCTTGCCATCCCTAAAAATATCGAGAGCGTCGGAATTCCCAAAGCCGCCGCAAGGTGCATTGTTCCAGTGTCGCCGCCAAGAACAAGATGGCATCGACCGATGACAGACCCTAGTTCGACAAGATTAGTTTTTCCAATCAGGTTCACGACCTTGCCGCTGTACTGCCGTTGAAAATCCTGAGCCAGCGTAATTTCCTTGTTGGATCCAACCAGATAGAATATAACGCTGGAATCATGGGATATTTTTTCAGCGACCCTCACCCAGTTTTCCACACCCCAGCGTCTGACCCAATGGTTTGCGCCTAGCTGAATCGCCACCATCTTTCGTTGAGACTCAGATTTCAAGTGGAATTTCGCCGCGATTTCGGCAATTTTATTTTCGTCCAACTTTAGCCAAGGAGCAAGAAAGGTTTTTTCAATACCAAGCTGTTTTTTATGGATGTCCACCAGATTAAATCCATTTTCACTTCTGTTTCTGAGCACAAAATGAAAATATCTCTCCCATTCTCCAACCTGATTGACTTGATCCCGCTCACCAACAAGCCCCACGATGTTCTGGCAGTTCATCATTGAAGCTATATAGGCGCTCTCGAATGTGTGTGATAAATTGATAACCTTGTCATATTCCTGCTGGCGTATCTCGCACGTGTTTCTGACGATGGTATTCGCCCAGTCAACAATCGAAGCTTCCCGCCGCCGACACAGATCAAGCCATTCTTCACGCTGAAATGACCAGACTTTGCGCACTCCGATAATTCTCTCAGCCAGACAAACCAATTCGTCATTCACCAGCAGATCAATACTAGCGGCGTTCTCCTGTCGTGCTAGTGCGTTTATCAAAGGGGCAGCCTGCATCAAATCGCCAAAGCGTGCGAATTGAATTATCAGCAACCGTGGCTCTGAATTATGTCTCTTCAAGGTTGACATTAAAACGCGCCCTTTTCACGTGCCCAGCGCCTGAATTCATACATGAGTAAAAAGGTAGTCTCCGCGTGGTTCAGCTTGCCCTGTCGTTTTCTGATGTCGTCGGTAATTTCATCAAGTGTGACCACACCGCAGTTTTTGAAACGCTGGAGTAATTCGCGCAGTTCATCATCATCGCCTGAGTTTTCCAGCAGATTATCAACGTGATCTGGATGGTTGCGTCCCGCGGGTTGATCTTCATAGCTGTAAATGTACTCAAGCACTTCAGCCATGCGCTTTTCGTAAGTATGTTCAGTAAGCGCTCGTTGTCGAGCTCGTTTGGCTATTGCCTGCCGTTCTTCGGGGTGATCCAGATAATAGGCGATTTTTTCCTTTAATTCAGTTTCATTGCTGAATGTAACGATCTCACGCTCCGGCTCGAAAAGCTCAGCAAGAAGACTGCGCTCGTCGCATAGTTGAAACGCGCCTGCCCCGGCGAGCTCAAAGGTTCGCGGATTCAGATAATCGCCGTCAGGGTTCACGCCCTCATGAAATAGTGATGAATGCAGGTTGATGCTAATTTTTGCCACGTGGAAGACTTTGTTAGAATCTTCAGTCGAAAGCCTTGCTCCTTCACGCTGGATAACAGATTGCAACGCCGGCGCATCCTGCCAGTCATTGCCCCAAAGCTTGAAATTAAAGTCATTCAGCCGCGAAAACAGACGACGACGATTGTAATATCCTGCGCCAACATGGGAAATGTCGCTACCGTATTCGGCAATTTCTTCTGGTGTAAGCGATAGCGGTTTGTGGGCTTCTGGATCCACTGCCAAGGGCAAATAATGGGCATGACGAACCCCAATGCGCTCCAGCCGATTAAAGATTTCACCCTTTTGAATCGTGAAGAAATAGTCATACAGTGGCGCCCAATCCTTCCAGTAGGTCATAACCCGCCAATCTTCAACAAACCAGAATGCTATGGGAATATGCCGCTTTTTCAGCTCTTTTGCCACCGCCGCGGTCATTGGAGACTGCGCCACCAGAAAGACCAGATCCACCGCCTTGTCAATCGCTTTGGCGGTGATTGACTCAGCCATCAAGGTCGTCAATAAGCCTGTCAAGCTGATCTGATGCTGTTTATTTCGCGTAACTTCGCTGATCTGCTCGTGTGCCTGATTGTAAATCGAGTTGTCAAGTACTTCAACTCGATGCCCAAGCTTTCGGAAAGCATTCGCACAATAGCCAGCAATTGGATACGACCCGCCATACATCGGAGTCGGAATGAGGATGCCCAGACGACCAATGTTCTTCTGCTTCTGTTTCAGCCTGACCAGTCGCTGAAATTCCTCGAAGTATTTCCGATGCAGTTTCATCAATGGCGGATGAGAAATAATCTCCACTGCTGACCAGTCAAGCTTGCCGATTGCGCTGGACTCGATCTTTTCGACGGTCGCCTTCGCAGATTCTCCTGAAACAACCCGTGACCCAGCCAGAACCGAAAGATTGCCATTCTCTAACGCCGCCTTTAATACATCAAGGCGCGGCTCGATCACGAATATCGGTGAGGATAATTTCTCGGCTACAGCATTCGCCAGAAATCCCATGCCCAAGCCAAAAACAATAACCACCGAATCGACATTGACGCTTTCCAGACCCTTGACTGCCAGCCGCTCTGCCTCCTGAGATGGATTGTAGCCACTGTGCAGACTGATTTTGCCGATGCTCAGCGTCGGTTCGCCGTTCTTTGCCTCGCCGATGACAATGTCCTCAGCCAGATCGACCTGTTCCACTCGCTTGAGCAAATCAGGATCAGACTCGCTCAGCCATTTATTAAACTGGATATTTCCCTCAAACGGCATGAGCCACCCTGTTCATCAATGCCTCGCCACTAAAAACCTTGTCCGCTTCCCAGGTCAACCCGTTGTTATCGAGATCAGCCTGAAAGACCTTCACTTCTGGAGCATCAATGCGCCCACCCATGAAAATGGATTTTATCACCTGCACCACCGCACGCGCCGGAATATGTTGCTCTGGGTCGTAGGGCACTCTTTCCAGCTCGGCTTCGTGGCAGGGATAGTCAGGATCATCAGGCGTGACAACTGCTCCGATGTTGCTGTATGGACCCGTTTCGCGATAGTGCATGGAGCCAAAATATATACCAAGGCACGCCACACCCAGCATCGCCGCCATGTGAAGCGATCCCGTGTCCACGCCAACCGCCAGACTGCAATTCGTCAGTGCTCCGGCGAGCTCTTTGAGGTTGGTCTCACCACAAAGTGAGACAACTTTATTGGGCAGCCGAACATGTTGCAAGCCTGAAGTTATCTCATCGGCAATTTGCGCTTCGATTTCTGTGCCGATTATCACCACCGGCGCATATTTCGCCAGCTCAACCGCGGTCAATCGCCAAGCCCAGGCGGGATAGCGGCGGTCAGGATGCCCGGAACCGGGGATCAATGCGATGGGTGCTTCGTCGCCAATGCCCTTTCGCATCAGCAATTTTCTGCCGATGGATGAAATTTCCGAAGGAAGCTTCAGAAAATCCCAACAACCGGAATTAATCGGATCTACAGTTGTCATATCTTCAGTGATTTCCCAGCAACCATTGCTGGCGTAATCACACCAGATGTCGCTCAGATGCCGCTCACCATCGCGGATGCCTGTGCTCGCCTTGAAGATTTCCGCGAGCTGCAAGTCTGAAGAAGTTCCAGCGACAACATCCACATAACGTGCCCCCAGCCATTCCACAGCCGGAATGGCTTCCGCCACAGCCGCCGCGGCGCGATGATAGTTAAGGTTTATAACCGACTGCGTCTTTAAGGCAGAAAGCTGTTTTTGTAACTGCCTCGCCAGCCGCCATGGCCGGTTAATCCCCTCGCCCCTGCCCGCTTCCAGCAACGATTTCACCGGCAGGCGAACGACATTGCCTTCGCCCACAATAAACCCGGCAAAATCTGCCAGCGAGTCATCAACCACCAGAGCCGTTGAGCCTTCACCATACAGACTATTCAGGCGGTGAATAAGCGGGTAGCTTTGGATGAGATCGCCCAGACGGGCGATCTGCACGATTATATTCCGGTAGTGACTTAGCATGATTATGCTAACACTTCGCTGAAAATTGACCGGCGGGAAGAACTTTCTTTCGCCAGCTCGATATCTAACTCAAGCGCGCCCGTGTTGGATGGATCAATCTCAAACACTTGATCGAGAAAATGACGGCATTTGTTGTGATCCTTCTGCCCAAAAGCCACACCAGCGCGAGCCAGAATCACTGGCGCATCATCAGGATATAGCTCAAGGTAATTCGCCAGCAGATTATCCGCGATGTCCAGCTTGCCCAGTGTTGACAACAGTGGGAGAAGCGTCGTCAATGCCCAGCTATTGTCCGGCTCAATACGAACTCCATCGGAAATGCACTCGGTGGCGACTTCCAATCGTCCCAACCCAAGGTACGCCAATCCCTTGCCCAGGATCGCCCGTCCGTGATGAGGACGCTCTGTAAGCGCTCGTTCGAAGATCGTCAACGCCCGTGAATAATCTTTGTTCGTCAAAGCGATTGTGCCCAGCCCTGTCAACGCCCGGGCATGACTTGGCGAGTACTCGATGGCTTTCTTATACTCAATTTCTGCCAGATCGAGCTTCTCGGATTTAAACCAGGCGTCACCCAGAATCGCTCTGGCATCGGCGATTTTACTACCACCATCAGGAACAGCTTCCAGCACTCCGTAAGCAAACCTGCGTGAGAGCGCAAAGTTTTTCATCTTCAACGTCAAATCGGCAAGTTTAACCAGTGGTTCAGAATCCGGCTGTAGCGAAGCCAGCCTCAGCAACATCGTCATCGCCATCTCATAATCACCGCGCATTTCGTAGATTCGCGCCAGATATTTTATCACAATCAGAGCATGGGGCACCAGCATGTAAATCTTCTGATAGCGTTCAACAGCGTCCTGCAGTCTGCCGTTTTTTAGATCTTCCCTTGCGGCATCCATCTCAGCCTTAAGGTTAATTCCCATCGGCTTCAAGGCGAAGCCATCTCCTATGGGGTGCGCTTCATAGCCATCCTGATGGAAGATCGGACGGAAGTTCACTCGCTTGACATGATCCCACTTTTCTTTGAAAAGGTTATGGCGTGGAGAATCCGACTTGAAGACCATTGGCTTCTGATCGCCCTGATAGAATATCGCCGCCGATGGTTCATAGACGACCTTCCTGCCCAGCTCGCCTGACCTGAGGCAGAAGTCTATATCCGCCAGTTCATCGGCATAGCGTTCGTCCATGCCACCCAGAGCCTCGAAGATCGCCCGTGAAACGAGCATACTCGCTCCAGAAACGGCAGGATACACACGGCGTTTATTGACAGCCGGATGGTCATCAGGAAATCCCTGATAGATATAAATCGGCTCGCCGCGCTTGTTGAAGATGATCCCCGCGTGATAGACCAGACGATGCAACGGGTTTATCAGCTTCGCCCCTACCACGCCGATTCCGTTCTCGGTCTTGATTGCCGCAACCAAACGATCCAGCCATCCGGGCAAAGGGAGAAGTTTGTCTTGCAACAGCATCAGGAATTTTCCATTGGCGACTTTGGCGGCAACATTTATCGCCCGGGCATACGTGAACCTATCTTCAAGCTGAATCAGTTTGTATTTGTCGCTCTTTGACTCAAGAAGCGCTTTGAATTCAGCTGCTCGTTCAGCAGGTGAAATCTTCGGAACGACAATAATCAGTTCAAACGCGGTTCTGCTCTCATCTTTCAATAGCGTCTCAATACCATCAATGTTGCCATCTTTCTGATACAACATCGGGACAATGACACTACATTCGGGATGAGATTTCCCGTTCGTTAAAGTTGGTTTCACTAAGGGCATGATACTCCCTTTCGTTTATGCCTGATTAACAGGCTATATGAACAAAATTTAAAATCAAGGTTATCAGAAATTTATGAAGTTGACGAGACTTGGCTGAATCACGCTCCCTGCCGTTTTCAGTGCGACCTCATAAGCATTGGTCTCTTCCTGAAAGCGTGTGATTGCCTCAACCATGTCCACATCCTGCAACTCGGACAATCGCTCAGTCAGAATGATTTCCTTTGAGCCATATTCATCCTGCTTGGTGTAAAGCGTTTGTGTGCGAATTCCCACCAGAGATGTCAGCGATAAAATCTGGTCTATCGCAACATCCATCCTGTCCAGACCCTCTGCAAGAGTTTTTGTGTCATCATCAGTTAATGCCTGCCGCATTTCAAACAACATGTTGAAAAGATTCTCGCCATCGCCAAGTTCGGTAAAATCTTCGCCTACGATTGTCACTTCCATGCGCCGGTTATCATCCACTATCTGTTCGAGCGGTTTCAATGGCTCACTGAATGATGTCTCGACTGCTTCCAGCCAGTGGTCTTCGCCTTCCACAGCCACATAAGGAGCTTGATTGCCTAAACCACCGCCGAATAAATATCTGTTGTGGTAGCGTTGGTTGGAAAATTGGACGAGTTGGCGAAGAGATTGATCCATTTGCACGGCAAGACCATGACGGTTCTGCTCATTGAGCATTCCGTTGGCGCCTTGAACCATATCGGCGCGGGTCGAGATGAGCATATCCTGAATTCCGTTCAATGTTGACTCCGTCATGTTCAGGAAACCAAGCGCGGTATTGGCGTTGCGCTCATACTGTTTCTGGCGGCTCATTGTGTTTTTCAGATCAAGAATCTCTGACGCGCCAGAAGGGTCATCCGACGGCCTTGCCACCTGAATTCCCGTTGACATCTGCTGTTGAACATCATAGACGCTTGACACCCGTCGATTCAGGTTTTTCATTACGTCTTGTATCATCCCGTGCTGAGTAATTCTCATGCGTCAATCCCCTACATATCTCTGATTACGGTTTCCAGCATACTATCAACCAGCGACACAATACGCGCCGCGGCGTTGTAAGCATGTTGATATTGAACGATCAGCGCCATCTCTTCATCTAGGGAAACACCGCTGACATTATCCCGCCATGATTCAGCCTGCTGTAAGGCTAAACTTGCCCCTTCGTATAAATCCTCAGACTGCACAACTCTTGCGCCGATCCAACCCATTGCTGAAACAATCGCGTCGCCAAGTGTTTTGCCATGGTTGTCTGTTTTTATCTGTAATTCTGCTATCGCCAAAGCGTTCCCGCTGTCGCCCGTAAGCCCGTCTGATGAAGCTGCGATGACATTTAAGTCGTCCTCAACACGTTGATCGATGGCTATGTCATTGATTCCACTGGTGTTTGAATCAAAGAAGTTCCTGCCGTTCAAACCATCAAGCCCATAGCCTTGCCGGTGAACGGCGTTCACATCGTTTACCAGTGAAGTCGCAAAGTCATCCAGATAACTTCTTATATCTTTCAACTCTTCATTACGCACGTTTTGAAGCGCGCCGATTTCGCCCGAAGAGATTTGCAGTTGCGCCTTAGTCGTTCCGCCTTCCGCCATAAGTATGATATTTCCATCAACATCGGTTGCGGTTTTAATCGGGATCGTCGTGTTGTGGCTGACTACGTTCACACTGCCTATGAACACTGCGACTGTCCCATCGGGTTCCACACGGTAATCTGCGCCCGTTAATGTCGCCAGTTCATCCAGCAGTTGAGATCGACGATCATCAATTTCGCCCCTGCCATTGCCCACGCCGACCATATCGCCATTCAGCCGAGCAATTTCAGTGGTCAGAGCGTTTACTCTGGTCACTTTTTCTGATACTCGATCTATTATCAAGTTCTCCTGATTCGCGAGCTTATCGCTGAGAGCATTCAGTCTGTAGGTCAGATTTCTGGCTGTTTCACGAACGATATTCCGCTGGGCATTTGAAGAAGGGTCGCCAGACAAATCCTGCCAACTGTTCCAGAAATTATCCAGCGCACCGGCCAAGCCTGTTTCGTCTAAAGTACCAAGCTCGGTTTCAATCATCGCCAACTGGCTCGATTCAGTGTCATACCAGCCTTGCTCGGCGAGCCCATGCCTGACCTGCTGTTCGACAATCGGATCGCGCATACTTCGGACAGTCTCGACATCCACACCTTCACCAAACCGACCGTTGACCGTGTTCACGCCCCGCAACGAAACCAGCTCGGCGCGTTGCCTGGCATAGCCGGGAGTGTTCACGTTGGCGACGTTATTGCTGGCGACAGAAATCGAACTCTGATGCGCTTGCAAAGCCCGGCTGGCTTTTGATAGTGTTGAACTTATGGTTGGCATGGTTTACAGCACTTTGTTTACAAGTAAATTGCCAAAATCACCAATTCTATGCTCACCGTCTGGAGCATAGATAATGTTCAAACCATCGTCGTCGATAAACCAGCCAATGTTGTTCTGGATAAACGTCAACGACCGCTTGATTAAATACTGATTGACCCGATTGGCGCGCTTGATGCGATCCACCAAAGTTGCCAGAGTTTTCTTCAGGTTTTTCAATTCTGAAGAAACCTCGCCGAGATTCATCTCAATCAGACGGGTTAAAGTCAACTCATTGTTACTGACACCACCCATACTCGCGATGGATTTTACAACCGTCATCCGACCTTCTTCCAGTTCGCGAATCCGGGTGATAAGCTCCTCCTCTTCACGGACGGTTTCGTCAAATGATTTTATGTCATTCTTGACGATAAAATCTTTCTGACGGGTCAGCATGTCGAGGAATTTTCCTAACACGTCTTCTTCTTCTCGAATCAGGTCAATGAGTTTTTGAATGTGTTCGTCCATATTATATCCTTACTGAGAAAGAGCTTGCTCAGCATTTGTGTTTTTCAGATTCTCTATGTGATCCATCACTTTTTTCACATAGGTTTGAGTCTCTTTAAAGGGCGGAATTCCGCCGTATCGTTCAACATTTTCCGCGCCGGCGTTATAGGCAGCCAGCGCAAGTTCAAGGTTGCCATCGAATCTGTCAAGCATTTTCTTCAGGTATGCTACGCCACCTCTGACGTTTTCACTGGGGTTGAAGGAATTCTTAACGCCCAGATCCGCCGCGGTGCTGTCCATGAGCTGCATCAAACCTTTAGCGCCTTTGCTCGACACCGCCCGTGGATTGCCATCTGATTCCGCCGCAATCACGGCAGTTATCAGATTGGGATCAATTTCATTCTCCAGAGCCGCGCGGTTGATGACTTCCTGTAGGTTGAATGCCGTGGTTTCCAGTCGTGGCAATTTCCGCAAATTCACCGCGCCGACATTATTCAGTGGATCATCATTTTCTTCAGCATACCTTCTCATCAATCCGTCAACCACACCCAGCGGACTGCTTTGACTGAGCCGTTTTGACAATTCCCAGTCAAACATTCCTTGAAATGGATTCTTTTCACCAAGCGACATCCCGCCGGATTCATTCTCGGTGGTCTCACGCATTACTTTTAACATCTGGCTGATGAACAACGCTTCGAATTCATGGCAGGCTTGCTTGAGTTTCTCGCGGGTAACGTCGTCCTGGGCATCGCTCTTCTTTAAGTCAATGCCGGAATCTCTGCGCCAGTTCTGCAATGATGAAAGAACTTCGATCATATTATCACCAGCTCAGCCTGCAACGCCCCGGAACGGTCTAAAGCCTGAAAAATGGCGATTATATCTCGCGGTGCCACACCCAGCTTATTCAACGCCAGCGCGACATCCCCAACCGTTGAAGTTTCAGGAATCACAATGACTCCCGTTCCGCCCTCTTCAACAGTAACCTCTTGGAATTGTTCTGTCTGAGTTTGCCCTTGTGAGAATGCCTGCGGCTGGCTGACCATCGGCGTGCTTTTAATCGTAATCGACAGCGATCCATGTGAGAGCGCCACTGTAGCAATGTTCACCTTCTCGCCAATGACAATCGTGCCAGTGCGCTCGTTAATGACCACTCTGGCGTGCATATCCGGGTAAAATTCTACATTTTCCACTGCGGAAATAAACGGAACGATTTTTTCTGAGGTCGCAAAAGAATCGGGAACTTCGATCTGAATGGAGACAGCGTCAATCGCCGATGCAATTTCATCGTTGAAAAATGTGTTTACTGCTGTGACCATCCGCTCGGCTGTCGTGAAGTCGCCGTTGCGCAACATATACACCAGCCGGGATGTATCGGCGACACCCGAAGAAACATCGCGCTTCAGCATTCCGCCGTCTGGAACTCGCCCCACCACCGAATAATTCTGTCGGACTGTAACCTGCCCTGTTTCGACGTTAAACCCGCCAATCGAGATCGGACCTGACCCCACACCCCAGAACTCGCCGGTTAAATCCGTCAGCGTGGTCATCAACAAAACACCACCCTGAAGAGATTTACAGTCGCCCATTGAGGACACAATCACCGGGAAGCGCGCGCCGCTCTTTGTAAATGACTCGACTTCGGCAGTGACCATCACGCCTGCCACATTCTTCGAGCGCACTTTGGTACCATCAATCGTAATGCCAAATCGCTCCAGCATATTCGCCAGCGATTGATTGGTGAACAGGCTCTTCTGGCTGTCTCCAGATCCATCAAGACCCACAACCAAACCATATCCGAGCAATCGCACGGCATCGGTTCCTTCAAACCGCCCGGCATCTTTGACACGTATAGCCCACGAGGGGCTTAGGGTCAAAAGGATCAGGATCATCGAAATGACGATGGTATTTCTGTTTTGAATGACTTGCATTAGAATAACCACCCAAGCAGTTTGGTAAAAAACCCAGGCGTGGCGGCATTGTTCACAACACCTTTACCCTGATAGGTGATTGAAGCGTCCGCGATCAGGTACGAATACACTGAGTTATTTGCCTGAATGTCTTTAGGGCGAACGATGCCTGTCAGAATTGTCAACTGTTGCTCGCCATTGACGACCAGAACCCTCTGACCTTCAAGTTTCAGCAAACCGTTCGGCAACACATTCATCACTCGCGCCGAAAGCTTGCCTTTCAATGATCCTTGCCGCGTTGTGCCGCCTTCGGCTTTTTGATCGCTTCCAAGACCGCTCGACATTCCCAGACCGGGGATAAAATCAAGTTTGCCTGTGCCACCGGCATCAAGATTAAACTGATGCTCGTATTTGGTGTTGGTTGATGACTCGTTTGAGCCTTCGGTAAACTCCATCAGCAGAATCGTCACCAGATCACCCACCCGATAAGCGCGCTTGTCGGTGAATAGAGACGGCAAAGGGCTCGACATGACACTTTGGCTGATGGCTGTCGAAACATTCGCCATCGCGAAAATGCCTAATATCACCAGCGTTGGAATTCTGAATTGTGTTCTCATCCGACTATCACAACTGTTTTTTTTATCTGAACTAATCCGTGCAGTCTCTTTTTTGTCAGCATACTCTTTACCGGAATTTCATCTCCGATGAAAGCATCCTGAAGGGCTCGTCCCGAGGTTTTAATTTCGACAGTTCCGACACGGCTGATTATTGTTACATTCTCGCCAATCTGAACATCCGGCAGTTTGCCAATGCGTCGCTGTTCGATAATCGAACCCGCTGAAATTCTCGATGTTGCCCAGATATGAGATAATTCTGCTTTTCTCAAAACGGTCGAAGCGCCCAGCTTTGTACTCTCGGCGGGGCGCCACTCAACATCATCTTCGCGAATTACATCGCGTGATTGCAAATCGTTTTTGGCAAAGGGAAGATTCTCGAAGGTTTTTACATAAATCGTCACTGGCAACGAACGCTCCTGCTCGCCCAACACACCTTCAACCCAGCATAATCTGGAGCCGCGCGGCGTTTGATCGCATGACTCACCGCGAACGCTTGAGATGATAAAGCCATCCAGACGAGGCAGGCTGATGCGCTTGAATTCTATCTCCCAGCGTTCGACCTTGCCGTCGAGAATTTCCGCGTAGTAAGCTTCGACTTTGTTCATCACTTCCTGACGCAAATCTGAAGCAAGACAGATTGACCCTGAAGCTAGAATTAAAACAACCAGATATGTAAGCCTGAATGTCATTTTATCGTTTGAGTCCATTTGCTATGGAGAGCATTTCTTCAGCGGTCTTGATTGCCTTTGATGACACTTCGTAGGCGCGCTGAGCGACGATCATCGCCACCATTTCCTCGACGATCTGAACATTGGAGCTTTCGAGATAACCTTGCGAAATCTGCCCCATTCCTTCGGAGCCCGGGTTGCCAAGTATCGGAGGACCAGAAGCGGCGGTCTCTTTAAGAAGGTTTTGACCAATACTGGAAAGCCCCGATGGATTGATAAACCTCGCGAGCTCAATCTGTCCTATCGTCTCCGGCTCAGTCTCGCCGATGAGCGTCACCGACAATGTGCCATCGCGGGAAATCGCCACATCAACGGTATCCGTCGGCAAGGTTATCGCCGGTTCAACTAGGTAGCCATCAGAAGTCACAATAGCGCCATCTGCAGAAATTTTGAATGAGCCATCGCGGGAGAATTGAACCGTGCCATCTGGTTTCATCACCTGGAAAAACCCTTTGCCGTCAATAGAAATGTCGAGGGGGTTTCCTGTCGGCAGAATATTCCCTTGTTGATAGCTTTTCTGAATGGAAACTGGTCGAACGCCATGACCGATCTGTAGCTCGGTGGGAAGAATTGCCCCATCTTGAGAACTGCCTGATCCTCGCAAAGTCTGATAGACCAAGTCCTGAAATTCCATGTTGGCTTTCTTGAAGCCTGTGGTATTCACGTTGGCAAGATTGTTGGCAATCGTGTCTATGTACAATTGCTGGGCGTACATGCCAGATGAAGCTGATCTTAATGCTCGGATCATTATTTATCCTTCAAATCTTTTGTGTTTTCTACTTAGCGATGTCGTTGACGGCTTTGCGCAGGGTCTCGTCCTGAGCAAGAATGGCTTTCTGACAAGATTCATAGTTTCGGTTCAGCTCAATCATGCGTACCATTTCCAGCACAGCCACCACATTGGAATTTTCCAGAAATCCCTGCTTAATATCCACTTTTTCTGGTGTGTCGCCTTCAGCGCTACCAACAGGCGTGAAGTATCCGTAGCCATTGCGAAGTAGCTTGTAGGGTTGCTCAAAATCCACAATCTTCAGTGTGTCCACAATCTCCCCATCAACAACCACCGAGCCATCACTCTGAATTACCACTTCCTGACCGGTAATGCGTATCGTGCCACCTTCTCCCATCACTCTGTAATCGCGTCCATTAACCAGCTCACCTTCTGCATTCAGGGAAAAGTTGCCATTGCGGGTGTAGGATACCTGATCTTCGTCCTCGCCGGTCTGGAGGACAAAAAAACCGTCGCCGTGAATGGCAAGGTCAAGTGGATTGCGGGTTTCTTTCAGAGCACCTTCGGTGAAGTTTGTGAACATGCTCTCTTCAAGCTCGGTCAACATTCCCGGTTCGCCATGCATACCCTGTTGAATCAAAGTGTTATCCAGCACCCGACGGAAAAAACGACGGCTGCCCTTGAAGCCAGTGGTATTGACATTGGCAAGGTTGTTCGCCACGATCTCCTGTTGAGTCAATCGGGGCAACATGCCTGCGGCTGAGTGATAGATGCCTTTTATCATGGTACAACTATTGTTGAAGTTTAGCTTTAAAAATCGGCAGTTTGTGTTTCGGGACTCCAGTTCAAGCCCAATAAAAGCAACCGTTGTGCCAGCGCATAATAACTTCTTTATATGCAGTAAACACATACACATAGACATTCTTACAAAAAGTGAGAGTCGAGATCAAAGAAAGGAAGTTTTTGTCGAGGGGAAGATTTTGCCGTTTTCAGATTGTTAAGGGAATCTGCTCGTGGAAGATTTAGCGAAGAATTTCATTTTTCTGACAATTCACAATTAATTTCACACGGATATAAATATTCATATATGTGAAAGAATGTAATTCATTATGTCTTCTAGGTATTGGGGGTTGACATTCAAAACAAAAATAATTACTATAATTGTGAATAATGACCATTAACACCATCCTTTTTAAAACGGAGTTACCATGAAGAAATTTATCCCCGTTTTTCTCCTCCTACTCGTCGCTTTTTCAGCCAGCATCATGTTTTCAGCTTGCGAAAAAACTGCTGATGATCAGATCATTGCCGCTGAAGATGCCATTAAGTCTGCAATTAACGCCGGCGCTGACGAGAGTTCTCCAAAATTACTTGGCAAAGCACGCACGAAGGTTCAAGAAGCGAAAATGCTGAATGAACAGGGAGATTACAATCAAGCCCATAAGAAGGCTTATTCTGCACTGTTAAATGCTCAAGGAGCAGAGAAGAATGCCACCCGCCTTTCTGAGGCCAAAAATGATTGATCAAGCTAGTAGCAAGCAAAGTTGTTTATTACTTTTGGCATGAATGTAAAACAAAAACGGGTGGCAATAACAGCCACCCGTTTTTTAATCGTAAAATAAGGTTCGATAAATACTTCGCTTAAGGAAACAAAGCCAACGCTACAAGCTCAGAAACTTGTTCAGACTTGCCCCTTTTTCTTTTCCAACTTTGTCATCTCTTTTATCACAAATGCACCTGTAACAATTGCCGCGCCTAAATCTGACACGGGCAAGGCACCCACAACGCCGGAAACACCGAAAAACTTCGGCAATATTAACAACGCAGGAATGAGAAAAATAAACTGCCGTGATATGCTAAGCAATGCTGAAGTTCCCGCTTTTCCCACCGCCTGAAAGTATGTGGAACCTACGATTTGGAAGCCAACCAACGGCAAAAACACACAAGCCGTCCTGACAGATTTGATTCCTAAGGTTACAAATTCTATGTCGTTTGAGTTAAACAGCTTCACCAATGGCGCCGTAAAGAGAATTAGTAACGTGAAGAACGCCATTGAAATCGCTGAAGCAGCTATAATCGCCAATCGCAATGCGGCTTTAACCCTGCTGAAATCCCTCGCACCGAAGTTGTAACCAATAATGGGCTGTGCGCCCTGAGCAATTCCAATGGCTGGCATTAGCACCATCATGTTTATGCTGAAAATAATGCCAATTACTGAAACCCCAACTTCTCCAGCATAGATCATCATCTGATGGTTAAACAGTGTGCTGATGATGCTTCCCACAAACTGCATGGCAAAGGGAGCAAACCCAATCGCTACAATACTGCTTACAATTTTCCAGGAAAGACGGAAATTTTTTACCCGGATTTTCAGCAGGCTTTTGCCCGATAGATAATAAAGAAAAAGCCAAAGTGCTGAAACGAAGTTTGAAATTACTGTGGCAATTGCAGCACCTTCAATTCCCCAATTGAAAACAAAAATAAAGAGCGGATCGAGGATCATGTTTAAAACTGCGCCAATAAGCATGGTAATCATGGCAATCTTGGGTTTACCCTCACCACGAATGGTGTTATTTAACAAAAAGCCCCAGCCATTAAATAAAAAACCAAAGAGGATGATTCTGAGGTAAGCCTCAGAAAGTGGTAAAATCGTCTCGTTTGCCCCAAATAAGATCAGAATTGGTTTAAGGAAAACCAGCCCAACCACAGAAAGGATAGTGAATAACACTGTTATCAGCACAAAGGCATTCCCAAGAACTTTCTCGGCTTCAGCCCTCTTCTTCTCACCAAGCCGAATTGAGATCACAGCCGTTGCGCCATGCCCAACCAACATGCACAACGACAGACTTATCAACATCACTGGCCAGGCAATCGTCAACCCAGCAATAGCCAGCGATCCTACCCCTTGCCCGATGAAGATTCGATCAACAACATTGTACATTGCATGCACCAGCATCCCAATTATTGCTGGCACTGAGAATTTAAACAGGAGGCGACCGATGTTATCTGTGCCCATTGAATCAGTGCGACTCGCATCATTTCCTGATTTACTCGTCAAAAGTTATGTAATCCTTTTATTTTCAAATCCCAAAGTTTGCATTAAAATACCAAAATTCAATTGCTTGTAACAACGAAAGTAATCGAGTTTAATTACAAGATATATATTTGTTTAATATTTGCTCGATATTTCATATTTCTGGCAATGTATTAGATATGCTTGCTGAAAGCATGTTGTAGTTTTATATTAACAGTTTAACATCTTTGCAACATTTTCAGGTGATACATGAACTCAATCAGCGAAAAAAGATTTAACCAAATTTTCAACAAGACTGAGAAATGTCGAATTGCCGTTATTGGTGATCTGATGATTGATAGATACGTCTGGGGGCGTGTCAATAGGATTTCTCCGGAAGCTCCCGTGCCGGTGATTGCCCTTGAAGGCGAATCATCCAATCTCGGCGGCGCGGCTAATGTGGCGGCAAATGTCGGCGCTCTGGGCGCTGAAGTCAGTCTGTATGGACTGGTTGGAGATGATGCCGACGCACGTGCGCTCAGAGTGATCGTTGATGGAAACGAATATAATTCTGAAGGAATTATCACCGATCCATCCCGTAAAACTTCAGTAAAAACAAGAGTTATCGCGCAAAACCAACACATGGTTCGCATTGACCGTGAAACCATTAAGTATGTTGAGGATGACATTGCTGAAGAAATTGTGCATCAATTTAAACGCAACATTGACAAAACCGACGCTGTTATTCTTCAGGATTACAACAAAGGCGTGCTCTCGCCATATCTTATCCGAAAAATTATTGACCTCTGCAAAGAATCCGATATTTTTGTTGGTGTTGATCCTAAACATGCTAACTTTTGGGAATATCATGGAGTAACACTATTTAAGCCAAATCTGAACGAATTGTCGTTAGCGATGGGCAGACAATTACAACCTGGCGAGGCGTTTCTCGATCTTGGCAAGCAGGCATTCAAAAAGCTTGAGGCTAAATACTTGATGGTTACTGCCGGATCGGCTGGCATGACCCTGTTCAGTGAAGATGGCATTGATCATATTCCCACTCAAGCGCACAGTGTTCATGATGTATCTGGCGCTGGCGATACGGTGATCGCCACCATCATGACAGCGCTCGCCAGTGGAGCGACAATTCAGGAGGCCGCCATACTTGCCACATGGGCTGCAAGCGTTGTGATTGCTGAAGTAGGAGCGGTGCCCGTCGATTTGGATAAACTTCGCCGCGCAGTCATCGGCAGATGAGTTCAGCAATTAAATACATGCCAGAATTAACTGATGCAAATTTAGCCTTGGCTCTAAAACATGTTGCAGACGTTTTAGAAAAGCTATACGGCGTTAGGGTCTGGAAGCGCAAAGCTCCCATTGACGAGCTGATGTTGACGTTGCTGTCTCAGAACACCAACGACCGAAACCGAGATCTGGCGTACTCAAGATTACGCGAAAGATGGCAAACTTGGGCTGAAGTCGCTAGCGCTGATGTTAACGAGATTATGGAAGCCATTCGCCCTGCTGGTTTGTTTCGCCAGAAATCAGAACGAATGAAAAGCATTCTGGCGTGGGTTGAGCAGACGTTCGGCGGGTTCCATATCGACCCGGTGCAAGATATGAATGATGAAGATGCCATTAAGCTTTTGTCCTCTCAGAAAGGTATTGGTGTCAAAACAGCGGCTGTTACTTTGGCATTCTCATTAAATCGAGATTTATGCCCTGTTGACACTCATGTTCATCGGATTTCCAAACGACTAGGCTGGGTTGAGCCATCTGCCAGCGCTGAAAGTACTTTTTACCAACTTAAGCCGAACATGCCCAAGAATAGAGCCGCACCTTTTCATCTGAATATTCTTAGATTCGGGCGAGAAATCTGCACCGCCAGAAAACCCAAATGCGGCGAATGTCCTCTCTGGGATAGGTGCGTATGGGAGAAGAAATCACCGCGATAAAACGCAACTGAAGAAAAGAAAGTGCATTCTTATACAAAGCCATCTTAACATGAAAGGTGAACGATGAAATTTGCCAGATTTGAAATTGCGAACAAGGCTGTTCTTGCCATTGAAAATGGAGACGGCTGGATAGACTATGGTGAAATCCTTTCCGCGACTCATCATCTTCCTGCCGCAATGGCGGAATTGTCCGCGCGCTGGATCACCTATTTTCTGACGCTGGGTTTGCTTGACCCGGAAACGATCCGGAAGTATTTGGAAGAGGCAGGTTCATTGGATCGGTTCACAATTGACATCAACGAAGCCACGCCTCTATTGCCGGTTCGTCCGGGAAAATTTGTCTGCGTTGCTCGTAACTGGGAAGAACACGCCCGTGAAGGTGGCAATGAATTCCCAGATCGTCCTGTTTATTTTGGCAAATCGTCAAATTGCGCCATCGGCTATGGGCAGGCTATCGAAGTACCTACATTTTTAGGACGTGTTGATCACGAAGGCGAACTTGGTGTGGTCATTGGGAAAAAAGCAAAGTACGTGCGAGCTGAAAACGCCTGGGATTACATCCATTCGCTGACAATTGTCAATGATGTTACAGCCCGTGAATTCCAACGCGAACTCGCCGCCAATAAATGGCCCTGGTACGCCGCGAAATCATTGGATACATTCGCGCCTGTTGGACCGCATCTTATCAGCCCAGATGAAGCCGGACACCTTGACAGCAAACGAATCATTGTCAAAGTGAACGATCAGGTCAAGCAGGACGGTTCACTAAACGACATGCACTGGAAAATTCCTGAGTTGATGCAGATAATAACCCGCACTATAACTCTCGACCCAGGCGACATCCTTTCGACAGGAACCCCATCGGGTGTTGGTGCGATTCTACCCGGCGACACAGTCACCGTGGAGATTGATGGCATTGGAAAATTAGTCAATCCCGTAATCGAGGCAGAATAATTTTATTTGCGAATTATTTTTGTCTAAATTTCCGTTGCGAGTGATAATACTTCGTATTATCTTATACACTTCTTTGGAGAAGAAACATGGATAAGTTGAAAAAAAACATCATCACATTTAAAGCTGATAAGAGCCTGATTGATTCGCTTGACGGAATCGAGAATCGCTCTGAATTCATCCGCATTGCCATTTTAATGGCTTTGAAAAACATCTGCCCACTTTGTAACGGCACTGGGGTGTTGACTGCGGATCAGCAAAAACATTGGGAAACATTCAACAAACATCATATGGTGAAAAAATGCCCAGAGTGCTTCGCCCCGGTCATCGTATGCAAACATGAGGATTTCAAGATTGAGTGTGTTTAAAACCTGTCAGATGTGCCTGACTGATTGGGAAACGATTCAAGCTTTTGTTGAAGACGACAGCCTATTTGTCAATGGCTATCAAGCCACTCTCGGCACACCAGACGAAGGACTTTATCTGTTCACCCACATGAAGCCAGATTGCGGCACTACTTTAGCGATTAAAGTTGCCACATTCAAAGATCTCTACGAAGGTCCTGTGCGTGAGACGCTAAACTATGGGAAAGAGACCTGCCCGGGGTACTGCAATACAGTAAATGAACTTAGAACTTGCAATCAGGATTGCAGCATGCGCTGGGTGCGAGATATGTTGCAGGTGTTGAAAGCCCATGATTTATCCTTGCTCGAAAAAATCAACAAGGGTATTCCAATCAATGTTTTGTAAGAGTTGTTTATGCCAAGATTAGTAACTGTGCTGTTGTTCACCATGGCATTATTCGTTTCACTGACGATCATCGGCTGTCAGAAAAAATCTGCCGACCCGTCACAGATGCAACGAGATAAAGACAAAATTCAGGTGTTCGTCAGCATAATGCCGCAGATGTCCATTGTGAAGAGCATTGGCGGCGATCATGTTCAGGTGGAATCGCTGGTTAAAGCAAACACTTCGCCTCACAATTACGAACCCACTCCACGCCAATTGATGAGATTGACGCAGGCGCATGTTTTTTTCAGCATAAACATGCCGTTTGAAGACCAACTGCTATCAAAGATTCAGTTGCAGAATTCATCTCTGCACATTGCAAACATGGCTGAAAATATCGTTGAACGGCACTTCATCACCAGCGATGCTCGCGACCATGATGCACATGACAGCCACGATGAAACCGTTGACCCGCATGTATGGCTGGGAGTGGCGCAAATTGAAACATTAGCGAACACGACAACTCGCAGACTGTCTGAGCTTTATCCACAATTTGCCAGCGATTTCAACGCCAATTTGCTGAAGTATCTGGCAAAACTTCATGCTGTGAATGATTCACTGCATACTGCGTTGGATCAGTACCGCGGGAGTTCATTTTACGTGTTTCATCCCGCCTTCGGCTATTTTGCGGACAGCTACGGTTTAAAACAGGTGGCAGTTGAGATTGAAGGCAAATCGCCTTCAGCAAAACAAATACTGTCTGTGATTGAACTGGCGAAGCACGACAATGTGAAAATTCTTTTCGTTCAAAAACAATTTGATTCCAATACTGCTCAGGCAATCGCCAAAGCCATTGACGGCACAGTGGTCGCCATTGATCCACTTTTGGAAGATATACTGCAAAACCTTCAAATGATTGGAACGGAGATTTTGCAATCATTTAAGAATCAGGTAGGTTGAGACTGTTGAATAAGAGGCATTAGCGAAATATTAATACCATCCCGCTGTCATTCCCGCGAAGGCGGGTCTTTGGCTTGCCACTGTTCACCTTTGGTGAACAGAATCCAGTAAGTTACTGATGATAGCTCAATTGAAATTAACGTAAAAACTTTTAAAACTGGATTCCCAATCAAGTTGGGAATGAGGATTCTAGTTTTTCAACAGTCTCAACTTGACTACCTTCTGGAAGGAGAATCTTGGCTGAAGATGCAAATAATGATGTTATCCTGAGTCTGGAGAACGTTTCGTTTTCCTACAATTCAGCAATCATCATCGACAATGTATCACTGACAGTTAATGCCAGAGAACTGAGCGCCATCGTTGGCCCCAACGGCGGTGGAAAAACTACACTTCTCAAGCTGATCTTAGGAATTCTCCGCCCAAAATCCGGCGTTATTAAGTTGTTTGGCGCGTCTCCAGAAGTCAACCGTCGGCTGGTCGGCTACGTGCCGCAACATATCCAATTCGACCCACAGTTTCCGATTACGGTCAGCGAAGTTGTTTCAATGGGACGGCTTGGATTCGGCAGATTTTTCCGATTCAGTAAATCGGACTATCATAAAGTTGACCGCGCACTGGAGCGGATGGGAATTGAGAACCTTAAGAATTCCTTGTTTTCAGAAATTTCTGGCGGACAACGGCAACGGGTGTTAATCGCTCGCGCGCTGGTGTCTGATCCTAAGCTTCTGCTGTTGGACGAACCCACCGCTAACATTGACGCAGTCGCCGAGAATCAATTGTTTGAAACTCTGGTTGAGCTAAATAAGGAAATGGCGATGCTCATGGTGTCGCATGATGTCAGCTTTGTTTCAGCGCAAGTGGGAAAGGTTATATGCGTGAACAAGAAGGTCATCGTTCACCCCACCAGCGACATTCAAAACGACACAATCAGCAATATGTATGGTGAGAGTGTTAAGCTGATCCGCCACGATCTACACTTGAACAACGCGACCCACGACCATGACTGATTTCTTTCAGGCTGTTGCCAATCCCGACATCCAATTTCTCCGCCTGGCACTGATTGCGGGAGTATTATCTGGCTTTGCTTTTGGCATCGTAGGCTCGTATGTGGTGGCCAGGCGCATCAGTTACATCGCTGGCGCCATATCGCACAGTGTGCTCGGCGGCATTGGCATTGCCATGTATCTGCAATATAAAATTGGCGCTACGTGGCTGGATCCGATGATTGGTGCGACCTTCGCGGCATTGGCTTCGGCTGGAATTATCGGCGTGGTGGTTCTTCGTGGGAAACAACGCGAAGACACGGTTATCGGCGTGATCTGGGCAATCGGCATGGCAATCGGACTATTATTTTTCGCAAAAACGCCCGGCTACGTTGACCCGATGAGCTACCTTTTCGGAAATATTCTGCTGATAACCAAAGCCGACATCTGGGCGATTATCATTTTGGATATAGTCGTTGCGCTGGTGGGAATTTTATTTTACCATAAATTTCTGGCAGTCTGCTTTGATGACGAATTTACTCGGCTTCGTGGCATCAATGTTGATTATTATTTCCTTCTCTTGCTGGCGTTGACGGCTCTATCGGTGGTGATGTTAATTCGCATCGTTGGCATCGTGATGGTAATCGCGCTGATGACGATTCCTCCGGCAGTGGCGGGGTATTTCGTGCGGCATTTATGGCAGATGATGATCGGCGCGGTGATATTCTGTGTGTTGTTCATTGTGCTGGGGCTGGGCGTGAGTTATTCGCTGGATTTACCGACGGGACCTGTGATTATCATTATCGCTGGCTTCTTTTATGTGTTGGTCATTGCTGGCAGGAGCATTTTTCTGAAGTTTCGGAAGACTGAAGTACCGCACACTTTTCACTGAGCGGTAGCCCGGAAGCGACCGCATTCCGGGGTAAAACTCGTCATTGCGAGGCAGCGAAGTGCCGAAGCAATCTCATAAAAGTTCGAGAAACACCGCCACAATATTTGAGCGCGCCAAACGCCCCCTACACTGTCGTTCCAGCGAAGGCTGGAATCCAAGGCTTTAAAAACGTCCAATCAGGTCATTCTTCCTTATGTCATACCAGCGAAGGCTGGTATCCACCGCATTCATCCCCTCCTCGTTCCCGAGCTTGACCGGGAACCCAGATTGATATTTTCCACCTTGTTCCCATGCTCCTGCGTGGGAATGAGTAACGGCATGAAGCTTCGCCAACACCGCCTAATTGAATGATTTCGACCGACCCTTACCGCAATGCCGGCAGGGGCTGGTGGTTGTTTTGGTGTATCAAATAGTTGATACTATCTATCATTCAAAACAATGTTTAGGATATTTTCAAGCTCTTCCTGAGTGAACAAGCCATTTTTTGTAAATGGAATATCCAACTGTTTTAGGATTTGCTCAAATCTCAAATAACCATTTTCACATCTTAATTCTATCCATTCCACTTTTCGATCATCGAGTTGCGCTTTGTTCATGTCCGAAAGTTTATCAGCTACAAAAACATCGCTTGCGCGCGCAATCACTGCATCTGCGCTCTCCGGATTACCTTTTCCCATAAGCTTCACTTCACATTTGTATTGATTTTTAGCTGAATGTAAGTAAAAATCAATTTCTCTCTCATATTTTACTTCTTTCTTTTTCGATTTTGCTTTAATACTATAGGATTTTTCTGAAACCCCAAATAATTTGCAAAGCGTCTCCATTAACGGCTTTTCGACTCTCTTTCCTGCTGTGCTCCAAAGTCCGCCTCGTAAAGCAGCACGTTTTACTGCAAGTGTGTTAATCACAATGAGGCTTTCGGAAATATTTAGATCAACAGACACGTCTCCCATTTTAATGGTCAATTTCACATTGAAATCTTCTTCAATATCAGTTAAGTCCTTGATCAAAGCTAGTAGCTGATCGTAGTGAGCATAAGAAGCCTCTAACACAATCTCTCTACGAGCGGTATTGTACATGTTAGAGATTGTCTTTTTATTGAGACCAGCATTAATAGCTATCTCCTCTGAGGGAAGTTTATCAGAGAGTAATTCAGTTTTATACCAATCAACGGTGATGTCATTTGACCTGAGTTTGGCATCAACGACTTTTTTGAAGAAATCAAAAACAAATTGCATAAATTCAGCATTGATTAATGTAACGATCTCGATGCGATAATCTTCTCCAACTAACAATTTCCTGATGATACTCTTTGTTACTTCTTTAGTTAACATC
>CAZAGU010000014.1:0-33863 GCA_964484805.1 uncultured bacterium
CAATGCCCTAAACCGACTATAGCCCGTGTGAATGGCGCAACTATCGGCGGCGGCTCTGGAATTGTTGCCGCGTGCGACATTGCCGTAGGCGACAAAGCTTCCTTTTTTACATTCAGCGAAGTAAAAATCGGCTTAGTCCCTGCCTGCATCGGTCCTTATGTAATTCGCAAAGTTGGCGAATCTCGAGCTAGGGAATTATTCATTTCCGGCAGGCGGGTCTATGCTTTCGAGGCTGAGCGCTATGGACTGCTGAACTTCATTGCTGAAGAGGGAAAGCTGGACAAAGAAGTCGATGATATTGTCAGAAGGTTGCTAAGCTCAGGGCCGAAAGCAATTTCCATGGCGAAGGAACTCGTCAGGTCGGTTCCCTCAATGGATCGTGAGGAATACATTGATTACACTGCGAAAATGATTGCCAGACTTCGCACCAGTCCTGAAGGACAGGAAGGAACATCTGCATTCCTACAACGAAGGAAACCAAGCTGGATCAAGTAGCTTATTTTGTTTCACACACTGTAAATAAGTAAATAAGTTGAAAAAATACTTTAATAAAATATTGGTCGCTAACCGAGGCGAGATAGCGATCCGCATCATTCATGCCTGCCGTGAGTTAGGCATTCCTACGGTCGCAGTGTTTTCTGAAGTTGATGCTGGTGCAATGCACGTTCGTGAGGCAGATGAAGCAGTGTTGATAGGTCCTGCTACGCCAAACGAGAGCTATCTCAAGCAAGAAAACATCATCAACGCCGCTAAAAGCAAAAACTGCGATGCCATTCATCCCGGTTATGGATTTCTTGCCGAAAATGCCTCATTCGCTCAAGCATGTGCTGATGCAAGCTTAGTGTTTATTGGCCCATCTCCGGACGCAATTACCTTACTTGGCGACAAGGTAGCCTCACGCCAGACGATGTCCGCGGCTGGTGTGCCTGTGATTGACGGTGTGGACACTCCAAACCTTACCGACGAGCAGATGGCGGGTGAAGCGTTAAAAATCGGCTATCCTGTCTTGATAAAAGCTGCTGGCGGTGGTGGCGGGAAGGGAATGCGGGTCGTTCGCGATCCTAAAGATTTCATCTCGTCAATCGAGGGAGCCCGGCGAGAGGCGATGAATGCGTTTGGTAATCCGACGGTGTTTCTCGAACGATTCCTTGAACGTCCGCGCCACATTGAATTTCAGATATTTGGCGACAATCATGGCAATCGGGTGCATTTGTTTGAACGGGAATGCTCGATTCAACGTCGGCACCAGAAAATTATCGAGGAAACTCCATCTCCAGCCTTGACCGATGAGCTTCGTGCCCGAATGGGCGCAACGGCTGTCCGCGTTGCTGAAGCCGCAAACTACACCAATGCGGGCACTGTCGAATTTCTTCTTGATGGTGACGGTAATTTCTTTTTCCTTGAAGTAAACACTCGCATTCAGGTTGAACACCCGGTCACCGAAGAGGTGTTGGGAGTTGACCTTGTCGTTGAGCAGATCAGAGTCGCTGCGGGAGAAAAGTTGTCATGGACACAGGAGAGCTTATCTCAGCGAGGGCATTCGGTTGAGTGCCGAATCTATGCCGAGGATGCCGCCGCAGGGTTTCTTCCAGCCGCAGGTGTGGCGCATCTGATGGTGAATCCAACGGGGATCGGAGTCAGGTTTGATTGTGGTGTAGAATCTGGTGATGAAGTGACGGTTTATTACGACCCCATCGTAGGTAAGCTGATCGCAACCGCCTCTTCACGAGCCGGAGCAATCAAGCGAGCTGTTTTAGCCCTCAACGAGATGGCAATACTTGGCTTAACCACCAACACGGATTTTTTGAAAGCTGTTTTGGAGCATCCAGACTTTAAAGCAGGAAATCTACATATCGGATTTCTGGAAGAGCATCTACCCGATTGGAAGCCAGATTTGCCGAAGGATGATGAACTCATGCTTGGTTTAGGCTTGGCATCCATTGCCAAAAGCCAAAATCAAGCAAATGACAGCTCAGACGGCGTTTCAGCGAATCCAGAACCATGGCAAACTGTCGGACAGTGGGAAATTTGCACCGGAGGAGTGAAATGAGAAGGAAATTACTCCATAACAATGACCTCATCGAGGCGGATATTGATTTCTCATCTGCTACGCTGAAAATCAATATAGATGGCAATGAAGCTGAGTTTCCTGTTGTTTTTAACAAGCAACAAATGTACCTTATCCAAAAGGGTGAGACACTTCAAAAGTGTTATGTCTTTCGTGACAAAGATACTGTTTATGTTCATACTAACGGCAGGCACTGGACATTTCAGGATGTAACCCGGCAGGATTCCGATGCCATCGCTGGCGGCGGCGGGACGGAGGATAACATCATGTCACCCATGCCGGGCTCGGTTATCAAAGTCATGGTTGAAGAAGGCGAATCTGTGAAAACCGGTCAGACCCTAGTGATTGTCGAAGCTATGAAAATGGAAAACGAAGTCCGCTCGCCGCGAGACGCTGTCATTTCTTCGGTCAATGTCGAAGCTGGTCAGCAGGTTGGCGGTGGTGAAGTACTTGTTGAATTTGAGGCTGTGGATGACCAAACAAAAGCCGATCCTGAATGAAGTCCGGCTCCATCAGGACGAGCTTTATAAATGCGTTAACTGTGGTTTATGCCAATCAGTTTGCCCGCCTTTTTTAGCCGATCATCATGAGGGCAAAACCGCGCGCGGTAAAATTATCATGTTGCGAGATATGCTCGAAGGCTCTATTGAACCTTCAGCAAGAATTACCGAGCTCTTTGATGATTGTTTAACCTGTTACGCCTGTCAATCAATATGCCCTTCGGGAGTTCAAACCGAGAAACTGTGGACGGCGGCGCGGCAGGACTTGGGGAATTTATCAAGTACAAGCCGAATGAAGAAAATTGGCTTGGCGGTGACTATCGGGAGCCCTTTCATTTTCAGGGCAATCACTCGAGTCGGCGGATGGTTTGGACAGACGGCGGGAGAAGATGGTGGCGTTAATCTGGATGCTCTCATTCCATTTCCTGCCAAAGGCGCGCCATTTTTGCATTTGCTGAAGGAAGAATATCCGGCTGTCGGCGAGGAGCATGGTTCAGTTGGGTTACTGTTGGGCTGTAGTGTGAATTTATATGCGCCGACAGTGGCAGACGCAGCGATCAAGATATTGACAATGGCGGGTTTTCGAGTTATTATTCCTAAGAAACAAGTGTGTTGCGGAGCTCCAGCGATTAACAATGCAAGCTGGGGTGTAGCCAGGAAATTGGCTAGACGCACTATTAAGGTTTTTGACGATTTAGATACAAATTACATTACATCGTGCGATGCAACTTGCGCCGGAGCGATGATAAATGATTACAAGGAAATCTTTTCAGGGGAAAAAGAAGGATTTGCTAATGCTGAGAAATTTTCCCGCAAGGTTCTGCAATTAGGTGAATTAATGCACATCCTATGTGATTCCGGGTGGTTATCATTTAAAACGACCGCCCTGCAAGTCACTGTTCATGATTCCTGTCATTCGACTCACTACCTAGAAGGAAGAGCAAATTGGCGGGATATATTAGGCAGAATCAACGGCTTGGAAATCATTGAGATGGCTGAATCTGAGCATTGCTGTGGATTCGGAGGTAGTTACGCTTTTCTGCATAAAGAGGACTCGGGGAAAATTGCCAGCAGAAAACTACAGAATGCCATTGATTCCGGCGCTAAGACTGTGCTTGTCGGTTCACCGGGTTGCGCGTTACGGTTACGCACAACCCGTAAGAACAATAATTTAGAACCAATACGGATTGTCCATTCCATAGAATTGCTTTCCGAATTAGCATGTAAAAGTGTTCAAAAGAAAAAAGCGAGGGGTAAATGTTTTTAAGTGAAGAACAGGAAATGCTCAGGGATATGGTGCGTGATTTCGCACAGAACGAGGTAAAACCGAAAGCTGCTGAAATTGACGTTACTTGTGAGTTTCCGTGGGACACCGTTAAGCAAATGGGCGAGCTTGGCTTAATGGGGATAATTTTCCCAGAGGAATATGACGGCGCAGGTATGGATATTCTTAGCTATGCCATCGCTGTGGAAGAACTTTCAAGAGTTTGTGCTTCAACAGGCATCACACTTGCCGCTCATGTTTCATTGGGTGTTTCGCCGATTTTTGAATTTGGCAACGAAGCTCAAAAGCAGGAATGGTTGCCTAAATTATGCACTGGCGAAATCTTGGGTGCCTATGGACTCACAGAGCCTAATGCCGGTTCTGATGCTGGCGGAACCGAGACCACAGCCAGAAAAGATGGTGACAAATACATCATCAATGGCTCAAAACGATTCATCACTAACGCTTCCGTTTCTGACATCCATTGTTTTACCGCTGTCACAGATAAATCCAAAGGAACCAAAGGCATCAGTGCGTTTTTAGTTCCAAAAGGCACACCAGGATTTTCCATTGATCGCAAAGAAAATAAAATGGGCATCCGAGGTTCTGACACTGCCGGAATGTTATTCGAAGACTGCGAAATCCCTGCCGAAAATCTGCTTGGCAAAGAGGGAGAAGGCTTCAAACAATTCCTGCACATCCTTGACGGCGGCCGAATTTCAATCGGAGCAATGGCGCTGGGAATCGCACAAGGTGCTCTTGACGAAGCGTTGCGATACTCAAAGGAGCGTGAGCAGTTTAACCGTCCTATTTTTAAATTCCAGGCGACTCAATTTAAATTAGCAGATATGGCGACATGGATCGAAGCTGCCCGCCATTTAATTTATAATGCCGCTCGGTTGAAAGATGCTGGCAAGCCATACATAAAAGAAGCTTCCATGGGCAAGCTGTATGCCTCTGAAATAGCGACTAAATGCGCTGAGATGGCAATTCAAATTCATGGCGGCTATGGATTTTGTCGTGACTATCCGGTTGAGCGTATGTGGCGTGATGCGAAAATCTGTGAAATTGGTGAAGGCACATCAGAAATTCAGCGATTGGTAATCGCCCGGATGTTGTAAGGATTTGTAGATAGTGGAGTTTTTTGCATTACAGGATGGTTGGATAAAAATCCCAGCCGAAGATTTCCCACTTGGACTGAAAGCTGGCAAAGAGAAAAGATTGATGATTGGTGTCAATCAACTGCTTGTCAGGATTTCCGGGAAAACTCTGCTTGTCGATGCGGGATTAGGCGATAAATTTTCTGACGATGAACTGGGATTGCTTGGATCAGAACGGCCGCGCACGATGCTGGAGAAAATGTCAAAAGCTGGTATCAGCCCCTCAGACATTGACTTTGTCATCCTTACGCATTTACATTACGACCATGTTGGAGGATGCACCAGGTGGGATGAAAATAATTTGCCTGTGCCCGTCTTTCCGAATGCCATTCATGTTGTACAGAAGACTGAGTTAGATTATGCGCTGAATCCCAGTGTTGATGATGCTGAGGATTATCGGTTTCAGGATTTTGAACCCCTGATAATAAGCGGTCAGCTCATACCATTGGATGGCGCTCAGCGACTTTTAGAGGGCGTTTTATTAATCACAACACCCGGTCATAGTGTTGGGCATCAAGTTGCTTTATTTCAAGAAGAAGGTGAGAACCTGTTGTTTGCTGGAGATCTTTTTTCAACAAATGAACATGCTGTATCTCCAGATGTAATTACCAGTTACGATAAATACCCTAGCAAACTGGTTGAACAGCGTCGAATTTGGCTTAGACGGATTGAAATTGGGGGATGGACCACTTTTTTTTGTCATAACATCCGAAAGCCATTGGGAAGACTTTTTCAAGGAAAATATATTCCTTTGAACAGGGAAGATTTTTAACAATAGAGAAAAAAGGAGTAGCTATGCGAGAAGTAGTTATCGTATCGGCAGTCAGAACACCGATTGGATCGTTTAACGGAACATTAGCATCTGTACCTGCTGTTAAACTTGGAGCGACAGCAATTAAGGGAGCGCTTGAAAAAGCGAATGTCAAACCTGAAGAAGTGAGCGAAGTCCTCATGGGCCAAGTTCTGCAAGGTGGAGTGGGGCAAGCCCCTGCCCGTCAGGCTTCAATATTCGCAGGTATTCCATCTTCAGTACCTTGTATGACTGTTCACAAAGTTTGTGGCTCTGGAATGAAAGCCATCATGCTCGGCACTCAGCAGATCATGCTTGGTGAATCCGAAATCGTGGTCGCGGGTGGAATGGAATCCATGTCGAATGCTCCATATTATCTTTTTAAAGCACGTTCTGGCTATCGCATGGGTGATGGCAAATTGGTGGATGGAATGATTTTTGACGGACTGTGGGATCCCTACAACAACATGCACATGGGGATGTGCGGGGAAATATGTGCCGATGAATATAAGCTGACGCGCGAAATGCAGGATGAGTTTGCCTTAGACAGCTACAAAAAAGCCCAAGCTGCAATGAACGGTGGCAAGTTTGATTCTGAGATTGTACCGGTTGAGATTCCGCAACGAAAAGGTGACCCTGTCGTCGTCAATACCGATGAAGAACCATTCAAAGCAAAGTTTGACAAAATACCAAAGTTGCGCCCAGCATTTAAGAAAGATGGAACAGTCACAGCAGCCAACGCTTCAAAGCTTAATGATGGAGCTGCGGCTTTAGTCCTTATGGATGCTGAACTTGCCGCAAAGAAAGGCTTGAAGCCACTGGCGAAAATTCATGGTCAAGGCACGTTTGCTCAAGACCCAGAATGGTTCACTACCGCACCTGCTGAAGCAATCAGACGCGCTGTTTCGAAAACAAAGAAAGCAGATGGTAGCACGTTAACTGTCGAAGAAATTGGTTTATTTGAGCTTAACGAAGCTTTCGCTGTCGTCGGCTTGGTGAATATTGACCTCCTGAAGATTGACCCTGCAAAGGTCAACGTCAATGGTGGCGCTATTGCCTTAGGTCACCCTATTGGTTGTTCAGGGGCACGCATTGTTGGCACACTGCTTCACGCAATGCGAGATCGTGATGTTCAGTGGGGAACCGCAGGTATTTGCCTTGGCGGTGGTGAGGCAGTTGCTTTAGTAATCGAAAAGCTATAAAAAAAGAGAGGAGTCAATACATGGCAATCAAGAAAATCGCCGTCATTGGTGGTGGAACCATGGGCAACGGCATTGTGCATGTCAGCGCATTTTCCGGTTTTGATGTTACACTTGTTGATGTTAAGCAAGAATTCATTGACAAGGCAATTGCCACAATCGGCAAAAACTGCGACCGGATGATCAAAAAAGAGAAAATGACTGAAGCTGGCAAAGCCGAAATGATGGGAAGAATCAGCACATCCACCGACATGAAAGATGTCGCCGACGCTGATATTGTCATCGAAGCTGTTTATGAAGACCTTGAAGTCAAGAAAAACATCTTCAAGCAACTTGAAGAAATTTGCGACGAGCACGTCATTTTCGCCAGCAACACTTCGTCAATTTCCATCTCGACGCTGGCAGCGCAAACCAAACGTGCTCCACAAGTCATCGGAATGCACTTCATGAACCCCGTCCCGATGATGAAACTGGTGGAAATCGTTCGTGGCCTTGAAACATCTGACGAAATCAATCTTGTCATCAATGATCTTGCCAAGCAAATGGGCAAAGTTCCAGTCACAGTCAACGACTTCCCAGGTTTTGTGGCAAACCGCATTCTTATGCCGATGATTAACGAAGCTGTCTATTGCCTCATGGAAGGCGTTGCTGATGCAGAAGCCATTGACACCGTAATGAAGCTTGGAATGGCTCACCCAATGGGACCATTGTTCCTCGCCGATCTTATTGGCTTGGATGTCTGCCTCGCCATCATGGAAGTTTTGCATCATGACCTTGGCGACAGCAAATATCGCCCGTGTCCCTTACTAAGAAATAAGGTTGCGGCAGGCCATCTGGGCAGAAAATCCGGCAAGGGTTTTTACACGTACTAAGAACCGTCAATGATCATCGGATTCCCTGAGTTTGAGTTGCTGATTCGATTTCTTCAGCTTATATTTATTCAGGGAACTTCTAGTGCATGGTATGCTTGCTTTCCCGCCGGATAATTGATTTCAGATTTCGGCGGGAGAGTTTTATTTTCTAGTTAAAAACTTAAAGTTTGGTGTACAATGGATTTTAAACACTCAGAAACTCAGGACATGGTCCGTCAAACGATTCGTGATTTCGCTGAGGCGGAGCTATCTCCGGGCGTTGCCGAGAGAGACGAAAAAGGGATTTTTCCGGGCGAGTTTGTACAAAAGTTAGGCGAACTGGGCTTCATGGGCGTCACTGTTCCTGAAAAATACAACGGTTCCGGCTTGGATATGATCAGCTACGCCATTGCTGTTGAAGAATTAGCAAGAGTAGATGCCTCCACAGCAATCATCGTCTCTGTGCAGAATTCTTTGCTTGGATATCCACTTGAGAAATTTGCCACTGAGGAACAAAAAGAACGGTTCCTTAAACCGATAGCTACTGGCGAAAAATTAGGCGCTTTCTCTTTAACTGAGCCAGAATCAGGCTCCGATGCAGGCGCAATGAAAACTACGGCTGTATTAGATGGTGACCAATATATCCTTAACGGCTCGAAAAATTTTACCACTTCTGGTGATAGTTGCGATTTGATGATGGCTTTTGTAGTAACCGACCTAAAAGCAGGCACAAAAGGTACTTCGGCATTCATGATTGAAAAAGGCACACCCGGGTTTAATATTGGCAAACATGAAGAAAAAATGGGTATCCGTGCCACTGACACAGTGTCAATATCGTTTGAAGATTGTCGTGTTCCTGCGGCAAACATGATCGGCACAGAGGGCATGGGTTTCAAAATTGCTTTGACTGCTCTTGATAGTGGCAGAATTGGTGTAGCATCTCAAGCTCTCGGTATCGCTCAAGGCGCTTTTGAAGAGGCTGTGAAGTACTCAAAAGAGCGAGTGCAGTTTAAGAAACCAATTGCAGCTTTTCAAGCTACTCAGTTTAAAATTGCCCGCATGGCAACTGAAATAGAAGCAGCACGGCTTTTGTTATATTCAGCTGCAGCAAAGAAGGATCGGCAAGAACGGTTCACTAAGGAAGCCGCGATGGCGAAATTATATTGCTCTGAAGTTGCAGTGAAAACCGCCAGTGAGGCGGTTCAGATTCATGGTGGGTACGGTTACATTAAAGAATATCCTGTCGAAAGATTCTTGCGCGATTCGATGATCACAACGATTTATGAAGGCACAAATGAGATTATGCACATTGTGATTGCCAGCCAAGTTTTCGGCAGATGATACTAACGGAGGATAAATGTCTGGTTTTGATGAATCCGCAAAGCTTTGGTTTTCAGGTCGTTATATTGACTGGAAAGATGCCAACATTCATGTAATGAGCCACGTTGTTCATTATGGCTCAGCCGTATTTGAAGGAATTAGGTGCTATAACACACCTAAAGGTTCGGCAATATACCGGCTTCAGGAGCATATTCAAAGATTGTTCAATTCCGCAAAAATTTATCGAATGAAAATCCCGTTTTCATTCGATGAAGTTTTCGATGCCTGTGTTCAGGTTGTAAAAATCAATGGATGGGAAGATGCCTACATTCGCCCCATCGCATTTCGTGGCTACGACAGCCTTGGTGTAGCTCCCGGTAAGTGCCCGATTGAAGTCGTTGTAGGCGCGTGGCACTGGGGCAAATACCTTGGTGATGAAGCATTAGCTCAAGGAGTGGACGTTCGCGTTGCTTCCTGGAACAGACTTGCCGCCAACACAATGCCAGCATTGGCAAAATGTAGCGCGAATTACATGAATTCACAGCTTATCAAGCAGGAGGCAATGGCCGACGGCTATGTTGAAGGTATCGGGCTTGACACTAACGGCCATGTCAGCGAAGGCTCTGGCGAGAACATTTTTGTCGTCACAAACGGCGAATTACTCACGCCGCCACTAAGCGCATCGGTCTTACCAGGCATTACAAGAGCTACGATGTTCACGCTTGCTGAAGAATTGGGGCTTAAACTCAGAGAAGCAAATATTCCCAGAGAATTGCTCTACATTGCTGACGAAGTATTCTTTACGGGTTCAGCGGCAGAAGTTACTCCGATACGGTCAATTGATCGCATAACAATAGGCGAAGGGCACAGAGGCCCAGTGACTGAAAAGTTACAAACCAGGTTTTTCGAGTATGTAAATGGCGAGCTTCCCGATACACACGGTTGGCTTACTTATGTGACAAAGAAGTAAAACGCATTTGACAAACATAGATACTGAGTTGACCACAGAACCAGTCAACGAAATCGGTGATGCTGACATCACGCGCCAACCTACACGTAGGTTGGCGCGTGAGACAGCGCTTAGGGCTGCTTACGTGTTAGATATCCGTAAGTGTAGTATTGATGAAGCGTTGCGTGACCCGCTTGTCAATAATAACGAAAAAACGCCATCTTACACGTTGCGTTTACTCACGTTTTCAGATACGTATCGCGACTACATTGATGATTTGATAAGATCAAAAGTCGAACGTTGGGAATTTCACCGGATAGCCTTGATAGACAGATTGGTCATCCGGCTTTCATTGGTGGAGTTATTATACTTTACCGACGTTCCACCTAAAGTTACAATCAATGAAGCCATTGAAGTAGCCAAAAAGTATTCTACCTCAAAGAGCGGACGTTTTGTGAATGGAATACTAGATTCGGTTTATTCCGATCTGACAAATGGCACAATTCAGATAAACACGCAAACTTAATTCTGCTCTTGAAAATTGCGGTTGTCTCAGATATTCACGGGAATGTTGTCGCCCTGGAAGCCGTTTTAAAATCAATTAAAACGCAAGGGATCGACAGCATTTACTGTTTGGGAGACATTGTAGGTTACGGTGCGGATCCAAACGATTGTGTGAGTATAATCCGGTCTCAATCAATCCCCAGCGCACTTGGTAACCATGATGCCGCTGCTGTATTTTTGGAGCAATCCAAACGCTTTAATTCAAAGGCAAGGACAGCCATTGAATGGACGTTTAACACACTCACACCCGACAACAAAGCCTTCCTGAGCCAACTGCCCTACACCATCGAGAAAGAAGACACACTGTTTGTTCATGCTACTCCGATTGATCCTGAATCCTGGACTTACTTATATGTCGATCATCCGCTTTCGCCAGTCTTTAACCACCTGAAGCCGCGTGTTATTTTTATCGGACATACGCACGTGCCGGGGATAAGTGCTTCGACAAAAATTATTGTGAACGCCGGGTCAGTTGGACAGCCCAGAGATGGAAATCCGGATGCTTGTTGGGTGGCTTGGGACGATGTGCGGAACGAAGCGACGTTTCACCGAGTTCAATATGATGTGGAGTTGGCTGCGCAAAGGATATGGAATGCTGGCTTACCCACTCGGTTTGGCGAGAGGCTGTTTAGCGGTTCCTGATAGTTAGTTTTTAGAAATAATAGGGTTAAGAATAATTATGTTGAAAATCCTGTCAAATCTTTTTGGATCTAAACACGATCGATTACTTAAGCAGATTACTCAAAGGATTGCCGAAATTAATCGGTATTTTGAAGAGTATCAACAGACTCTTAAAGATGAAGATTTTCCACTGAAAACCGAAGAGTTCAAGAAACGCATTACTGAAGGTGAGACTATAGATGACTTACTTCCTGAAGCTTTTGGACTTGTTAAAGCTGCTTGCCGTCACCTGATAGGAAAAAAATGGTCGGTAGTTGGGAATGACACTGTCTGGGATATGGTACCATACGATGTGCAGTTAATTGGCGCATGTGTCCTACATCAGGGCAAGATCACTGAGATGGCGACAGGTGAAGGCAAGACTCTGGTGGCAATTATGCCGCTATATCTCAACGCCCTTGAAGGCAGGGGCGTTCATCTTGTTACTGTAAATGATTACCTTGCCCAGCGCGACTCGGAGTGGATGGGTGGTGTTTACAAATTTCTGGGTTTAACGGTCGGCGTAATTCTCGGCGAGATGACACCTCCAGTGCGCCGCGAGAACTACGCCTGTGATATAACCTATGGAACAAACAATGAGTTTGGCTTCGATTATCTGCGCGATAATATGGCAATTGCCCCGGAGCACGTAGTTCAACGCGAGCATCATTACGTTATCGTCGATGAGGTTGACTCCGTCCTGATTGATGAGGCACGGACACCTCTGATTATTTCCGGCCCTGCAAGCAAGCAAGACCAGCTCTACGCCAAGCTGAAACCTTCTGTCGAGATGCTAGTGCGCTCGCAACGAAATAACACAAACCATCTCATTACCGATATTGAGAATCTCATCAATGACCAGGAGCAAGATCATTCATGGAAGATTGGGCGAAAGTTGCTCAAGGCGCATCGCGGCGCTCCCAAGAATAAAAAGCTGATTAAAATACTCGGCGAGACTGGAACTAAAGCCCAGATGCAACAGGTCGAGAATGACCTCATGCGCGATAAAAAGCTTCATGTGCTCGATGAAGAATTGCTCTTTGTTATTGATGAAAAACAACATACTATAGACTTGACCGACGATGGTCGCAACATGCTCGGCAGACTGGAAGGACAGGATGCCGAAATGTTTGTTCTTCCTGATCTTGTCGAAGAATTTCATGTGATTGAAGAAGATGAAAGTCTGACAGATCAGGAGAAACTTCAGAAAAAAGATCAATTGCAGATATTGTTTGCCGACCGTAGTGAGAGAATTCACAACATCAGCCAATTGCTCCGAGCCTATTCACTGTTCGAGAAGGACATTGAGTACGTTGTTCAAGATGGCAAGGTGATGATTGTCGATGAGTTTACCGGCAGATTAATGTCTGGCAGACGCTATTCAGATGGGTTGCATCAGTCTATTGAAGCCAAGGAAGGCGTAAAGGTCGAGGGTGAAACTCAGACCATCGCCACCATCACCTTGCAGAACTACTTCCGACTTTACACAAAAATTGCAGGTATGACCGGTACTGCCGAGACGGAAGAAGGGGAATTCTGGGATATTTACAAGCTTGAAGTGTCAGTTATCCCCACAAACGAACCGATAAACCGTGTCGATCATAATGACGTGATATTTAAGACTCGCCGAGAGAAATACAATGCTATTATTGAGGAGATTCAGGAACTAAACAATGAGAATCTTCCAGTCCTTGTTGGAACAGCCAGCGTGGAAGTGTCTGAAACTTTGTCACGAATGCTCAGACGACAGAGCATTAAGCACAATGTTCTGAATGCCAAGCACCATAAAAGTGAAGCTGATATCGTAAAATATGCTGGACAAGCCGGCGCTGTGACCATTGCCACAAATATGGCAGGTCGTGGAACTGATATTAAATTAGGCATGGGAGTAGTTCGCTGGAAAGGCAAAGAGGGCGATAAATCCAAGGCTGAGGGCGGGCTTCAGATTATTGGCACCGAGCGTCATGAATCGCGGCGAATTGACCGCCAGCTTCGTGGTCGATCTGGTCGTCAGGGTGATCCTGGGGCAACTATATTTTACCTTTCTCTGGAAGACAACCTGATGAGGTTGTTCGGTTCGGAGCGAATTGCCAGCATCATGGACAGATTGGGCACTAAGGAAGGTGAGGTCATTACCCATCAACTGATTACGAAATCCATTGAACGTGCCCAGAAGAGGGTGGAGGCTTATCACTTCGGAATCAGAAAGCATCTTCTAGAATACGATGATGTGATGAACCAGCAGCGTGAGGTCGTTTATACTCGCCGACGTTCCATTCTTTTTGATGAAGATTTACGGAATGTTGTTAAAGAGATTATCGAAGATTATATTGTGGAATTACTCGAAATGTACGCCGACCCACACTTTGCGCCAGACCAATGGAATCAGGAAGAAATCAAACTCAGGCTCAGACGACATCTCCAGATTGGCGCTCCACCGGAAGAAAAGTGGGGACAATTGTCAAAACCTGAGCATTGGCAGGATTTTCTGATCGAAGAAGGTATGAAGGCGTTTGAAAGACGATGTACATTGTACAGTGAGGATCGCTTCTTCCCTTATGTGCGATTTGTCGCCTTGCGCGTGATTGATGACAAGTGGAAAGACCATCTCTTTGATATGGATCAGATGAAAGAAGGGGTGGGGCTTCGGGCTTATGGACAAAAAGATCCCCTGATTGAATATAAGCGCGAAGGCTATGAGATGTTTACCGTGATGTTGGATGCAACAAACGCTGACACCTTACGTATCATATTCAACTCGCTCATAAAAGAATCCAGGGAAGAGCGAAAACCATCGACTAGGAATTTGTCCTATGTCAAATCAGAAGCCAAAGGACCCAGCGCTAATGATTTAAGCGACGAGAACCAGCAGGCGCAACAGTCTGGTAAAAAAGCGCCAATTCGCGTTGCTCAGAAAGTTGGCAGAAATGATCCATGTCCCTGTGGAAGTGGGAAGAAATTCAAAAACTGTTGCGGTCGTATTTAATACACCACACATTAGAGAAGTTAATGGAAAGACATATTGTTGAGATATTGGTGATTTTGCTCAGACAATTTCCAGAAGGTGGTTTAAATCAGGAAGATTTCGAACCTCTGACGGACGATTTGATTGGGTTAGGATACACTAAGCAAGAAATTGAGACTGCTCTGTTTTGGTACTACAGTAAGCTTGAGATAAAAAAAAGCGCTATCTTTGCAGACATTTTTGATTCCAAATCCTTTCGCATTTTACACGAAACGGAGCAGAGTGTTTTGTCTCCTGAAGCGTATGGCTATTTAATCGAGTTGCGTGAGCTTGATGTGCTGACGCTTGGTGAAATGGATAATATTATTGAGAAAGCTGTGCTCTTGGGCGGAAGAAAGATTTCTGCCGAGGACATTAAAAACTTCGTGGCTTCCTCACTTTTAGAACAGGATTTGGAGTTTCCAATTCAAGGACGTGCAGTTTATCTGAAAATGCCCACAGATATTCTGCAATAAAATTAATTCACAAAGAACTTTAGATACATAATACACTATGACTAGTAAGATGATGGCGGCTGAAATTCTTGTTATTGTGGAGAGTCCTACAAAGGCTAAGACACTTGGCAAGTATCTGGCGACTTATTCAGGAAAATTGCCTGATGGCACAGTCCCTCCAAACGGGATGAAATTTAACATAAAAGCAAGTGGTGGTCATATTATTGATCTCCCGCAGAAGAAAATTGGCGTTGATGTTGAAAATAATTTTCAACCGGAATATGTCAACCTGCCGGGAAAAACGAAAACCATTAACGACCTAAAAAAAGCAGCATCCACAGCTTCGGTGATCTACATTGCAACTGACCCTGACCGTGAAGGTGAAGCCATAGCGTGGCATATCAACAATGTTATTTCTAAAACCTCCACGAAATCAATCTGGCGAATCGCATTTAACGAGATCACCAAGAAGGCAGTTCAGGAAGCCCTCTCAGAACCCGGGAAAATTGACATTTGCAAGGTTGACGCTCAGCAGGCTAGAAGGGTATTAGACCGCCTCGTTGGCTACAAAGTCAGTCCGCTTCTCTGGAAAACCATCACTCGTGGGCTATCAGCGGGAAGAGTGCAATCTGTCGCTCTACGGATGATCTGTGAACGCCAAGTAGAAATTGATGCTTTCATTAAGGAAGAATACTGGTCGCTTGACAGCCTTTTCCGTGCAGAAAAATGCGATCCATTCCTCGCAAAGCTCGTGAAAATTGATGATGAAAAGGCAAAGATTCCAGATGAAGAGACTGCAAAAAAACTTGAAGATCGGATAAATTCTTCCGCCTTCAAGATCACGGACATTCAGAAGACCAAAAAGAGCCGCAATCCAGCTCCTCCATACATCACCAGCACACTTCAGCAAGATGCCGCGCGTCGTCATGGATTTCCGGTCAAACGAACGATGGCTATTGCGCAGAAATTATATGAAGGCATTGAGCTCGGCGGTGAAGGTCGGGTTGGTCTCATTACCTATATGAGAACAGACTCAACACGTATTTCAGATGAAGCCAACACCAACGTCAGAAATTTCATCACCGAAAAATTTGGCAAAGAATATCTTCAGACATCTATCCGAAGATTCAAGAATAAAAAGGGCGCGGTTCAGGATGCCCACGAAGCCATTCGCCCAACGGACGTAAATTTCACGCCTGAAAGAGTCAAGCGTTTCCTAACACCACAGGATTACAAACTCTACGAGCTCATCTGGCGGCGTTTCGTTGCCACGCAGATGAAACCTGCCAGCTATGATGTTACGACCATTCTTATTGACGACGGCAAGGGCATAGATTTCCGCGCATCTGGGCAGATCATTACCTTCCCTGGATTTTTACATGTCTATGGGGATATTAAAACTACCAATGGCAATGGTGATGGAAATCAGGACATCCCCAGCAATCTTGAAGTTGGGATGCCGCTGACAATAGATGAACTGATCTCCAAACAGCATTTCACTCAACCACCAGCACGGTTCACCGAAGCCAGCCTTGTCAAAGAGCTTGATGAACTTGGAATTGGCAGACCGAGCACATATTCAGCCATCATTTCAACCTTGTTTGATCGAAAATATGTAGATCGGCTTGAAAAGGCGATGGCGCCGACTGAACTCGGACAGACTGTGAATAAAGTGCTGGTTGATCGCTTTCCCGATTTGTTTAATGTTGCTTTCACCGCTCAGATGGAAGAAAAACTTGACGAGATCGAAACCGGCAAAGGCTGGGTCGAAGTCGTTCGAGAATTCTACGATCCCTTTAATGTCGCTCTGGAAGACGCAAACAAGAATTACGCCGAGCTAAAAAAAGGTCTCGTGAACCAACCTGTTGGAAAGAAATGCCCGAATTGTGGCGAAGAGCTTATCTATCGTTGGGGACGCATGGGCAAGTTCATCTCCTGTTCAGGCTATCCTAAATGCAAATACGCCGAAAATATCAATCAGGTTGCGCCAATTGAGGTGGATATTAAATGCCCGAAGTGTGAAAAGAACATGCTTCTTCGTGAGGGAAGATTCGGGAAATTCTACGGGTGCAGTGATTACCCAACCTGCAAAGGCGTTTTGCCATTTACAATTGGATTGAAATGCCCTGTTCCTGATTGTAAAGGTGAACTTTCCGAGAGAAAAGGCAAGAAAGGCACATTCTACGGCTGTAGCGCTTATCCAGACTGCAAATTCATCACTTGGGATGCGCCGTTAGCGGGACCATGCCCCCAGTGCAAAGCGCCAACAATTTTCAAGAAATCCACCAAGACCAAAGGGTCATACCAATACTGTAGTCAATGTGCATGGCGGAAAGACGAAGACGAAAGCGAATGATGAAATTATTGCTCAGTTTCTAAACGAACTAGAGAAGGTCAACCGTTACAGCCCGAACACCATTCGAGCCTACAGGAATGATCTCGATGAGTTTATTACGAAGCTGAACGAGAAAAGCAGAAACATTACCCAGACAGATTTTCGGGACGTTCGCGATTTTATCTATTTTCAGCATCAGAAGGGAAATTCTCCGCGAACTGTCGGCAGAAAACTTGCCTCCATCAAGAGTCTTTACCGTTTTTTACTGCGGATTGGCGAGATCGCCAGCAATCCTGCGGATCTGATTATTCCGCCCAAAGAAAAGCGTGAATTGCCTGCAATGGTGTCTCTGGAGACAATCACTGAAGTTCTTGATGGAAATGAGCCCAGTTCAATTTTAGAAATTCGCGACTTTGCGATCCTTGAGGTATTTTTTGGAACTGGGGTGCGATTGTCTGAGTTAGCAAATTTAAAAATCAGCTCAATTCGCGAAAATTTCATCTCAGTGGTAGGGAAAGGCAATAAAAAGCGCGAAATCCCACTCACAATTCATGCAAAAACCGCATTATCTGAATATTTCAACATCCGAAGTGAACTCCTTGGAGGTAAAGAGGACTCTGGTTACGTATTTCTGAGTAGGAATGGCAGGCAATTGACAACCCGCGACATTGCTCGTCGCGTCAAGCTATGCCTCAGGAAATCTTCAGTACAATCCGCCGATAATCCTCATGCTTTGCGTCATGCTTATGCCACGCAATTGCTGGAGGGTGGTGCGGATATTCGCGTGATAAAGGAGTTGCTCGGACATAGCAACCTTAGTACAACTCAACAATACACGCACGTCGGTATTGAACGCTTGCGCAATATATATAAGCAGGCTCATCCGCGTGCAGACAAAGAAATGGAGTGAGCGATGAACATCACATTTTCAGCCCGTCACTTTGAAGCCAGTGACAAACTTCGTGAATTTGCCCTCAAAGAAGTGAACCATCTTGAAAAATACAACGAGGACAAGATGTCTGGAGAAATTATCCTTGAAGAAAATGGTAACCTTAAAATCATAGATATAAGGATAATGGCATTTGGAAAGAAGCTCACATCTCAGGTTGAAGGCAATGATTTCTATAAAGCCCTCCCCAAGGTCGTCAACAAACTCGAAAAGCAACTGAAATCTGCTAAATCAAAGATTACCAATCGAGGATAACTCGGACAGGTCGAATCATGAGCCCTAATTTAGTTAAAGTCCGGGAGTTGATTAAAGACAACAGTCAAGCCCTGAAATTGCGAGTGATAGCCGGAACATCTGGCTTGGACAATCATATCGACGGCAAGGAATTGTACCGACCTGGGCTTGCCTTAGCTGGCTTTCTTGATCGATTTCCCGATGGACGGGTTCAACTCATTGGTAATATTGAATCCAGTTTTCTCAATTCGTTGTCACCCTCAGCCAGAACTATTGCGGTCACAAAACTCTTTGAACAAAAAATTCCCTGCATTTTCATCACTGGCAAAAACCATATTTTGCCAGTGATGAAAAAGCTCGCCGATGAAAAAAAAATCCTGCTTGTTGCATCCAGCAGCACCACAAGTGAAGTCCATTTTCGCCTGACAAATTACCTCATCCTCAGACTAGCTCCACGGGATTCCATTCATGGCAGTCTCGTGGATGTTTATGGCACTGGCTTGCTGTTCATTGGCAGGGCTGGTATTGGAAAAAGTGAAATTGCCTTGGACTTGGTTGAAAGAGGACACAGGCTGGTGGCGGATGACATCGTTGACATAACAGTCAAACAGCCTGACATTCTCATCGGCAGCGGGCCTGAGTTATTAAAACAACTGATTGAAATCCGCGGCGTGGGAATCATTAATGTCAGGGAAATTTTCGGTGTCAGGGCGGTTCGCCTGCAGAAGCGCGTTGAAACTGTTGTTGAACTGAAAGACTGGAATGATCAGGAAGATTACGAGCGATTAGGGATTACGCAACAATACACTGAATATCTTGGCATTAATATCCCTAAAATTCTGTTGCCCATCTACCCCGGCAAGAACATCACGGTGATTGCCGAAGCAATCGCGCTGAATCTTCACCTTAATATCTATGGCTATCATGCTGGCAAGGATTTGGCAAGACGGGTGCAGAATGGCATGAAAGCTAAGCGTCATATCAACGATTATTTACGTTGGGATAACGAATAGAGCAACCCGATGAGATGTTCGCGGGTTGCTCCATATTTATATGTTTAACGACCCGTTGTAGCAGTAAAATTGATCCTGATTTTGACTTCTTCCGCGAGCTTCATCACTAAGAACTGTGGACGTTTGATGTTGTAATCAGATAGATTAATTGAAAACTCACCATCGAAATTAAACATATCGCCGGGATAGCCCATTTTAGCCAGCGCTGGATTTTCCATGAAATATCCCGCATTTCCCTTGATTGTGATATCTTTGGTTACGCCATGTACAGTAAACTTTCCTTTGACCTCGACCGCAACCGTCTCGCCCGGCACCAAAGATTTCACCTTGGCTATGACAGGATTGTCAATCACAAACGTTGCTGTTGGATAGGTATCGGTGTTCAGGTAATCTTCTCCGCGCATGTGTTCGTCACGAAGCTTGATACCTGTATTCAGGCTGACTATATCAACCGCCACGCTTCCATGCGCAGGTTTCGACAAATCATCGGGGTCAAAGGTGATCTTCCCCGTTACCTGATTGGTTGTACCGACGATGGTCTCAATTGGCGCTTTTGAAGAGAATTTCGCCACGTTCCTGCCGCCAGTATCATCAATCACGAAAGTCATTTCTTTTGCTTGACCAAGTGAGACGAGCAGAAAAACTGCAAGAATAATTTGAACTGTAGTTTTCATTTCAAGATTTCCTTATTATTATTCATCTGAAGTATTCAAACTTTAGGGCTTTCTTAGAAATCACTTCTCGCAAATCACAAAAGAGTTGTTTAAATTCTATCGCGAAGAATGATTGCCCTTGTTTAGAAAACGTATCTCATTAACAACATGTTTGTGAACATTGAGGTTACAAAGTGATTAATTCTGAAATCCAGAGAACGCAATCCAATTTAGCCGTTTCCAGAGGTGAGGCTGAAGCTGACATTTTATTCATCAATGGCAATGTTGTCAATGTCTTCACCGGAAAAATCACACGCCACCCGATCGCTGTGATAGATGGGCGCATAGCAGGATTTGAGACAGTACCCGCACGCCAGATAGTTGATCTTGCCGGGAAATACATCTCGCCGGGGTTTATTGAATCTCACATACACATAGAGAGTTCCAAGCTTTCACCACTGTTCTTCTCAGATATTGTCCAACGACATGGAACAACCACGGTCATTGCGGATCCGCATGAAATCGCCAATGTGAAGGGAATCGAGGGTATTAAATTTATGCTCGCCGAAGCTCGCAAGGCAAAGATCGACATTTTCTTCATGGTGCCATCCTGCGTTCCAGCGACGAACATGGAAACATCTGGGGCAGTGCTGACTGCGAATGATATTGACGCTTTGCTGGATGAAGAAGGAATCATCGGCATTGCTGAGATGATGAATTTTCCCGGAACGATGTTTGGCGCACCTGATGTGCTCGATAAACTCTCGCGAAGGCGAGCCGGGCAGGTGATTGATGGTCATGCTCCCGGACTTCGCGGTAATAATCTCTCTGCTTATATTTATGCAGGTCCCAGCACCGATCATGAATGCACCACTTTGGCGGAGGCTGAAGAAAAGCTTGCCAAAGGAATGAATATATTCATCCGCGAGGGTAGCACGGCTCATAATATGGATGCGTTGTTGCCTTTGGTAAACTCGACTACCGAACGCCGTTTCACCTTTGCCACTGACGACCGCAGCGCGGACGACCTCGTCAGTCTTGGTCATCTTGACCACACTTTGCAGATGGCGGTGGCGAAAGGGCTTGACCCTCTGACCGCTATCAGAATGGTCACACTGAATCCGGCAGAAATTTACGGTCTCAAAGATAGAGGTTCAATTAAACCGGGCAATATGGCCGATCTCGTGATTCTTGACGATCTTAACTCTTTCACTGTACATTCTGTTTGGAAAGATGGGGAAAAACTAAGCGAGCCGGAAATCAATCCCCAGTTGAATCGCATAGATATTGCGCCATTGAAGACACCAGAAATTTCTGTCAGTGCGTTAAGAATTCCCGACAAGGGAAAACAGGTCAGAGTAATTGGGGTTGTGCCCGGTCAGATCGTCACCGAAAATCTAACGGCAAGTCTTGAGTCGGCTAATGGTGAACTATTACCTGACCCGGACATTGACATCTTGAAAATTGTCGTCGTCGAGCGCCATAGCGGTGAAGGTGGTTTGTTCGTCGGGTTTGTCAAAGGGATGGGAATTTCAGGCGGAGCCATCGCATCAACAGTAGCACATGACTCCCATAACATCATTGCGATTGGCGATAATGATGACTCCATTGTCACCGCAGTAAATCATCTGATAAAGATTGGCGGTGGTCAGGTGGTCGTAGCGGGGAAATCTGTCACGGCAGACTTGCCTTTGCCAATAGCAGGGTTAATGATCGATCAAACCGCTGAAATTGAGGCAGGAAAAGAAACTTTACTGGCGAATGCAGCGTTTAAGTTAGGGATTAAGCTCGATAGCCCCTTCATGGCTCTTAGTTTTCTGGCATTGCCGGTCATTCCAGCGTTGAAGATAACCGATAAAGGCTTGGTAGATGTTGAAAGATTTGAAATTGTGTCATTACACTTGTGAGCTTTACATTTATTGTGCAAATTGGAGTTATACTTTATATTCTGACAATACTTCGTTACAGTTCAATTTGAAAACATTTAAAGAGGTAAACGTTGTTTAAAGGACTAATGACTGGCGTGTCTGGCATTCGTGGCATTGTCGGTGTGGGCATTACGCCAGAGGTGGTGTTGCTTTGGGCCGGCGCGTTCGGCTCATGGCTCAAAGGCGGGAAGATTGTCATTGGCAGAGATCCTCGCCCTACTGGTGAAATGCTCAAACATGCTGTGAAAGCTGGGCTCAGCGCCGCTGGTTGTGATATTGAAGATGTGGGAATGGTTCCCACCCCAACGGCAGCACTTTCCGTTCGACTCAGAGGCGCCGCCGGTGGAATCATCATCACCGCCAGCCATAACCCGCAGGAATGGAATGCTCTGAAATTCGCCAGACCAGACGGACGCATGTTGACTGCTCAGGATTTTGCTGATCTTGACTATATCGTTAAAGAGGGACCGCTTCGTAGCGCTAGTTGGGATAAAATCGGTCAATTCCGGGAATGGAATGATGCATCAACAGCCCACATTGCCGCAGTAACAGGCATTGCAGCTCTAGACTTGAACCGTCTTCACAGTAAACACTTCAAAGTTGCCATTGATTGCGTGAATGGCGCGGGTAGTTTTGAATATCCTGCCTTGCTAAAAGCTCTGGGCTGTGAAGTGGTAGCCATCAACTGCGCTGGCAACGGGCTATTCCCTCATCCACCAGAACCACTGCCGGAAAATCTGGCTGATTTGGGTAAAGCGGTTGTGGCTGAAAAATGCCAGATTGGCTTTGCGGTTGACCCTGATGGCGACCGGTTGGCAATTGTGGACGAGTTTGGCAAGCCCATTGGTGAGGAATTGACCTTGGCGCTAGCCGCAAAGATGATGCTCCAACATACACCCGGTCCAATTGTAATCAACAGCCTCTCCTCGCAAGTGATGGAAGATGTTGCCAATGAGTTTAACGTAGAATGTCATCGAACGCGCGTTGGCGAAGCTAACGTCGCGTCACGTATGGCTGAAGTAAACGCTGTCATTGGTGGCGAAGGCAACGGTGGTGTTATAATACCTGAAGTCAATCTTGGTCGTGATTCGGGCGTTGGAATGGCGCTTGTGTTGAACTTACTAGCATCCGGCAAGAAAAAACTCAGCGATCGAGTGAAAGAACTGCCAAATTACAAGATGATTAAAACCAAGATGCCAGTTGGCAAGCATGAGCCATTGGAAATCATCGAACATCTGGCTGGAACTTACGAGTTTGACCAGATTTCGCGGATTGATGGCGTTCGCGTGGTCTTTGAAGATGGCTGGGTTCAGGCACGACCATCAAATACCGAACCAATTTTACGAGTTTTCTCAGAATCTACCGACGAAGCGCATGCCAAAGAGATGATCGATGACATGCTAGGTCGGATAAATAAGATTACAAGCAAGCTTTAACCAGCATTTAAAGTGGGATATTATGGATCGAGTGATAAGAATCATCGCCCTGATGCTTTTTCTCTCGTTTATTATAGTAGGGTGTGGCGAGAAGAAGAAAGAAACTTTCTCGCATGTACCCGAAAAAATCGAGATGATTCAAAAAGGACTAGTTCAGCCAATTTCTGCTCGAACTTTCATTGACAGCATAAATGGAATGGCTGACATTAACCTGTATTTTCTTCATGATCCAACCAATATAGAGCCTGTCTCATTGCCACCAGTGCCCGGAATGGTGGAAGTTTCGATGGGTGATATGTTCTACGTTGCGGAGACTTTGGATACTAAAAAACCATTGTTTTTAATCAGTCTCTATGGATCCGACTCCAAACGGATGTGTGACGAAACTGCTTCTCGTGGCATAGACAGCTATTTTCTCGTTGGTGGCACTTACCAACTGTCCAAAGAAATGAACGAGAAAGGCTGGAAGTTTATTCCACGTCCCGCTCATCCTCACAGGTAGGATGAACAAATGTAAATAGCATTAGGATGACCCTTGTCTGTTAAAAAATCTCAAATATTTTGGCTTTATGCTCTGGCACTTAGCTTAGTTCTGGTGCTTGTGTTTGGATTTTTCCAAAGCACAAGCGCAGAAGACGAGCTTGCCACAAAACCGTACTGGGTCTTTTTTTCAGACAAGGGTTTTGCTAATGAATCCGATTTTAAAACAGCTCTCGGTGAAGCCCGTCAAAGACTTTCACAGCGGAGTCTGGATAGACGAAGACGAGTTGGAATTTCCAAGATTGTTGATGAGAAAGACATTGCTGTTGTTTCGGAATACATCTCCATTTTGGAAAAAGAGTACGGTCTAAACATTCGCCACGTAAGCAACTGGCTGAACAGTGTTTCGGTTGATCTACCCGTAGAATTACGAGAAACCATCACCAACCTGCCTTTCGTTGATCGCATCCAACCTGTAAAATCTTTTTATCGCAATCCTGAAGCAGAAGTTCTGATTGATGACGAAGTTCAAGACAACCCACCACACCGCGATGATGTCTTTGATTATGGTGGCAGTTTAATTCAGAACGAATTCCTTAACATCCCTGACCTACATGATCTCGGATTAACCGGGCGCGGGATACTAATTGGAGTGACCGATGCCGGGTTTAATAATCTGAACCACCAGTGTTTCAATGATCTTGAAGTGCTGGACTCGTGGGACTTCGTAAATGACGATGACAATGTCGCAAACGAAGACGATATGGGTGTCGGTGATCATGGCACGAAAACCCTATCTATTTTGGCTGCGTTTGATGAAGGACGAATGATTGGCCCTGCGTTTGGCGCAACTTATGTTCTGGCAAAAACAGAAAACACTGAGTCTGAGCAGGAGGTTGAAGAGGATAATTGGGTCGCGGCAGTCGAATGGATGGATGAACTGGGTGTGGAAATTGTTTCTGTCTCGTTGACATATTCTGATTGGTATGAGTATGAAGACATGGACGGGCAAACTGCCGTAACTACCATTGCCGCCGAGCGTGCCGTTGATGTGGGAATGATCGTTGTGGTATCCATGGGAAACACCGGCAGAAACCGCTATCCCGGAAGTAAAATGGGCGCGCCGGCTGATGGTTTGCGAACATTTGGCATTGGCTCAGTTGATAGAGATCATGATTATTCCATCTTTTCTTCACAGGGACCCACTCCTGATGGTCGCATTAAGCCCGATTTTACCACCCTGGGTTCTTCAATTCGCTTTGCCTCAGACAATGCCGATGATGTTTACGGCGCTGGGTTGGGCACATCGTTTTCCGCGCCAGCAATAGCAGGGCTTTGCGCGCTGTTGCTTGAAGCGGATCCCTATCTTTCACCTGTCTCGATGCGTGATCTTTTACGTGAAGTCAGCAGTAACAACGAGCAGCCAGACACCCTGCTCGGATGGGGAATTCCGAACGGCTTGGAAGCTTACCACCATATTCAGTTCCCAGTCGAGAGCCAGATTATCAGCATGAGCGTGGGTTGGAATACAATTTCCCATAACCGGAACTCGCCTTGGCTTGAAGTGGAGCTGGTGATGGCACCGCTGGTTGAACGCGGTTCGCTGATTATTGTTAAGAATGGCATTGGTCAGTTTTACGCACCAGAATTCGATTTCGATGGGATTATCTTCTGGAAATCAACTGAAGGTTTGCAAATTAAGCTCACTCAGGATGAAGACCTTGAGATTGAAGGAAGTGCTTGCAACTATACTGCTCCAGTGTTACTTGAAGCTGGATGGTGTATTGTTAGCTATTTACCAGACTTCGAGCTTTCGCCAGAGATTGCATTTTCTTCATTATCTGAAGCAAATGCTCTGGTGATTGCCAAAGATGATATGGGAAGATTTTACCTGCCCGAATTCGATTTTAACGCGATTCCCGTCTGTCAGCCGGGCAAAGGCTATCACATGCTCTTGAGCGAGGGTGCTGAGTTGAAGTATCCTCGAGTCAGAGTTCCTGCAGAAAATGATAGATTTTTCTCCGCTTATAACTTCCTGCCAGAGCCAAATTTGCGAGAGACAAACATGAGCTTGCTGGTGAGAGCAGGAGCAGGAGTTCAAAACGGCTGGCAGATCCGATGTTTTGACGCTTCATCGAAGTTGATTGGCTCGGGAGTTGTTCGAGATGGCGTTTGTGGAATCAGCCTTTGGGGTGGGGAAGAGGTTGCAAATTTCCCAACGGTGAAAATCGTGGACTCACACAATGACGAATGGCGTGAAGCGGATATTGATTTTGTTTCTGGAGATCGCGAATACAAGCCAAATGGTGTTAGTGTTATTGAACTGTCGCTTGTGCATGAGAAGACATTGAGTCAAATCGAATACAGCCCCAACCCATTTAATTCACAATTGCGTGTGAGCTTCCATTTGAACAGAGCCACCGGGCAGTTAGCGATTTCAGACATTCAAGGGCGAGCTATCTACCGCCAAGATGTTGAATCCGCAAGCGGAACGTTAACGATTGACGCAAACGGCTGGGCTAGCGGGAAATATATTGCCCGATTCAGCAATGGAAATTTCACTGACGAGAAAATTATCACGCTGATTAAGTAATTTCCCTTACTTCATTAGGGGTTGTTTACTTAAATTCGATTGGCTTTTCGCCCCAAAGCTCATCAGCAATTCTTTTCTGTTGCTTAATCGCTTCAACGATTTCTTTGGAAACATTCCGCCAAAATGAAAATTCATGCTCGGTATCTTGACTCGGCTGAAAATACAAGGGCTTGCCAATGGACACCCTGATTTCATTTCCAATGCGAGGAACACCAACGCCAATCGGGAGGATTTTCTCCAATCCCTGATAATACACAGGCACCACAGGTGCGCCAGTTTCACAGGCAATGCGTCCCACACCGGGCTTTCCTTGACCGATTTCGCCGGTTCGTGTTCTAGTGCCTTCGGGAAAAATCTGCAGGATGCCACCATCTTTGACAGCATTTATTAACCGCTCCATGCCTTCTTGACGAATGCCGTTGCCGCGAATGAGCGGAATGGATTTCGTCTGGCGCATGAACCATGAAACGATTGGCTTCTTGTAGAAATTGGTTTGCTCAGGCGCATGATATGGAAAATAACGATAACCTCTGAGAGAATTTGGGAATATCACAAGCGGCCCTATGAACAGATCGTCCATCAGGGTCAAGTGATTTGAAGCCAGAATCCATGTATGCCCCAACCCGCGGAGGTTTTCCTTGCCGGTAATCCGAGTGCGATTGAGTAGATTCATGAAGATGGAAATCGTCGGCGTAATCAATCCCGCGATTAAAAGGTAGGATTTTAACCTGAAGTAAAACGAGGGATTCTCCGGTGGGAAAAGCCCTAAGTCTGGCTCTATCATTCTCTTTGGCATTATCTTATGGTCAACTACGTTAGTTTCTCTTGTGGGTGGCACTGTGTATCCTGCGCAAGGTTGTTTAAATCAGATTAAATTTAATTTGATTTATTAAGTATTTCAATGAAGCAGAGTTAAATCTTGCACAAATGACAATTAAGCCTTATGTATATAGAATGATTTGAACTTTTTCAGACTTAAACTAAAGATCACGACAGCAAAGGCGAGAATCACCGGATGTACGTGATTATTCTGAAGATGAATTCCTGAGGAAATATCCAGATCATTTTGGAATTTGAGTAACGACCAGAGATTATTTGAAATATGCAACATAATTGCCGGGATCAGCGAGTCTGAACGCCAAGACAGCCATCCAGCAATAATTGCAAACAAAACAAGCTGTATGATCCACCACTGCTGAAAATGCACCGCGCCAAATATCAGCGAAGTCAGAGTAATTACAGCGATTGGTTTGAAGCGCATGAGTAGAGTGCGTTGGATTATTCCGCGAAAAATAATTTCTTCAACAACGGAAGCAGCAACGACTACCCCTGCGATTAAGATTATCAACCCGGATTTGCTGTTTTCACTGTAGGCTTGTGTTAGCACAACAATAACGTCTTCAGGAATTGGCAGGATAATGTTAGTGAACACACTTATTTCTTCAAAAAGAAAAATCATTGAAGCAGATATTCCTAAAGATAAAATCCAAGGAAGAGATTCTAATTTGCCAATCCTGATAAGTTCAATGATCGCCCGGTTCCTTATGCGCAGGTACGTCAAAACACCTGCAAGGAGGAGTAATTCGGTGAGTAGGTATGAGAATTGCCCTGCCCACACACCAAACAACACTCGTGAAAACATCAACAAAAATACGACAATCCAAACAATGGCGGCAATGTCGATTAAATCGGGTTTTTCTTTATGAATCAGAACGCGCTCCTGAAAGTGAAATTAATCGGCAAACTACATTTGACTGTTTGAATTTATATTGCCGATGGCATAACTACAAGGAAAAGTGATAGACAAATTTACAAGTTTAATTGTAAACTCTTTTGATTGTCGGAAATAATCGTTAAATTAAACAAAGACGTAAAAACAAAAAAAGTGCCAATGCCAAATCCACAACAAGCAGAAATAGACGAAGAACTGAATCCTGACGCCGATTTGATTGAACTCTGCCAGAACGGCGACGATCGAGCCTTTGAAGAATTAGTTAGCAGATACAGAACTCGAGTTGCGAGTATTGCATATCAGGTCCTCGGCAACTATGAAGACGCGCGCGATGTTGCTCAAGAAGTCTTCATTAAACTTTACAAAGGTATTGGTGGATTTGATCCTAATAAGAAATTTTTCACATGGTTGTATCGACTGACGGTAAATGCTGCCATTGATTTTCTGAGATCAAAAAAACGACGATCCCGCGAACATTCACTGGATGAAAATCCAGATCAGTACTACAACATCCCAAGTCCAGATGTCGAATCTGTGGCATCTGGATATGAGCGTCAGGAATTGCGTCAGTTGTTTTATAAGCTTGCTGAGGATTTGAACCCTAAGCAACAGGCAGCCAAAAAACAATGCGATTTGCAAGGTTTTACCGCCGATGAAGTTGCAGAAATACTCGACTGCCCGAAAGTAACTCTCCGCTGGTACCTTCATGAAGCCAGAAAACGTATTCGGGTGGCTGTTTTAGACCAACATCCTGAATACTTTCGCGGTAAGAAGCCTTCCAGAAAAAAAAGAAAACAGTAGTAAATTTTAAATTCTTCAGCTAACTTGAGTAGGAGTCACAATGAAGAAGTTTGCAATAATATTCTCGATAGCAATGTTAATGTTTGTTATCGTTGGTTGCGCCGATAGAAGTGAGCCTGTTGGTCCATCAAGCACGGATGGAGCCCTTACATTAATCAGCGAAACTCAGACGCCCGGATGGGCTGAAGATGTGTGGATTGATGGCAGTCGGGCTTTTATCGCAGACGGCGAGCAAGGTGTTTCAATTTACGACATCAGCAATCCTGCTTCGCCGGTTTTTATCGAATCACAGCCGACCGCTGGCTCGGCTGTCAAGGTTGCTTACGCGCCAATGACTAACCTATTGCTGGTCAATGAAACTTCAGGGCAAGGTGGTATTACTTACTACAATTTCTCGACTGGTGCCAGAATAAATACAGTTTTCGACGTGGGTGTCGATGGATTTGCTTTTTACGAAGTGTCCCCTGATACAATAATTATTTGTGAGGTTGACAGAATCGAAGGCTTTAAAGTGTACACCATTTTTTATGACAGCCAGTATAACGAATGGGATGACAGAAGCCTTCGCGGTGTGCTCCCAATTGGTGGCACTTTACGCGGGTTGGATTTTGAACACAATGTCGCCTATCTTGCCAACAATCAGCGGGGCTTAACGATTGTCTCGATTAATTACACACCACTGACAAATGAAGTCGCAGTGCTTGGCAATGTTGACACTCCCGGCGGCGCCAGAGATGTCGTTCTGAACGCCGCTAAGACACACGCCATTGTGGCTGACTATCAAGCTGGTATTGCCATTGTGGATGTGACAGATAAATCCGCTCCTGTGCTGGTAAGTTCACTCTTAGCCGAGGATAGAATTGATCGGGTCATCCAGATTGCCGCCGTGGGAGATACCGTTTATTACATTGATCAATACACGGCAATATATGCGGCGGATGTTTCAAATCCTGCAAATCCAGTGCATCTTGGGAAGTATTTGCTGTCAAATCCGATCAACATGTTCGTCACGCCCGATCATCAAGTTTATATCGCCGACGAAGACCTGGGCATGATTGTTTTAGGCTGGCGTTAGTTAGTGATGAAGTTTCAAGTTTTTGAAATAGTAGTTCTCTTTAAATCTCCGCTGAGTACGTACCACTAATCATGTGGGGGTTGGTTTTTTTGTGGAGAAGAAATTATGGATTCAATGAAAAGTAAAAATGGTCTGATCGGGATACTGACAATCGTTTTTGTTGTTTGTTTCGCGCTTAATTCCTTTGCTGCCGATGCGACTTGGGTTTCAATAGACAACTCGACTGTTGTACAGTATCCGCAGTTTAAATTGATTGAAGAGTCTCCAGATCATTTAATCCTTCAATGGAAATTTTATGGCATCTCTTTTGAAGATGTTTCGCAATCGCAAAGAGTCTTTCAGAAGCTGACTATTCCCGGCGAAAGTAGTGCAAATGTCGGTAAAATTGGCGCACCAGCACTCCCGGCAGTCATGGAAATCATAGCCGTGCCAAGTGGCTTTAGAGCTGAAGCGCATTTAGTGTCGGCTGATTGGAAAGAAATAGGCAAATTCCATATTTTCCCAAACCAGCATCCCGCATTGGATAACACCACTCCTTCTCCCGAATTTACCTTTGATGAGGAAGCCTATAGCCTCAAGACACCACAACCAACTGAAGTTACCGTCGCTACCACAACTCAAGGGTGGGGTGGAATTCCCGTTGCTGGTGTCATGGTGTCACCTTTTCAATACAATGCTTTAGACCAAAGCTTGCAGATAGCATTTCAGATTACCGTACGGATTGATTTCATTCCCGACGGGCACAATTTTATCAGGCAACATTCTCCGAGCCGGATACTGTCTGAAATTCAGAGAGCTGCTTTAGTAAACTTCCCGCCAGATCGAGCTTTTGACTTTGACGAAAACGAACCTGTGCGAATGCTCGTCGTGCTTAAGGAAGAGGCTCTTGAAATTGCCACTCCACTGATAGATTATCATTATCGCACCGGCACTCGCACCGACGTTTTCATCGCTGATGATCTTGAAGATGCCGAAGAACTCAAAGCTTTAGTTCAGCAGTATTATGAGGAAGGGCTTGAATATCTCTTTTTAATCGGTGATCCCTATTACCGTAGCTGGGATGTGCCAATGTTCGATTGGGATCCGGAAGATCCCGGTCAAGAGGTAGCAAATACTGACACCCACAGTGACACTTGGTATGCCTGCATGGATGGACCCGATATAGACGGCTTCGTTGATAACCTCCCTGACCTTGCGGTAGGACGTCTGACATATAGCGATTCTGATGCGCTGGATGAGTTAGCATTACAGATTGATAAGATCATGGATTACACCTTCTGGACATTTGAGGATCCAGAAAATGTTGACTGGTTGGATCGCGCTGTAATGGTCGCTGCGCCACAAACCGTTGATAGAGTACTCGAGTTTATTAACTGCAAACGGGATGTGATTGAGCAACAATACACGCATACTCACCCGGAAATGATCCCATACTTCGGGAATGATGATAATGTTTCAGTGAACACTCTCGTTGATGAAGTTAATGGGGATGGGCTAGGTTTCTTCAACTATCGAGGACATGGAACTCCCGTCCGCATGGATCTTGCGCTTCATAACCGTAGCATTGATAGAAACATTGTCCGGTTGTTTGATAATCGCCAGATGCCATTCATTGTCGTATCATCCGCTTGCCAGACTGGAAATTCCGCCACCCGTATTAGCGATTGTATCCTTGAATCTTTCCAAAAGGAAGTTGGAGGCTCTGTCGCTGCGCATGGTTCGATTATCTCAACTTTCACGGACGGCAACACTTATTTCGACAAAGAGATTTACAAATCGTGGTTCACGGATAACATCCGTGATCTTGGCTTTGCCGCTAACCTCGCTATGACTCGAATGGTGCTAAATTTTGATACTCCAAACCGAGTTTATCGAGTTATCGGTCGGATGAATGCCAGAACCTATCACTGGCTTGCTGATCCAGCCATGGAATATCGCAAGAACCCGCCGATGGAACTAGTTGTCGATATACCCGACGAGGTCGTTCCAGCAACGCGGTTTATCAATGGCAACGTACAACAGGTTGAAAACGCCACAGTCTGCATAAATAATGTTGAAGGAACAGTTTATCAGGTAACAACCACTGACGAAAATGGTGATTTTACTATTGAATTTGATCCTGCAATACCTGAGCCGGGTCAACTGCATTGGGCTGTTCGATACCCTGACGGCATTCCTGCCTTTGGCGATATATTGGTCGCTGACGGTTTTGGCAGTATCGGTGGTGTGGTTACCGAATTGGAAAACGGACAACCTGTCGAAAACGTTGAAATTATCATTTCACCGTTCAATGTTGAAGCCACCACAGATGTCGATGGTTATTATCTTATTGAACGGATACCTGAGCGCGCATACACTATAACCGCCAGCGCTGAAGGTTACATTTCCGAAATTCGCGACGATGTTCAAGTTGTTGAAGATGAATTGACAGAGTTAAACCTTCAACTTAGTTACAGCGATATGCTGATAGTCGATGAACCGATTGCTCGCATTTTAGTGCCAGATGCGGCTCTCGATGTTCCGCTAAGCATGGGCAACACTGGTAACGGCACATTGACATGGACTGCTTCATTGGAGACAAACGTCGCCGTTGAACCATTCAGCTTGATTGACAGCTTAGAATTGTCACAGCGCCTCGGCGATACTCGCATCAATGGCATTGTTTACACGGAAGACAGGCTCATCGTTGCTGGTGGTAACAACAACTCAGACCCAAACTTCATTTATATCCTCGACCGCGACGGAAATCCCCTCGAAGAAGAGTACTTTCAGCAACCACTCGGTAGCGCAGGCATAGGAATCCATGACTTGTGCTGGGATGGGCAATATGTCTATGGATCATCCGGCCCCAATATTTTTCAATTTGATCTGAATGGTGAACTTAATGCTACTATTCCAGGACCATTTAATCCTAATGTCGCGCTGGCTGTAGATGACGATGGCATGTTGTGGGTGGCGAACAATCGTTCGGCAATCGCCAGAATAGACCTTGATGGCAACATTCTTCAGCAGATTCCCAACGACCTTCCGATTCGCGGCTTAGCTTGGGATAGCTCTGCTGAAGATGGCATGAATCTCTTGATGTATGTGCGTTCACCAGAAAACAGCTTGCCGCTTTTATACGATGCAAATCCTGCAACAAATGAAATCCGTCAGAAAGCAGATTTATCACGGACAGAGGGCGAAATACCCGCTGATGGGCTGTCGGTATCAGATTTTTACCATCGAGCATACCGCACTCTGTTGAGTATGGCAAATGTCGGCGCTGAAAGATACTTGCGGGTTTGGGTGTTAAATTCCCACAGCGAATGGTTGGCGGTTAATCCTCAGTCTGGGACTATTGCGCCTGATGAGTCTTCTGAAATCACTCTGACCTTCGACGCCACAAACCTCAATGATGGCCGACTTCTTGAAACTATGCTGATTATTGAGAATAATGGGCGAACGCCTCTATTTGAGATTCCGGTACGTCTTGCCGTTGATGCCGATGCCAGCATTGAAAACGAAAATCTTGGTCTTCAGCCGGAAACTGTTGGACTAAGCGCTCCTTTCCCGAATCCATTCAACTCGACGACACAAGTGAAGATTTCTTTGACAAATTCCCAAAGGATTAATCTATCTCTGATAGATTTGAATGGAAGAGTTGTAAATCAGATTGCCGATGGATATTTTACCAGCGGGGAATTTAATTTCACTGTTAATGGAAATTCAATGCCCAGTGGTGTATATTTCCTTGTTCTTGGAACTTCTGAGGCACAGTACTTTCAAAAGTTAGCATTAATTCGTTAAATACGTTGAGGGATAAGCCATGCGTAGAGTTTTCGTTGCCGCCTTATTATTTATATTCATT
>CAZAGU010000015.1:0-33766 GCA_964484805.1 uncultured bacterium
GCATACGTAATCAATATTGACCTTACCTTTTCGGTGTCATAATCCGAGCTATTCGCTGCCCATCCATAGATATGCCGATAATTCATTAGGCTTTCCACTAGTTCCAGCAAATAGCTATCCCGCCAATCAGTATGATGGACTATTAAGGTAAAATAGACCCTCGCGATGCTCTCAATGGTAAATGTAACGTACCAGCACAGATGGCTTGATGCGAAAGGTTTATACCTAGCAAGGTCACTGAAATGTTGTCGCAACAAGTCATTAAGTTCTTCAAATTGATTGTAAGGATTAATGTATTGTTTCTTTTCATCATACTTGATATTTGTCGAAACTTGCTGAATCAATATCCCGAATGGAATGGATTTTTGTTGGGTCGTCATATCATAAGGTGCAGAAAGCAAAGTAGGAATAAATGTCATTTTTTTCACTTCAATCATCATGGATGGTAATGCGAAGAAATTCAGAGCATCAAGTACTTCACGAAAAATTAAACTCCACCGGTAATGATTTGTTTGAATAGTATTTGCCAATATCACCATCATATCCTCTGTAACTTTATTCGCGACGCTCATTTGGTTCATCTGTATATATCTTTGACAGATTTCCCGCCATCCTTTGATACTTGGAAGTAGTAAATCAGACGTATCCATATTTTCTGGTGACTTTAGGCATAGATTTTTCAAGGCAATACACGTCGTTATTCCCACATCAAAGAATCCTCTTTCCTGAGCTTGCTTTGTACAGGCAAGCATATAGCCAACGGATGTTTCGCATAATGGATAAGAATTATTCATTGTTGTCGATTCTATATTAAAAGAAATAAAGATAATCCTCTCATACGCATTAATAATGACTTTTGAGAGGCTTTCCTCATTAGTTTCAATTGCTCGCTTATTAATACTCATTAAGCCGTCGTAAGCTGAGAACAATAAGTCGTCAGAATCGCTTATTTGGTTAAATATGTTGCTAAAAAGACCAGGAATTGTAAATATATTACCTTTTCTCGCCAAAATATAGGCAGTAATAATATCAACAATTGCCTCTGTGGCAGCTTTTGCCGTTGAAAAATCTGATCTACCAATCGCGCGTCTTGAAACTTCAACCAAATTTTCCAATCTTAGTATTAGGATATTTTGAATAGCTGGGGTTTGCTGATTCAAAATTGATTCGAGGGACTTCTTTTTGCTTAACGGATTATCAATTCCGATGTGTTGTATATTGTTATCTATAAATGGAGACAATAATCGTGCAATTAACGAGATTCTTGTTTGAGATTTCAAAATGAACACTCTTGTACTTTTCGAGTATTGTCTGATAGCAAAGGATGTATCTAATAGTTTTGTAGAATGTCGCACGTACATTCTGATTAAATCAAAAGCAAACCCAACTGAAATTGCAGAGAAAACAAATGCCCTGCCTCCTTTTAATAGAACCGACATCACAATGGCAAGCAAGCTTAAAAGCGCAAGAATGAAAAAAATAGTTGACGATTTGCTATCTTTGTAATACTCAGCAACTATTGAAGCAGTTAATGTTTCCGTGCCCTTCTGAATCGGTAAGATCATCAAACCGACAATTATTGCGACTGAGGTTCCAAAGATACCAGCAATTGCGATTAACAGATTTTGGAAATTAGGGAAGTCGATAACGGTTTTCGAAAAAACTGGATGAAACAATAATAAGCAGATGGCAACACCGATAATGGTGGTAGCGAAATTGTTTAAGGCATGTCTTGCTTTCTGAAGTATATTCGACAATCCGTTGTTAATGTAAATAGACTGCCAAATCAGCCAAATTATTACCTTCTGCTTGTTTTTCCAGAACCAATTTTTTTTTGGCTTGGTGCCGTTTTCTTTCTCTTCTTTTTCCACTTTAGGGAAATTCATTTGTAATCCATATTTGCATGCTTTAATCAGGCGAGATCATTGATCTTCAGACTCCTGACAATTTCAATATAGATTCTTCTCCTTGTAAACACAACAGTAAGGCGAGTATTCTTTGAAAATATCTTGGAGTGAATTCCCACTTCCCCCAAAAACCACAAACCCGCAAGCCCTTGCAGTCAAGGTATTGCGGGCGTTTCGCTGAGAGATGACATTACCCTCTTTCACCGCTTCCCTAATGCACAGCACATTGGCATCATTTATGATATTTCCATTGATTGGCTCGCGACATAATCCTTCCGCCGTAAAATCGACACCCTTGTACATTTCAGAATCTTCACTCCCCAAAATGTTTTTCAACTATCATGGCAAATGACCTTTTGAAAAATGGTTGCTCTTGATATGCGAATACCCTGCTTCACACAGGCTTCCTGCACATCATTAACCGTGAATGTTTGCCCGAAGACACCCGCAGGTGATCTACACGACGAACGCGTTCGAATCGTTGAACAATTCGCTTTGGAAGGTAACGAAGACGCGGAACAGCTTTCCCAGCGACGAGGCGGTGACCTTGGGTGGATATCGTTCGGGACTGTTAGCTTACTATGACTTCCCGATTCCCACAGTGTCTTTGGAAGGAATCAACAACAAGATCAAGAGCATGAAAAGTCAGGCGTATTGATTTAGAGACCGAGAATTCTTCAAACTGAAAATCATGGCGATTCATAGAACCAAGTACGCTTTAACCGGATGAACCAAAAGAAAGATATTCCAGAGGATAATGCACTCTCCGTTTACAGATTCCTTAAAATTATCTCTATCTTGTAGGTATTGGGTCTTATAACGACAATGCGCATGTTTAAAAAGGTGAAACCCAGTAGATCAGACTGGGTTTCGGTGCAAGCGGATCATTTAAGGTTACCGGAAAGGTGTCCTGAGCACGCGGATCACATCAGCCAGAAGGGAAGTGCAAGGGGACTGGAGTTGTGATTTACACACAGGGATTTTCCAGTGGTATCTCGACTATAAGCATCTCCGAATTATTTGTTTCATTTCATGTTCCTTTCACTTCTTGTATCGGAATAATTCGCGAAGAACTTTAGCGATTTGTTTCAGCGTTTCAAAATAATTAAAGTAACTCAGTAATTATTTTGAAATGAAAAGGCATGACAAAGCACCAATTTTAGATTATATTTTTATAAAATAATAGCTTAGGACGTGTGATTATTAAAAAGGAATGTTGTTGTTACAGTTTAACAATCTTGTTGTTAATTTTATCGGAAAGTAAATCCGATGCTTAAGTTTGATTTTTGGGTAAGTTTTCAAGAAACTTAAAGAAGTTGTGAGAGAAAAGTAAAATGAGTCGAAATAAAGCCTTTGGCAGACGAGTGGTGCAGGAACTCCTCGACAGCAAGCTTGTTGTTCAGGAGATTCTCTACTCAAACAGCATACGCGGGCATGATCTTGATGACATCATCGCCAGCGCGAAAGATCAAGGCATCCGAATAGCGCCGGTTTCACGTCAGGAACTTGACCGGATGGCGCCTGATGAAAACCATCAGGGAATCATTGCCTTCTTCGAGGGTGTGAAGGTCATTTCATTAGAAGAAGTAATCTCTGACCTTGACAATGAGAATCCAGCGCCTATCATTATTCTCGATGGCGTGGAAGACCCGCACAACCTTGGCGCAATAATTCGCTCAGCGGAAGTGTTCGGGGCTTGTGCGGTGATTATCAGGTCGCGAAGGTCGGCTTCCTTGACCCCAGCCACAATAAAAGCCTCAGCAGGCGCGGCACTAAGGTTGCCCGTTGCCGTTGTGCCTAACATTGATCGGGCGATTAGGTCGCTTAAAGATGCTGGTGTGTGGATTTACGGGTTCATTCTGGAGACGGAAGAGAGTATCTGGCAGGCGGACATAACGGGTAATGTTGGTTTGGTGCTAGGGAGCGAAGGGAAAGGCATCAGCCGGCTTGTTCGCGAGAGATGTGACCGGTTGTTAAAAATTCCACAGCGTGGTGAAGTTGGCTCGCTGAATGTATCCGTAAGCGCTGGTATTGTTTTGGCAGAATGGTCGCGTCAAAGCTTTTCTTGATGGATCAAAAGTGTTATAATGATGAAAAGCGATTCTGGAGAAAGCTATGTCAAAGAAGATAAATATCATCATCGTCCCTGACGAGGGTGGTAAGTCGATTCGTTTTCAAGCCTCAATTTTCTGGCTGAGAACTCTTGCCGTTGGACTGGCAGTGTTTTTTATCGTTGTGATAATTGGTGGATCCAGTTACACGACCATAGCCAAACGTGCGCTTGAGTGTTCCAGGTTGAAAACTGAAAACATCAGGCTGGAGAAAGAGAACCAGCGAATAATGCGCGTTACTCGTGAAGTCGATCAGAGCCGTCGCATACTGGCGCAAATCATTCGCTCGCTGGGTGGTCACCTGGATATGGGAGCGCCGCTGGATATAGATTCCACAGCTCTGGATAATGCACTGAACGGCAAAGAACTTGGCTGGCGAGATGGAGATGTTTCTGAAGAAAATTCATTCTCTTTAGAAAGAGTGATGGTGTCCAGTTTGCCGACGTTGATGCCGGTTGATGGATTCATCTCACAGAAGTTTTTTCAAGATCATCTTTTCCCCGAGCGAAGCCACCTTGGAATAGACCTCGCTGGGAAAACTGGCGCAGTGGTTAACGCCGCAACTGCAGGACGAGTGGTGTTTTCCGGCTGGACGACCAACTATGGCAATTGCATGATGATTTACCACTCCAATGGATATCTGACCTTCTATGGGCATAACCATGTAAACCTTAAATCGGCAGATGAAGATGTCGAACGTGGTGAGTCCATTGCGCTCTTAGGAAATACCGGAAGGTCAAGTGCCCCTCATTTGCATTTCGAGATATGGAAAGAGGGTGTGCCGGTGGATCCACTGGAATTGCTTCAAGCTGGTGGTAAGACGACGTAATAAATACGGGAAATGTTGAAATATTTTCATTCTCTATGTATTTATTTCACATTCCCGCTTGTTTACGAATTTACCTTTTCTTAGATTGTTCAACTAAAGAATGAAACTTGTGATTTGAGTCGAACAAACGTTGAGCAAACAGAATCAGCGATATACCAATCCCACAGAGCTTTCAACGATAATCGGACCGGATGCTGTTGTAATTGGAGAGATAAAAGCCAAAGCAACAATTCGCGTTGATGGGAAGATTGAAGGCAATGTTGATACAACAGCCAACTTGACTATTGGTAAAGATGGTGAGGTGGTTGGTGATATAAACGCAAAAGACATTGTTGTAGGTGGCAAAATAGCCGGTAGGCTCATTGCCAGTGGGAAAGTGATCCTTGAAGCAAAATCTACTTTGAATGGTGATCTGAAAACCAGTCGGCTTATCGTCGAGGAAGGAGCAACCTTCAACGGACGAAGCGATATGGGAGGCGGTGGCGGCACACAATATCAAGGTAAGACACTGCAATTAGACGAAAGTTAGGCACATTAGCCCTGATGAAGGGCTGTTGTCTTGTTCTCATAAATACTTTTTTTCACATTATCTGCATCGAAAAAGAATGCCTCCTAAGAATTTTTTATCTGAGGCTACATCTTACACCCATTTAGGGCTGACCTTTGCGATATCAATATTGCTTGGGTTCTTTGGTGGGTATTGGTTAGATGGCAAAATCGGATCATCGCCCTTATTTACTCTGATTGGAGCATTTCTCGGGGCAACGGGTGGTTTCATTTTTCTCATTCGCACACTGACACACGCGCAGAAGGAAGAGGAAGATCTGAAAAAAGAAGACGGTGAAGCCGAATGAAGTCGAATCGATTCGTTCTTCCCATTTTGATACTTGCCTTAGTTACAGTCTATGTAATTGGCAACTATGGATACAACACGGTGAAACTAGCTGGGGTTGTGTTGGCGGCAGTTGCCTTTCTTCCCGTGTTTGTCACCTTGAAGAACACGATGGGGAAAGACGAAGAATCTGCGATGAGGTTAATGGGAGTTTTTGTAGGCGGATTCTTCTTCAAATTAGCCGTGGTTCTTCTGGGTATCTGGTGGGGTGTTTCCCACATGAAGTGGCACACTATTGATTTTGTGGTTTCTTGTGTCGTCTTTCTTTTCGCCATGCAAATATTTGAATCGCTCTATTTTTGGAGCAGACGCGGTGAGTAGGGCAATCCGGAGCATCCGGCTGTAAGTAAACAACAACGCGGATTTTACGCAATATGAATGCGAATTCACGCCGACATCAATCACGCTTTGTAGCGTTGCTTTTAGCTTTAGCGCTAACCATTTGTTTCCCAATGTCTTCACTTTTTGCCGTAGGACATGGTGGAAACGTAGCTACTGTACAACATTCTGAGGCTACCGGACACCAGGCTAAAGTCGCTGATTCACATGGCGAAGAAGTTGAAGCTGGCGCACATGGTGGTGGGCATGGTGAAGAAGAGGGATTTGGTGAGATTGTCTTACACCATTTGACCGACATCACCAGCATTGAATTACCGTCCTTTAAGACCGTTACAACCTCTATTTCACTTGATGCCTTGAAATTTGAAGTATTCGGCGTTGACATGTCTATTACCAAGCCAGTAATTTTCATGTGGCTAGCCGTTATCCTTCTTATTCTGATGTTCACGACCTCCTTCCGCGGTGGTCAATTGATGCGGAACAAATTTGCCCATCTAATCGAGATTTACATACTTTTCATACGAGACGAAGTAGTCTATCCTAACCTCGGCGAAAAAGATGGCCGAAGACTGCTTCCGTTTTTCCTGACTCTTTTCTTCTTTATTCTTATGTGTAATTTGCTTGGGTTGATTCCTTGGGGTAGCACTGCGACAGCCAATGTCAATGTAACTGCTGGCTTGGCGTTAATCGCTTTCGTAGCCATTCAGGGGCTCGGCATCAAGCAAAATGGATTTGTTGGACACTTCAAGGCGTTGGTGCCTTCAGGATTGCCAGCATTTGTGATTCCCATTATGATTCCTGTGGAACTCGTCGGAATGATAGCCAAGCCTTTCGCACTGTGCATTCGTTTGTTTGCGAACATGGTCGCAGGGCACGCCGTTATCATAGTGTTGCTCATGCTGATTATCAACGCCGGAAGCTACGTCATTGCTCCCTTGCCGATAATCGGTGTGTTGTTTATTTCAATGCTTGAGTTATTTGTAGCACATCTTCAAGCATTTATTTTTACGATTCTAACGACCTTGTTCATTTCAATGTCGTTACATCCCAGCCATTAGGCAAATTCGATTTAAAAAAAATAAATACAAGTTCAATCAGTCGTAGCATTACCGGAGGAAATTCAGAATGCTCGCCTTTTTAGCCGCCCTAACGAACAACGCTTTCGCGTATCTGTCATCTGGCTTGGGTGCCGGTCTGGTCACACTCGGCGCAGGCATCGGCATTGGCCGAATTGCAGCTAACGCAATGGAAGGAATAGCGCGTCAACCAGAAGCTGCTGGTAAAATTCAGGTAGCAATGATTATTTCAGCCGCGCTTATCGAAGGTGTCGCACTTTTGTCAGCAGTCGTTTGCTTGCTCCTTTGCCTTAAGGCTTAAGCTAGCAAAGGCCACTTGACAATTGCGTGGTTTTTAGGGACTCGGTCGATTCACTTGACTGGATCTGCCGTGCCCCGTAGTTTTACAGTCGGAAGAAAACCCAAAAATCGGGTATGCTGTTATGATGGATCTGCATCCGGGTCTAATGATCTGGACCATCATCTCTTTTGTAATTCTTCTGGTGATTCTGCGAAATGTAGCCTGGAAACCCATACTCGGAGCGTTAGACGCTCGTGAGCAGGGAATTAAAGACAACATTGAAGCAGCGCGCTTGGCTCGTGAAGATGCCGAGAAATCGCTGAAGGAATATAAAAATCAACTTGCTGAGTCTCAAGCTGAAGCTCTGAAAATGATCGCTGAGGCGCGTCAGGATGCTGAACGCGTTAAAGATGATCTTTTACAGAAGGCTAAAAAAGAAGCCGAACTCCAGATTGAGAAAACACGCAATCAAATCGACCAAGAACGCCAGGAAGCTATTAATTCTATTAGAGCAGAACTGGCTGAGTTGGTCATTTATTCAGCCGAAAAGATTATCAACAAAGATCTGAATAATGAAGATCATAGACGGTTGATTATCGAGAGCCTGAAGGAGAATTCCAATTGAGCGTCGGAGGATTAGCCCGTCGCTACGTCAACCCCCTGTTTGATGTAGCGATTGAAAAGGGTGATTTAAAACAGATCAGTGCTGATCTGGAAGCCCTCGACACCGCTTTGTGTGATTCTCAAGATTTCAAAATTTTCATCAAAGATCCTTCGATTCGTCGAAAGGTCAAGAAAGCGGCAGTTGAGGAACTTTTTGCTGGTGCGTCACCCTATACGTTAAATTACCTTAGGTTGATCATCGACAAAAACAGAACTGAAGTACTTTTTGAAACGCGCAAATTGTTCACACGAATGGTTGAAGCGTACGAAGGTATTCAGCAAGGTGTTGTTCAATCTGCAGTTGCCCTGTCAAAAGACCAATTCGCCAATATCAGGAAATCGCTTGAAAAACGTTTTCAAACGAAAATCGATCTCCATTCAGAGGTTGTGCCTGAGCTAATTGGCGGATTGCGGATTCAGATCGGAAATACTGTGATTGACGCCACCGTTCAAAATCGGCTGAAGCACTTAAAGAAAGCCTTGGCAGGGGTTTGATAAATCTAAATTCCTAATTTAGGATTATAGCATTAATCATGCCCTGCATAGTTGGCGGTATTGTTTACCACCTTAGCGGTAGCTGGAGAGAAGCCAGATGCAGATTAGACCTGAAGAAATTACTCGGATCATAAAAAAACAGATCGAGGGTTACGAATCCCACTCAGAGATGGCAGAAGTCGGGGAAGTCATCATGGTTGGAGACGGAATAGCTCGTATCTACGGTCTCGAAAATTGTGTTGCCAACGAATTGATCGAGTTTCCGAACCAAGTGTTCGGAATGGCGCTTAACCTTGAAGAGGATAACGTTGGTGTCGCTTTATTTGGTGAGGACAAGCTCATTAAAGAAGGTGATACGGTTAAACGTACTGGCGCAGTCGTTCAAGTTCCTGTTGGTGAAGCATTGCTTGGACGAGTGGTTAACCCTCTTGGTTTCCCGCTTGATGGCAAGGGTCCTATTGAGACCACACTAAAAATGCCAATTGAGCGCAAAGCTCCGGGTGTTATTCTTCGCCAACCGGTGAAGGAACCCTTGATGACAGGTATCAAGGCGATTGACACCATGATCCCGATCGGCAGAGGTCAGCGCGAGTTGATCCTTGGCGACCGCCAAACCGGAAAGACTGCCATTGGCGTTGATGCAATTATCAACCAGAAGGGCAAAGACGTTGTTTGTATCTACGTTGCTATAGGTCAAAAGGGTTCCACCATTGCTAAAGTGGTAAAAACCCTCGAAGATCACGGCGCTATGGATCATACAATTGTCATCTCTTCCACGGCAAATGAATCAGCGCCAAACCAGTTCCTTGCACCCTACACTGGCGCTACTATGGGTGAGTATTTCCGTGACCGCGGGAGACATGCTCTTATCATCTATGACGATTTGACAAAACATGCTTGGGCATATCGTCAAATGTCCTTGCTGTTGCGTCGTCCACCAGGACGTGAAGCCTATCCGGGTGATGTCTTTAACGTTCACTCGAGACTTCTCGAGCGCGCTGCAAAGATGAACGAGGAATTGGGTGGCGGTTCACTTACTGCACTCCCAATTATCGAGACTCAGATGGGTGACGTTTCCGCATATATCCCGACAAACGTCATTTCGATTACCGATGGTCAGATTTATCTTGAACCAGAATTGTTCTACGCCGGTATTCGTCCGGCTGTGAACGTCGGTATTTCGGTTTCGCGTGTGGGCGGCAACGCTCAGGAAAAAGCGATGAGGCAGGTGGCTGGTACTTTACGGCTTGATCTTTCTCAATTCCGTGAATTACAGGCGTTCGCCCAGTTTGCATCAGATCTTGACAAGGCAACACTCCGCCAACTGAAACGTGGCGAGCAACTTACTGAGCTTCTTAAACAAGCACAGTATTCTCCCATGGAATTTGAAGTACAGGTTGCAGTGCTCTACCTTGGCACAAGAGGTTTCCTTGATGAAATCGACAAGACGGAAGTCAGTGAATGCGAAGCAGCATTTGTGAATCGTCTGCACGACATGCATCAAGACCTTCTTAATGATCTGGCAAAAGTCAGGAAAATTGACGAAAGCATTGAAGATAGGCTTAAGAAAGCCTGCGATGATTTCATCAAAGCGTTCACCGCTTCCAAGCAGAAAGCTTGAGCTTGAACCTCACATTCGTGTCCTGAAAATGAATACACGTTAAATCGTTTGTATTTCAGGACAGCGCACGGTTGATGCGCGCAAGATTCGGGGTAAAAAGATCAGATAAATGGCATCTCTTAAGCAGATCCGGCGGCGAATTGTAGGTGTTTCCAGCACCCGTAAGATCACCCGCGCCATGAAAATGGTAGCGGCGGCGAAAATGCGTAAAGCGCAGGAAAATATGGAACGCGCTAGACCATATTCGCAGAAATTACAGGAAGTTATTGCCTCATTAGCCGCGCACACAGATCATAATCTCCATCCATTACTGGAAGAACGAGAACCAAATCGCATCGGCGTAATTTGCGTTACGTCCGATCGCGGTATGGCAGGTGCTTTTAACGCAAACATCTGCCGTCAGACTTCTGTGGTTCTCAAGGAATTCGCCGGTCAGGACGTTGAGTTGATCACCCTTGGAAGAAAAGGGAATGATTTCTTCAGAAAACGCGGAGTTCTGATTTATCAATATTATCCGAGTATCTTCCAGGAATTGGATGATATTCACGCTGCAGCCATTGGTGATGCGGTTTGCAAGCTATATATTGATGGTAAGTTTGACCGCTTTTACGTCGTTTTCAACGAATTCAAGAACGCAATGCAACAAAATATCATCAGCGAACAAATTCTCCCTGTTGCACCTGCGCCCATTGAAAGTAGTTGGAATCCATTAGACTTTATCTATGAACCAAGCGCAGCAGGCGTGCTCGAAAAGCTTCTTCCGCAATATGTTAAGAATGAAATTTGGCATGTATTGCTGGAATCCTATGCCTCAGAGCAAGCCGCGCGAATGACTGCAATGGAAAAAGCGACGGATAATGCGAATGAACTAGTCGAAATTCTGACTCTACAATTCAACAAAGCCAGACAATCTGCAATCACAACGGAATTGCTGGACATTGTCGGCGGAGCTGTAGGGTTGGGCTAGTCAATTTAGCGCTATATATAGCGCTAAATACAACGCACCATACTTTATGAGGTAATCATGAAACGATTAATACTTGGGCTGGCAATTCTATTCGCAATTTCAGGATGTGGCGGATGGGGTGGTTATGTTCATAAAAGTGATCGTTATGATTTTAAGTTTGTCTTTCCCCCAATTTGGGAAGTCTGGGATCGTTCTGATGATCGCCGCGATTTTCTGGTTGGAAATCTTCCCGAGGATTATTTATCGGAGATTCAGGTGATTACTGAACCGGTTTCCCCAGATATGAGCCCGCAGGAGATTTATCTGAGATTCCTTGATGGCGGTGACGATGCTGTAGTGTACAAAAATTTCGAGATCGTTGAGCAAGGTACGATAAGTTGCAAAAATACCGAGGGTAGATTCACCAAGGTTACTTTTGAGAAGGATGGTGAACTTATGATGGGAATGAAAGCTAAATTCCTCGGATTTAAATTTACTGTTGAAATTAAGGCATTTGTGCCTGAAGAAAAATGGATCATGCACGAAGCAGACTTCAAAAAAATGATTCATATAATCGAGATAAAAACCATTTCATAATGGGTTGAATTCAAATTTGACTCACTGGTCAGTTATTTTAGTAACCATTAATAATTGAGAAACAATGGCCAACGAAGGTATTGTCAAGCAGATTATCGGAGTCGTTGTCGATGTGACGTTTCCTGAGGGAGACCTGCCATCACTATACAATGCGCTCCACGTTGACCGGGGAGAATCAGGAATCCTGACTCTCGAAGTGCAACAGCACCTTGGTGACAGAATGGTTCGCACCGTTGCGATGGATGCGACAGACGGTATGGCTAGAGGCGAGAAAGTTGTGGATACAGGCAGCCCAATTACTGTTCCTGTAGGACCAGCTTCACTCGGTCGTCTCATCAATGTCGTCGGTGATCCAGTGGATGGACTCGGACCTATCGTGTCCGACTTTCACTACCCGATACATAGATCGTCTCCTGCATTAGTGGATCTTGACACCGCAACCGAAATTCTAGAAACTGGCATTAAGGTCATTGATTTGATCCAGCCGATTGCGAAGGGTGGCAAGGTTGGCCTTATGGGTGGCGCTGGCGTTGGAAAGACTGTTATCGTTATGGAGCTGGTGAATAATATCGCTAAGCAACATGGTGGTATTTCAGTCTTTGCAGGCGTTGGGGAGAGAACCCGTGAGGGTAATGACCTTCTTCGTGAAATGATCGAGTCAACGGTTGTGAAATATGGTGACGATTTTGATATTGAATCATTTGATTTATCGAAAGTAGATAAATCTGCACTCAAGAATTCAAAAATTGCCATGTGTTTCGGTCAGATGAACGAACCCCCAGGTTGCCGTGCCAGAATCGCGCTTACCGGCGTTACACTGGCAGAATACTTCCGCGATGAAGAAGGCAAGGATGTGCTGTTCTTTGTGGACAATATTTTCCGCTTCACTCAGGCAGGTTCCGAGGTGTCCGCTTTGCTCGGTCGTATGCCGTCCGCTGTGGGTTATCAGCCTACACTGGCAACGGAAATGGGCGCTCTACAGGAACGAATTACTTCTACGAAGAAGGGTTCAATCACATCCTTCCAGGCTGTTTACGTTCCTGCTGATGACCTCACTGATCCGGCTCCTGCAACAACCTTCGCGCACCTTGACGCAACAACAGTTCTGTCCCGCGCAATCGTTGAAAAGGGTATATATCCTGCTGTAGATCCTCTTGACTCTAGCTCACGCATCATGGATCCAAACGTGGTAGGTATGGATCATTATATGACTGCCAAGCGCTGTCAGGAAGTTCTCCAAAAATACAAGGATCTTCAGGACATCATCGCCATTCTTGGTATGGACGAGTTGTCTGACGAAGACAAGCAGGCTGTAAATCGTGCCCGTCGAATCGAACGTTTCCTTTCCCAGCCCTTCCACGTTGCAGAAGCATTTACTGGAAGACCTGGTACCTATGTTCATCTTAAAGATACAATTCGTGGCTTCAATATGATTGCCGACGGCGAATTGGATCACATTCCTGAGCAAGCGTTCTACATGGCAGGCACAATCGAGGAAGTACTCGAAAGGTACGAGGAGCAGAAGAAGGTTGGCTGATACGACGCAATATTTTAACCTGACAATCGTAACACCTGCTGGCACAATTGAAGAGTACAATATCCGACACCTTAGAGCACCAGGCTCAGAGGGCGATTTCGGGATACTGGCTAATCACCTGCCTATGGTCACCACGCTACGAATCGGCGAGTTGGAGCTTGATTCAGAGAAGCGCGGAATCCAGTACTGGGCTGTGTCTGGGGGTTATGTGGAAGTGTTGGGAAACAAAGTCATAGTACTTGCCGAGAATGCTGAGCCAGCGGACAGAATTAATCTGGATCGCGCCGAAGAAGCTCGCGACCGCGCAATGAACAGACTGGAAAAACCGAATCCTGACACCGACTTCGAACGGTGCCATCTTGCCCTACAAAGATCGCTCAACAGGATGAAGGTTGCTCGAAAGTCGCAATGATGCCTTGTGTAAGTGGTTACTGTTAGGTTTTTACTTGACAAATTCAAAAAAAAAGCGTATAATTGACCTGATTGGGATAATGCCAGACTGGCACATACGCGCCAGTCTGGTTGCCCATAAATAAAGGTCTAATTCAGTAACCCAGCGGTGCAGAATGTATTATCACCGACGGCTTTATCGATTTTTAATCGTTGCCATATTTTTCCTTCTTTTTATGCCGAAGGAAAATTATGCCGCGCAGGTTTCAGAGAATATGCCGCAAGACGACTTTCTCTACGAAGCCTATTCGGACTACTACTTTTTCAAACGCAGTATCGAATTCGATAAAGAAATGACGCTGCGTGAAGCATTTTTGAAATGGCTTCTCGATGGAATCGTAATTGAAGCGGCAGATCGGCGTAAGGAAGATGCTCAAGGTACGTTGCAGAGTATTGATCCTCCAGAACTAAAGGGTATGAACAATAATTTAACCCCTTTGCCTGAGGATTTTAATGACCTGCCGCGTAACCAGCAATACTCTTTACTCGAATCTAATTCCAAAGAAGAATACCAAGCAAAATTCCTTCGCGCTCGCCTAATAAAAAGCAAGCTAATTAAATCCTCCAACCCAACTCAACGCCAGCGAATGTTTAACGAGGATTTGAAGTCTGCGATTTTTAGCTACCGGGATGGGTTCTACTCTGAGGCAATACTTGAGTTTACTGAGCTTATAGAATCTTATGGGTACCGGGATATCGAGGATATTCATTTCTTCAGAGGTGAGAGCTACTATGCACTTCAGCTTTACCACAAAGCTGAGCAAGACTACAAGAAGGTCATAGAGAGCAACGACTCTGATGGATACAAGGTTTCTGCCTTATCTCGTCTGCTAATGATCTCAGGTGATCGAGGCGATATATCAGGTCTTGCGAAGTACTTAGAACTCATCAAACAGAATACTGCCAACGATAAGAATCAGGATTTCTGGCAGATTGAATACAACGCAGCGTTGTATTTTATGTATGCTGGTCAATTCCAACATGCGATGGAAGTATTCGATACAATCCCTACCGATTTTCCAAATTTCATTAACGCAAAATACTTTGCTGCACAGTGTGCCTTAATGCTTGTTGATCTTGATGATGCCGAAGGCAGATTTTACGCTTTGACACAAGGGAAACTGCATGGCAAAAAAGTCTCTGCAATCACAAAGAACAAAGCCACACTAAAGCTAGGCTATGTGGACTTTCTTCGCGGAGATTATGATCTCGCATTTGTAAACTTTACCAAGGTGAAAGGCGATTCCACCTTGCTTGAGAGATCTCAGATTGCCAGCGCTTGGGCATTATACCATATTGGGATGACTGATAAGTCCTACGAGATGGTTAATCAATTCAAAACGACATTTCCTAATAGCGAATACCTATTTGAAGCTGAAGCGCTTGTCGGCTACTGCCGAGAAATTGCTGGAGATGATTCTTCCGCGCTGAAGCAGTACGAGGAAATACTGTTTGCGATGGATGATCGTCAGGACTACCGCAACTTCAACTACGAGCGAAATGAAATCATCCGCACCATTGCTGCCATGACACAGCTTGAACCGATTATGTTTGAGTATAATCGGAAAGACCTTTTCCCACGCTACCTTGAGTTACGCAAATCATTGGGTGTTTTAACCCAGAAAATCAGGATGATCGAGGGTTATAAAAGCAACCCGGGAATTGCTGAGATGATTGCCGAGCAGGCAAGATTGATGAAGACTATTCAGGATCAGAAAGCTTTCGAAGATGAGCTGGTACTTCGCGAAAAGGGCAAATTGATAACCAAGCTGGAAGATGTTTACGATGATCTTTATGACATCGCTGAGCAGATTGATCTTGGCGTTAAATACGAACTGTCAAAGAGAAACTTGATTCAACGCGAAGAAAAGCAGAGATTTCAACAAACTCGTGTTGACTCCTTGAAAAGTTATTACAATCGCGAAATAGCAAAGTTAGACCAAACACTTACCCAGATTACCCAAGAAAAGCAAAAGGCTCTTGATCAGGGTGACGACATTGTTTATTCATGTCTGACAGACCTTGAGTATCAGATGAATTTGTTGCAAAACAGCGTTGCTAAGGTAAATGTGGATCTAAGAAATCAAAACTCACCTGATATTGATAGCCAGCTGGACACGTGGAGCGATTTTGCATATCAGAGACGGCAGTATGGTGGCTTGAAATTCGATGAATTTTACGCTCGTCAGACTAGAGTGGATCAACTAGATCAATACGTCCAGAAGCTAACCGCTTTAAAGAACTCGCGAATAAATGCAACTCAGGATACAGTCAGCCTGCCTGCCGACTTGTTGCCAGCAAGTGCTCCGGGAATGCCCACACACTTTGCACCACCTATGCCACTTTGGGAATCTTCTGTAATTTCAGCGACGATTCCAACAGAAGACGAAGTTGCGCCAGATTTAGCCGAACCATCAATGGATGCTGAACCCGAAAACGATGTGCCCGAATTAGAAACGCCTTCTAATGAGGGAGAAATTGAGTCTGAGGGTTCATCTTCAATTGATGAAGATGCGGTGACATCTGACAACGAAGATATTATTGAGCCTGACGAAACGGCTCCGGTACAGGAAGATGCTCTACCTTTAGAAGACAATGCTGACGAAGATCAGACTGAAACAAACCCGAATCTGGAGGATACAACCAGAGAATGAGACGTAAAAATTACAGTTGCCTGCAAATGCTGATGTGCGGCTTATTGTTATTCGGGTTGCTCGTCGGTGGTCAAGTAAACGCCCAAGCAGTTTCGGATGAAACCAACTACTCATCGGATCCAGCATTTGATGAGAGTAACTTCAGGGCAGGACTTGCCAATATTTCACGCGATATGCAAACGATTTGGAAAAGTTTGACTTATGAGCCTGACTTGCCTTATTACAACAGTAAATACGCGCAGGCGCAGGATATCATTCTTCAGATTGGTAAGCTAATCCTTGAAAACGATGGCTACATACCGCGAAAACAAGACAATAAATACTCTCATTTTGTTGAGCTAACTCAGAATCTTAAAACCCAGCTTGATGAGATTAAAGTTCCTGATAATATCGAATATTATCAGAATCTTGACGGTGTCGCCGTAATTCAACCCTATTTGCGAGACAGATGGCTTGAATTAGTCAGTAGCGCTGGTGTTTTGCCCTATAACGCCTTGTTTCGTGAAGGCGAGTTTCTGATTCATGAGCTTGCCAAGATTGTTAAGAACAACAACAATATTGCACCCAAATCAGGGCAACCAGACTATTCGGAACACCAAGGCCTTAAGGCTTTGTTTGTCCAGTTACTGGACGAAATTACATACCGGATGACTCAAGATGAGAATGGAAAGTGGATTGGACTGGACAATCTTCCGGTTGATATTTCCGATCGTTGGATTGAATTAATCAACGATCCTGAAGCTGAGTCGTATCGAGATTACATTGCTGAAGGCGAACGTCTGATCATTCACCTTGGTAGCTTAATTGAGTCATTTCAGGGAAAAGTGCCAATTCAAGGCGATCCCGGATATACTGTTTATCAATCGATAATTAATCGTATTGATAATATCCTCGATACAATTATGCTGAAATTTGCCTTCAGTGTCGATGGAGCAGTAATTGATTCCACGCTGAATGAATACCTGAATGAACGTGGTGAACTTAGCACAGGAATGCGTGCCCACAGGCAACAGTTGCTTCAAGGTGGCTTAGACCTGCTAAAAGAACGTCAGGATGATAAGATATTCTTGAAATATCCCCATCGTCGGGCAACAATCGCTGGTTTATACTTCAGAGTTGCTGAATTAATGTATCAAGAGACGTTTGATCAATTCCTTGAGGAAACTGACAGATACATTGACGAACTTAACAGATTAAGCGAATCTAATTCAGACTCGGTTTCGATGCTCACACCGCCGACGCCGAATTTTTACCGCGTGCAGATGATGTTTCAGCGGATTGTTGATGAATTTCCTACCAGTGAATATGCCGATGATGCCCTGTACAATATCGGCTTGCTGAAAACAGAAGAGGGTTCACAGGCTGAAAAAGCCAACGCTAACAGAATATTTGAGACTCTTGTTTCAATATATCCAGACAGCGATTACACTCTGAACGCACTGCGGCGCATTGCTGAATACTATTTCAATCCGCCAGTTAATGACATCGAAAAATCGATTGAAGTTTATACCAAAATTAGCTCTGAGTTTGCCAATTCTGCATATTATCAGGAAGCACAATACAAACTTGGGTGGGCATATTACCGAATGAGTGATTTGCCAAAGGCTGTGGAATACTTCGCTCTTACTTTGGATGAGATTTACATTAATGTCGGTGGGATGGGCGGCGAGAATTCCACAGTTTTGGACATCGCCAGTGAATCTTCCAACTATATTGGCATCTGTTATTCAGTTGATCTCACTGAGTGGGATGGCGCTGGTATCGAAAATTTGATTGGTTGGTTGAATCAACACCCTGAGCGAAAAGACAAGTATGGTCGAATGTTGCTGATTCAACTTGGTGACATCTACCGAAATCAAATTGGTAAATTTGAAGCCGCTGTTGATTGCTACAGCCGTTACAACGATGTTTTTGTGAACGATCCGCGAGCGCCGGAAGTTCAGGGTTATGTTGTTGAAATTTACCAACAGGGTGATATCTATAATATTCCTCAAGCTCTCGTCGAAAAAGAAAAATACTACGAGCTCTTCAATCCAGACAGCAAATGGTGGGGTTCAAACAAGGACATTAACGTCAGAAACAAGGTTGTTCCTTCTCTGGAACGTTATTTGAATCTTATCATTGATGAATTGCTGGTGTTGGCTACAGACAGTAAAAATCAGCAGGTCTTTGCTAAATACGAGAATTATTGCCGACAATACTTACGCTTCTGGCCGAATGGTCCTAATGCCTACAACGTGCAGGCGAATTTAGCTACTGTTCTTAAGTACAATCTTAACCGACCGAATGAAGCGCTTCGTGAATACTGGCAAATTGCGACTCTTTACGAAGATACTACTAAACGTGAGCAGGCTTGCGGTGAAATCCTTCGAGTAGCCAATGATTTGGTGAAAAAGGAACGAAACGGAGATATTTATGTCTCGCCTGATGGCGAAGAGCTTGCTCCTGAAGTGGCTCCAGCAGTGGTTGGAGAATCTTCTGAGATAATGCCTGAAGACCAGCCTCTGCCTGAGACTGAAATTGCTGAAGGCGACACAACCGCTGAAGTTGAAGCAGATACGCTAGAAGTTTCAGAAGAGAGTCCTGAGGTCGCGAAAGCTGAAGCTGAAGAAAAGGGAGACGAAAAGGAACTTGTCGTCATTGAACCTTTGCTGAACTCAGAACGTCTGTTTTTACAAGGGATTGACTTATACTATAATTATTATCCTGAAGCTGAAATGTCGCCGCAAATGCTTTATCAAGCTGGCGATATTCTCTACCAACATAAGATGTTTCCTGAATCAAGGATTTATCTAAGGGAGTTGATTGCTGGCTTCCCAGGGCATCGTTTCGTTGAAGATGCTTACAGGTTGATAATTGAAGGACACTTTCAGAGTCACGAATATGCAGAAGTCGAAAATGTGTCCAAGGAAATTGCCTCCTCAGCAGATTTATCTGCTGATTTAAAGGGCGCTGTCGTCAGAAGAAAAGCGCAATCGTTGTTCCTGAACGCCGCTGATTTGAAAACCGAAAATAATCACTTTGCCGCGGCAAAAGAATTTATGCGAGTGGCGCTCGAAACCCCTGATTTTGAAGAGGCTGACAAGTCTTTATTCCTGGCTGGTAATGAATTTATGCTTGATAAAGCTTGGGCTGAAGCAAACGAAGCATTCCTTACTCTTGTTAATAATTATCCGCGTTCCGAACGCGCCGATAAATCATTATACAATGTTGCCTTGAACGACCAGCGCGAGTTGAATGATATTGCTGGCGCTGCTGAGACATTTGAAAGGCTGGTAAATGAGTATCCGCAATCTCCATTAGTGCAAAGTGCTTTGGCAAATGCCAGTGCAAACTATAATCAGGTTGCAGACTATCAGTCGGCGATTAGGATTAATGAACTTTACTTCCAGCGATATCCAAATGCTGAAGATGCAGATGTGTATCTGTTTGAAAATGCAGGGCATTTCTTGAAATTGGATGAGGTGGAAAAGGCGAACGATATCTACATGCGCTTTGCGCAGAAATATCCTTCGGATTCGCGTACAATTCAGGCATATTTTGAACGAGCGAACTATTCGCTCCGTCAAAATGATAGAGCTTCCGCGAGCCGGGAATTTCGACAGACGGTTGAAGCCCATGAAAAAGTCGTTGCCGATGGAAAACCCGGCAATCCTAAGTACGCATCCAAGGCTCTAGCTCAATTATTAGAATGGGAACATCAAGATTATGATCGCTTGAAGTACTTGCTTCCGGCTTCAAAAATCGCTTCATCCAAAGAACGAAAAAAACAGTGGCGTAATTCGCTGTTTGAGAAATATCGCAAATTGATCAGTCTTGGTCAAATTGAAGGCTACAAGGCGTTTTATCAGGTTGGTAGGCTTGATGAAGAGCTTGCTCTTGCCAACTACGATCAGGAATTACCAAGTTTTAAGAATGTTGAATCTGAGCTTCAAGACGTAGCTAAAATATGTGACGAATCCATCATTCTTAACAGCATTGCTGTGAATACATTCCGCGAGAGCATCCACAACCTGAGCTCAATTCAAACTCAGCTTGTGGCACAGCAAGATTCCATGGGCAAGCAATATGAAGACTTCAGTCTTCTTGTACTGGATCTACAGAAAGCCGAAGCTGAAAACGTCGCTGATTCTCTGGAGAAGCAGAACCAGATGAGTAGGATTTTGACCGAACTAGACACAGCGGTCGTCTATACTTCAACTTGGATTGCATCATGTAAGGAAAGAATTCCGGAAATAGCTTCAAGGAATGGTGATTATCTAAATCGTTTCTGGCGCATTAATCTTGGAATCCAAAGTCCGCAACGCGATGAAGAAATCAAACTACTATTCCGAGAAGAAGTGTTAAACAGCGCGCTGTCGCCCATTGCTCCAGAAGTTTGTGGATTGTATCTGCAAGGACTTATGGTTGCCATAGAATTTGGAGTCGCAGAACAATACCTTGAGAAAACAGAAAATGGAGTCAATGACGTTCTCAGTACTATGTTGGAACAATATGAAGAGCAGGTCTCCAAGGCTCAGCTCAGAGTAGATAAGTTTACTTCGCAGTATATTGACATGCTACCCAAAGGTGAAGACGCTCAATCGCCAGATGGATTTTATCCTGATGAAATGGGGCTGATAATCACGGATCAGATAGATTATATGAACAACTTCACCCTTGACTGGACTCGCGCCTTTTCAGGAATCATGGATACCCTAAGCCAATACACGACTCCTCCTGAGTTCTCCATTGATCATAGCCTTAGACTAATTCTGAATTGGCATGACTCCTTCATGCAATATAAATCTGAAGGCGAGAAACGCCGCGATGAATATGCCTTGAAATATGAAGAGACCGACGAAATTCAATGGGATGATGCTACCATCGCCTTTGAAGATATCGCGGCATATACATCTGAGTATGATCTTACCTTGTTGGAAGAGGGTTTGCGTGTCAAGAACGACTATTCCCTTACCGGACCATCTGGCATAGAAATAATGCGCACGTTGGTTGAGTTCTTCCCGGAAACTTATGCGGAACAGTTTGGAATCGCCGCTCAGCGGACCACGATTTCCACAGATTTGAATTGGCAGATATGGCATTCTATGGACTATGGTTTTGAATCTGTCGATTACGATGATTCAAATTGGGAAGATGTCTCCTATTCATCATTCCCTTACGGGACTGATTTCACATCCTTAGACACATTGAGTGCCCGTGCTATTTGGTTCAGGATAGAGAAGCCAAGTCTGGACTTGCCGGATGAAGCTGGTGTGTCTGACACACTTGGCATGGATTCCACTGAGGCGGATATGGAATTCGCAACCGATGACACAACACTTATCGACAGCCTTCAGATTGAGGCGGGAGACGAAAATCTTGCTGAGGCAAAGCCCGATACCACGCTCAGTATGAACGAGGAAGTAATTGCTGACACGGGAATGGTTGAACAGTCTTTGCCAACAATGTCAACAGAAGAACGGGCGCAGATCATTCAGGACTTTGATGAGGCAATGGCGAGATGGGAAGTGTGGGGAGCCGCAGACAGTAATGGTGTGCGTGGCTATCTTTTCAGACACAAGTTCGACATTTACACCAAACCCAGCGGAAGCACCGTGTGGATCACGGCTGACGATAATTATAGCCTGTTCTTGAACGGCGTGTACATCGCTAATGATGATCCCGACACTGTTGACTGGAGTCAAGTAGATGAGTATGATGTCGGGAGTTATCTTCAGATTGGCGCAAACGTGCTTGCAGTATCTGTTGATGACCTGAACGCCACCGGATATGGTCTGTTAGCCGCCTTGATCTATGAGAATATTCCAGACATTCAAGATCAGCTACAACTTGTGGTTCTGCAGGAATCTGATCGACAGGATGTTCAGGTTGTTTCTCGCAAAGAAGCGTGGCGCACTCTTACCGGGATTGAAGAAAAGAATGTTTACAAGCCTTCTCCCGATGAATTGAGACGGTTTTTGTTAGAAAAGAAGAGACTTTTTTAAAGGACACTTGTAATGCGGTTAATGCTTGTTATATTCATTGTTATTAGCTTGTTTGCTGTCTCTGGTTATTCTCAGGAAACAGATCAAGCTGACCAACCGGCAACCTATGAGACCAAAAATGGTGTCCTTATGCTTGAGGAAATACTTATTCAGGTTTCTCCAGAATTGCCGACAGTTGTTGTGACCATTCCTCGCCAGAAACCAGAAATTGCCCCTGTTAGCATTCAAAGCCCTCGCGAACGGATGATTAGCAGTGAAAACGAACAGATTAAGCCTGATTTAACGAAAACAAAGGTAAGCAAAATTAAAGAACCTGAGAAAATGCTTGCCAGGCAGCGGATTCGCTGATATATTGTCAGAAATAATCTCGCAATAAACTTTATGTCGCAAGATTTCATTTTTTGAAATCTTGCAGAAGTTACGAGACAGAACAACGTAACCGATGGAGAAGCAGTTCTATGTCGATGCTTTCCAAATTTTTCCACTCATTCGGAACCAGCACGCCTGGTTACCTATTCATGTGGATAATCTTGATTTTCTTCGGTCTGATGGTTGCAATTACCATCGAACGCGCGATTTACATCTATATCAGGTCTAACATCAGCGCTGGCCGTTTTATGGCGAAAATTCGTGAACTGGTAATGAAAGAAAACTTCGACAAAGCTATCGAGCTCTGCCGTAGCGCAGGACAAAGAGCGCTTCCAATGGTTGCACTCCGTGCGCTTCAGGAAGCCAAAGCGCGCGAATTTGTTGACTTTCGTGCCGTTCAGAATGCCGTTGATGAAGCTACCTTGGAAATTATTCCTCGCTTAGGCAAAAGAACAGGATTCCTTGCTGTGCTTGGTAATATTTCCACCCTTACCGGACTCTTGGGAACGATCTACGGTCTTATCATTTCCTTCGAGGCTGCTGGTGCCGCTGGTGGTGGTGCTGAAGCCTTGGCGCAAGGTATTTCCGTCGCTATGTTTACCACAATGTGGGGATTGATCGTTGCGATTCCCTCACTCATTGCTTATACCGTCCTTAATACCAAAGCAAATGATATTATTGACGATATTGATGAGCATGCGGTTAAACTAATTCATGTCATGACCAGGGGCAAGTAGTGGCTTTCCGACCTTCTGACAAGAAGAAAAGGGCGCCCGAAAATCTCGATCTTGACATCACCCCGATTATGAACCTTATGGTCGTTCTTATTCCACTGCTTCTTTCAACAGCCAAGTTTACTCAAATTGCGCTGTTAGAGTATTTGCCTCCTGCTGAAGCTGCGCCAACTGAAAACGTAGCGCCCAGTGAAGGAGACGGCGGTGGAGAAGAGCAGGAAAGTCTTAATCTCCTTGTGAATTTGGCCGAGACAGGAACTCAAATCAGCCTTTACCAGACGGTTGAGGATGGACCTAATTTTTACGAGATTCCTAAACTGGCAAATGGAGATTACAACTGGGTTGCTCTTAAAGACAGCCTGTGGTCAATTAAACAGCGAGAAGTCGGGGAGCCAATTGGTACTGAGATAGTCCAAGACGAGAGAACCGGCGAGATGACCGAGAAACCTAAGTACCGTGTTAAAGATGGTGAAGAGGTTTCAATTACTGCTGTCGGTGCTACACCTTTCCAAACAATAGTCCGGTTAATGGATAGTTGTCGGTATTATGAAGTGGAAGGTAGCAAACGAACCCTTTTCCCGATTACTCTTTTGAAACAATTCCAATAGACGATACCTGCTTTAGTAGGTGGAATAATGTTTCAACGGGTAAAATAAAACTTGTATTCAGTCCGATGTGGCTGAACGCGATGTATTGGAGAAAAAATGGCATTCGCACCATCAAAAGGGAAAAAGAATCGCAGGAAAGAAGAAGCTGGGTTATCACTTAACTCCATGATGGATATGATGACCATTATCTTGCTCTTCCTACTGAAGACCTTTTCCACATCCGGCGCGTTGATCCAACCATCTCCTCTTGTTGAATTGCCTTACGCTTCACGCGAAATGGAACCTAAAAAAGCTGTATCCATTCTTGTGACAAATCAAGGTGTCTTTGAAGACAAAGAAGGATCACAGAATTTGTTGGCAAATTCAGACGAATTTGCCAACACTGATATTGTCATCCTTCCAAATCTTGAAGCTTACCTTAATGAAGCAAGACAGCTTAAAGAAGATGTGGGGATGCAGTTCAAAGGTGAAGTTACCGTTCAATGTGATAAAATGATACCTTATGAGTGGCTACTGAAGGTAATAAACACTTGTGGGCAAGCGGAGTATGGTACAATTGACTTCGTCGTTAAAAAAGAAGAAACCTGAGGGGTGATCACGTGACTCGGGTAGGAACATTTCCTAGAGAATATTCGCGCCAGTTTTTCCGGGATATTGACAAAGACTTCATGCTAATCACCTTGTTGACATTTTTGGTTAGCATTAGTATGACAGTTTTTCTGTCAACTCGTCCCATACAAGAACTCAGCGCAGAAGATATAAGACGATACACAGAAGTTATCTACCGTGCCAACATCTCTCCGCCAAAAGTTGTCGAGAAAAAGGTGGAAGAAGCAGTTGGTGCAGGTGAAGCTGAGGAAGAGGTCGTTGAAGAAGAAGTTGTTGAAGAAAAGCCCGTAACGGAGGTGGCAAAGAAGGAAGTCCGCGAGGACAAACGGGCAGAAAGACGATCTCGTCAAGAATCTCGCAGAGAGAAAGTTCGCGAGACTGCCAAGAGGATGAAAATCCTTGCTGGACCAACGGCTCGTGGAAGATCGAGAGCCGGAGGAGCAAACGCCGCTAGAGAAGCCTTAGGGTTGTCTTCGGGACAAATGGGCGGTTACGATGTCAAGAAAATGGTTGGTATGGTCGGCGACGCAGGAAAGGCTGAAAAAGTTAAAAAACTGCGTGGCGGCGATGCAATATCTGAAGATATTGGCGATATAGACATTGAAGAGCTTCGTGCTTTATCATCCGAAGACTTGGAATTGATGTTGAAGGAAGCTTCGGTGGAACTAAACGAGAAAGCCATTACTGCCAAAGGTAGAGGCTCTAAATCAAAGCAAAGAAGCCCATCAGCTATCTCTGAAATTGTGATGAAAAATAAGAATCAGGTTCAGTATTGTTACTGGACTCTGAAACGACGTGATTCAAGCCTTAAAGGTCGGGTTGTTGTTGAGTTCACAATTGATGCCGCTGGCGAGGTCATTCGTGTCAGATTCCGCCAACACAATTGGGGTGGCAATAAACTTGGCGGTGATGTTGAGCGATGCATTCAGAACGTCATTAAGGGATGGCGGTTTGATCCAATTGATCCAAAGGCAGGTAATGTCACGGCTGGAGCGACTTATATCTTTGAGTAACATTGATTTTCAATTCCTTGGCAAAGCTTGATCTTAAATAACAATGCCAACGATGTTGAAAATTATTTGAACACAATAAATGACGGTGCGGAGTTGGATTAAACCTCGCACCGTTATTATTTTAAATAATTGGCTTGAGGTTTTCGAACAGTTTCGATTTTAGTTCCCTAAAAGGTAATAAAATGGTGAAAAAACAAACTCATACATGTGGTTCGTTGCGTGCATCAAACGCCAACGAGATGGTTACACTTCACGGTTGGGTTGCGCGGGTGCGCGATTTGGGCGGCTTATTATTTATTGATATTCGAGACCGAGATGGCAAAACTCAGATCGTGCCTGCATCAGATTGTCAATGTGAAGTTGAACTGCGAACATTGAAGCCTGAAGACGTTATACGGATTAAGGGAAAAGCACGAGTTCGTCCAGAAACAATGGTGAACAAACAAATGATCACAGGCGAAATCGAAGTCGAAACAGAGGAAATGGAAATCATTTCACGCGCGGAGTTCCTGCCTATTGGTGTGGAAGACGTTGAAGAAGTGAGCGAAGAACTGCGTTTGCGATACCGATGCCTCGACTTGCGCCGAAATAAAATGAAGCGTAATCTTTATCTTCGCCATAAAGCATTACAGTCTGTGCGGCGTTTTCACGATGAAAATGATTTCTGGGAAGTTGAAACGCCATTTCTTATCCGTTCCACTCCTGAAGGTGCTCGCGATTTCATCGTCCCCAGCCGAATGCACGATCATTCGATATTTGCTCTACCTCAATCGCCTCAGCTTTACAAGCAGGCATTGATGGTTGGCGGTATTGGAAAATACTTCCAAATCGCTCGCTGTTTCAGAGATGAAGACCTGCGTAGCGATCGACAGCCCGAATTCTCTCAGATTGATATTGAGATGAGCTTTGCGAGCGAAGAGCAGATATTTACTCACGCTGAGGAACTAATGGAGCGACTTGTCGGCGATGTTACTGGAAAAAACATAACAACGCCATTCCCAAGGATTACCTATAAAGATGCCATTGACCAATATGGTAGTGATGCACCGGATTTAAGATTCGGAATGACCTTGAAGGATTCAAGTGATTGCTTTGTTGATTCCGGTTTTAAGGCATTCGAAGGGGCGCTGGAGAACGGTGGAGTTGTAATTGGAATGTGTGCACCTGGTAAAGCGAGTTTATCTCGCAAACAAAAATCAGGATTGGAAGAACAAGCCCGCCAGATTGGTTTGGCAGGAGTACTTTCTGTGCCATACACAGAAGATGGTTTGACTGGTATAGTGGGAAAATTGTTTAGTGATGATAAAAAGCAAGCTCTTGTTGACTTATTTAAGGCTGACAAAGGCGATATGTTGCTTTTCGCTGCCGGGGAAAAACAAACAGTTCTAACCGGAATGGGCAGGTTGAGATTGTCTTTTGCTGAGCAATGGTCATTCATTCCTAAGGATGAATTGAATTTCTGCTGGGTTACTGATCCTCCGTTGTTTGAAAAAGATGAGACTTATGGCGGACTTTCGGCTGTTCATCATGCTTTTACATGCCCCGCAACAGAAGATATTGACAAATTGGAATCCGATCCGCTGAATGTTCTTAGCCGCGCTTATGACATTGTCCTGAACGGTGTGGAAATTGCCTCAGGTTCTATCAGGATACATGACTGGCGTCTTCAGGAGCGAGTTTTGCAAGTTATTGGCATTCCGCCTGAAGAGGCAAATAAGCGGTTTGGATTTCTACTTGAAGCGCTGAAATTTGGCGCTCCAATACACGGTGGAATTGCCATCGGATTTGATCGATTGGTAATGCTTTTGATTGGTGAAAAATCCATTCGCGACGTAATCGCATTCCCTAAAACTAACGCAGCAGCCTCGTTAATGGATGGAGCTCCGTCGTCAGCTGATCCGCAACAACTTGCTGAGCTTGGTTTACAATGGATTAAAGTTGAAGATAAGGCTTGACTTCTGGGGCTTTCTATGTTAAGTTTTCATACGTTGGATTGAAATGATCTTAAAGATCAAACCGGAGGGCTCGTGTTAATAAAGAATTTCGGGAAAACGGCGCTAATGGTCGTATTTCTTGCCCTTTTTGTACTTGGGTCAGTTGGGTGTACAAAATACGCCAGTCAAGATGACCTTCAGACACTTAAAGAGGCTGAGCAGGCGGCAATCTCCGCTGAAAAACAAAAAGACAAGGTTATTGCAGAGCGTAAGGGTCTCGAGAAAGAACTTTCTGTTAAGCAACAAGAGCTTAAAGATGCAGAGAGCGAACTTGAGTACGTGAAGAATGCAAAATAGTAACCAAAGCAGAGGAATCAAAAAAATGCGAACTGGAAAATTAGTTGTTAGTCTGAGTATCGTGTTGATTCTGGCTTTGTCTGCATCTTCATTTGCGCAAAATCGGATGACTTATGAGGATTATCAGGCACAATTGTATGCCTTTCAATCCAGAGAAAAAGTTGCTTTGCAAACGATGGATGCTGAAAATGCAAAGATAGAATCAAACAAACAACAAATCGCTGACCTTGACGCTCAGATACTGGTGGTTTGGGATGAGATTTTTACATTAGTGAATTCTAACCAGCAGAAATATAACGATTTTATGACAAATGTTGATAAAATCGATTCTCGAATTTCTGCGTTGGAACGACTGAGTCCGCAGGTGTTATTAGATCATGCACCTGAACTTGATGAACTTGAAGCTGAAATTGCCGAATTAGGTAATGACAATTTAGCAAAAATCAGAAAAGTTCAACAACGCTTGGATGGACTTGCTTCACGAGTAGAGCGATTGAAAAACGCTTTGCCCAAACCAAAGCACGATATGTACACTGTTATGCGCGGCGATTACTTATGGCGCATTTCAGCAAAAAACGCAATCTACAACGATCCTTGGAAGTGGATGCGAATATACAGCGCTAATAGAGATCAGATTAAAAACCCGGATTTGATCTACACTGACCAGAGATTTATCATTCCGCGACAGATTGGTCGCGATGAACACCTCGTTGTCAGAGGCGAATATCTTTCAAAGATTGCCGGGTATAACGAAGTTTACGGCGACCCGTTTAAGTGGACGAAGATATATCAAGCCAACAAGGCGAATGGATTCATTTCGGACCCGAATACGATTTACCCCGAAATGATCCTCTCAATCCCACAAGATTGAGGCAGTCTGCACGTTTTAACATTTACGTCGCTGGACGGCAGATTAATACGTCTTGGACTGCAGGCGTTATAACTATGCCCTTATCTGCGGAAATATCTGTGGATAAGGGCTTTGTTTTTGAAATTTCACATGACTGACACCTTAGAGAAAGTTTTCATAGACATCGCAGGAGGAGTTCTGCCTCGCCTTATAAGTATTGAAGATGCAAATCTTAAGTACTTACAGAGTCAGATAAACTCCAGCTTATCAGTTCGAGGCGATCGAATTATTATCGTCGGTTCGGATGATGAGCCCACAAAAGTAAAGCGCGCAATTCAAGACCTTGAAGCTATGTACATGAAGAGGATGCAGGTAAGAATTGGAGACGTTGACACAGTTCTCAGGTTAGCTGGAATTTTAAAGCAAAATGGCACAAGCACCGAGAAAAGCAATCCTGTTTCGATTGACACGCCCTGTGGAATTATTAAAACACGCGGCGCAAATCAGGAGAGCTACTTCCGGTGTATGGAACGATCAGCGATCGTGTTTGCGATCGGACCCGCTGGAACAGGAAAAACATATCTGGCAGTTGCAAAGGCGATTGAATACTTTCAGCGTAAGTTAGTTGATAAAATTATCTTAACCAGACCTGTTGTTGAGTCAGGCGAAACCCTTGGATACCTTCCCGGAGACATACTTGAGAAAGTTGATCCATATTTCAGACCGCTCTACGATGCGCTTGATGAAATGCTTACCCACGAACGGGTGAGGCGCTTTATTGAAAGAGGACTAATTGAAATCGCCCCGCTTGCATACATGCGAGGCAGGACACTAAATCGAGCCTTTGTGATTTTAGATGAAGCGCAGAATACATCTTCTGGACAGATGAAAATGTTTCTAACGCGCCTCGGGGTAACATCTCGTACTGTTTTGACAGGCGACTTGACGCAAATTGACCTGTCGCATCCCAACGAATCGGGACTGATTGAAGCCAGAGATATTTTGACGAAAGTTGAAGGTATCGATTTTGTTCATTTTACAGAAAAAGATGTTGTGCGACATAAACTAGTGGCAGATATTTTACGTGCCTATAATGGGGATAAACCTCAATAATCATGGGCGCTTCATCAATAGAGAAAAAAACTGACACTGCGGCATGGCATAGCACAAAGTGGTGGCACTGGTTAATAGGTTTGGCTTTAATCACTCTGTTTTCATTTCTCATGCCTCGTGGGAAATCGCCTGAATTCGCCAACCTTTCCGATGGGAGTGTGTCGCAGACGAAAATTATAGCGCCTTATGATTTCGAAATCCTGAAGCTTCCGGCTGAACTTGAAGCTGAACGTCAGGAAGCCTCTGATAAAGTTTTACCGGTTATTGTCAGAACTGACTCCATTGGTCGGGCAACAAGGCAGGAACTGCTTGAGTTTTCCAAAGAACAATTTCAGCTTATCAGCAGTTTTCCCGAAAACTTTTTTTATAATCTTTCAGACAATTATCTGGGTGATTCTTCACGCACCTACTTACCGGAAGAGCGGCAGCGCATCCAGGATGGGTATAATCAAATTTTCAACCAGTTTGGCTTCAGGCTTGCCACTGAAACTTGGAATTTTCTCGGTCAGCTTTACATAAAAGATAAAGAAGAAAATCCCGGCGGTTTTTTTGCATTCTTTGAGAACACTCTTGATGGAATCCTGAGAGATATTTATGCCCAAGGCATCATAAATGTCCCGAAAGATAAGATTCGCCACTCGTCTAATCAAGTGATTTTACATTATGAAGGTGAAGAAGCTGTCGTTGACCTAAATAGATTGTTAACGAAACAGGAAGCCTTGGAACGCATTTCAACCTTGCTTCCTGTCAATATTGTGGACAGTCTTTTCCCACAGGGAGCAATTAGTGCAGCTTATGAGATGCTTCAACCATTCATAAAAGCCAACATAATCTACGACGAAAAGGAGATATTGCAACGTCGTGAGGCGGCAGTCCGCAAAGTACCGACCGCGAATGGACTGGTAAAAAAAGACGAACTAATTATTGATAAAAATATCAGGGTAACGTCGGAGCATTTAGCCAAACTGCGCTCACTTTCCATCAAACGCCGTGAATTAGACCTGGATGGAGGCAACTTTTCGGCATCATTACCGATTATCATGAATGTTATCTTGTTTATGATAATTGTCGGAGTGCTTTGGGTTTACATTTCAATTACCGAGATTGAAGTTTGGCGCAATTGGAAAATGATGTTGCTAATTGCGATTGTTTTCGCTATGGTTCATGTGTTTCAATCCTTAGTCTCTGTAAATATGAATCTTTCACGATTCTTGTTCCCAGCTGCCATACTTGCAATGCTAATTGGAATCTTGATTAATCGCCAGACAGCAATGATGTGCGTGATCGCTATGGCCTTCATAAGCGGATTGCTTCAAGGGAATGATCTGCCCATTGCATTTACATCTTTGGTTATTGGTGGTGTGGCCATCCTGGCGATTCGATATGTGAAGACACGTGGCGATATCATGGTAGTTGCGCTATATTTAGGTGTGGCATATCTGATGCTGATACCATCGCTTCACTGGGGAAGATTCACAGCAGATTCACCGATGTGGGCTGATTTTATTGTGGCAGGCGCGAATTCTGTGCTATCACCAATTTTAGTCTTGGGTCTTATCTTTTTCTTTGAGAAGATGTTTGGCATCACGACCGATCTGTCTCTACTTGAACTTGTTGACCTGAATCGTCCGCTTTTACGTGATCTGGCGATAAAATCTCCCGGCACATACCATCATAGTATTATGGTTGGCAGTCTTGCTGAAGCAGCCGCTCGTTCAATTGGCGCGAATGCCTTGCTCACGAGAGCGGGCGCTTATTACCATGATATTGGCAAGATGGGAAACCGAGAGTATTTTATTGAAAATCAGGAATCGGGAACAGCCAATGTTCATGATAAACTGCCACCATCGAAATCTGCCCGAATGGTGATAAATCATGTTACTTATGGGCTGGAATTGGCGGATAAATATAGATTGCCTGATAAAATCAAGGCTTTTATCAGCGAACACCACGGGAAAACAAGGCTTGCGTTTTTCTATGCCAAAGCAGTTAAAGAACTTGGTGAGGACGTTGAGGAAAATAAATATCGCTATCCGGGGCCAAATCCACAATCAAAGGAAACGGGCATTTTAATGCTTGCCGACGTTGTCGAAGCAGCAACGAGGTCGCTTGAAAGGAAAACACAGGCTGACATCAGTGACAAAGTTGCAGAATTGGTTAAAGTCAGGTTGCTTGAAGGTGATCTTGACGACAGCCCATTGACGATGAAGGAAATCGCAAAGATCCGTGATACTTTTGTGCAAGTGTTATTAGGGATTCACCACCAGAGGATTGCTTATCCCGGTCAGCAAAAAGAAAATCCGAAAGAATTATCCGGTCAAACAGATACGCCAACGCTAGATGTGTCGAATAACACTGATACCACGAGGGCTCAAGAAGAGACTACAGTGCAAGCAGTCAATAAGAATGATTTGTTAAAATCTGAAAACAAGTGATAAGGATTTGGGAGAGTTCGATGAATGAGATTGAAAACGATGTGGACAAAATCTTTGAGTATTCATACAAAGAAGAGACTGTGTTTTTTGATAAAGAACCTGGATCGCTTGAACTTGCCAAAAAAATCCTTAAAATAGTGAATCTGGCAGCAAGAGAAGAGAAAAAGAAATGTGGAGTTCTAAACATAATCATCGGAGATGACCGTTCACTTCAGAAGTTGAACCACTCATTTCGGGGAATTGATGCCCCGACTGATGTTTTATCGTTTAACCTCTATGATGAGATTGACATAAACAAAGAATCAAACGCAGAGAAAGAAGAGAAAACAAAAGCAGCTCCCGTCGTTGAAGGCGATATTTACATCAGCCGAGACAGAGCAATTGCTCAAGCACTTGAGTTTTCTCATAGCTATGAAGACGAGATATTCCGGCTCGTTGTGCATGGCTTTTTACATCTGTGTGGTTGGAATCATCCGGACGATGTCTCCCTTGAAAAAATCATCGCAAGAGGGGAGAGTATTATCAAAATGGTATTAATACGGTAGGTAATTGGACACTGATTTTTGGTTAAGTATCGCGGCGGTATTGCTTCTCCTCGTGCTTTCAGCGTTCTTTTCTAGTGTTGAGAGCGCTTATTATTCTTTAAGCCGAGGAACGTTAGACAAGTTGCGGAAATCTCAAGATCCTCGCGCTCGAAGAGCGGCAATTCTCATGGACAGACCGCGACTCCTTTTGGCAGTCATTCTCACCGGGAATACTGTCGCTAATACCGCCGCCGCCGCCATAGCAGCTTTAATTGCTACGCGACTCGCTGATGTGTTTGCCATTTCAGTGAATTATGCTGTGATAACTGAAGTTGTTGTGATGTCTGCGATCATTCTGTTTTTCGCAGAACTAATCCCCAAGTTTCTGGCTCTCAGAGATCAAGAAAAATGGGCTGTAAGCACTTCAGGCTCGGTGCAAATTGCCCGTGTTTTATTGTTTGTTTTTGCTAAACCGATATCTTGGTTCACAGTCAGACTGTCAAGATTGATGGGTGTTGATCAACATGGCTTTCATACAATCTCTGAATCGGAAATACGCGCGCTGGTGCAAGCCGGACATGAAAAAGGTGAATTGGAACTTGATGAGCGGAGGATGATCCACCAGATTTTCGAGTTCGGGGACACATTAGTCCGTGAGATCATGATTCCACGAATTGATATTGTGGCAATTGAAGCCAACACGCCACTCGAAGACATCATCAAGACCGTCGTTGACAAAGGACATTCGCGAATTCCGGTTTATCGGGACACTACCGATAACATCATTGGGCTGTTATTTGCAAAAGATCTGCTACGGATAATTCAGGATGGGCTTG
>CAZAGU010000016.1:0-32973 GCA_964484805.1 uncultured bacterium
GTTGAAAAGACTCCGTATGCGCAACTTGAGACTTTTCGGTCTGGCACTAAGTAATAATCGCTTGTTTTTCCCAATCTTCCAGCCAGAAGTGTCGTGGAATTACACCGTTGTGTCTGTTCTGAAGTCCGTACCGATCACGCCAGTTGTAGAATGTACTGTTTGCCATACCGAGCCAGGCAAGAAAACTTGAGATACTGATCCCGGTACGGTTAGACCAATGCAAGATGAAATCAATCACGGCATCCCGCATTTTAGCAGGTGCTGTAGGATATTTCATATCTCCCCAAGACTTTTTTTTAACGCGACATACTCCTCCATTAGTTCGGATAAGACCTCATTCTTGGTTTGCAGTTTAGCTTCAAGGGCTAAGGTTTTCCGATTTGTTTTTTGTTTACCATTTCCTGCTTTCTGTTGAAAAGCAAGGAAACCATTTTCAAAGAACGTTTTCTGCCAACGATAGAATACGGTTGGTTGAATGCTGATGTTCTCACAGATTTACGACACCGGTACTTTTTCGATCAAGTAACGTCTAAGTATCGCAACCTTATCTTCAGCAGTGAAATATTTGCGCTTTCCGGGCATCGTTTTTCTCCTGTTGTGAGTGTCTTAATATACGATCCCAAAACTCCAAATTCAACTGGGGCAAGACAGTTTTCTATTTTAAACACCTTGGATAAAATCTCGCCCACTCAAACACTATACCAAAATTCAAACGATTAACATACGCTAGTTAAACAGGCAATGAATAGCGCTCCTGCGGCATCGCCTTATTCTTTTAATTACAATACTTTACAAACCATTTAATATTGGTATTATTCCAAAAATAGCAGATTATAAAATTATTATCCTATTATTATATAAAAACTTAGAGTATTTATGCAAATATTTTAAATTATTTTTTTTCAAACGACGGTTTCACCCAAATTAAAACATTGGCGCCTAACTTGGTAAGCGAACAGTTTATTTTCGCATGATGCCAAAGTTTTTTCGGAGTGAACGATGTTATTCCAAAGGATTGGTTCAGGTCTTGACTTTCTGGATGCAACCATTGGTGGCTTGTATTCAAATCGAGTGTACCTCGTACGAGGACCAAGTCAATCTGGACGCACCACTGTTTCGCTACAGTTCCTCATGGATGGACTGGAGAACGGTGAGAACACAATGATGGTCTCCAATGACAGAATTGAGAATGTCATTCTAAAAGCTGAAACAATGGGATTGTCATTGGAAAACGCCATTATGGAAAATCGCCTCATCCTGATGGAGTATCCTAAAGAAATTGGCTCTGCTGATTTTCAATATAGTCACATTATCAATCTTCTCGGCGAGATAGAGCAGTACATAAAACACTACAAGTGTACTCGTCTGGTTTTTGATACTTTGATTCCCCTGCTTTCAAATCAGGAACGCACGCACCTGGTAAACTTTATCTACTCTTTAATCAATTCTCTTGAAGAACTTGATGTAACAACTCTAGTTGTGGCTGGCGAACCAAACAGCCCAGTTGCTCAAAAAATTATACAACTGCTTGAGGATGCTGTCGTCGGATCATTTTCACTATCCTCTATCTCCAACCTTGAAGGTGAACAACGGATAATGACTGTTCACAAAATGGTCGAACCAATGAAGCCACCAAGCGTATTCAAAATTAAATTTGAATATGGTGTGGGGCTTGTGCTTGATAAACAAGGACCCAAAACTCACCTTCCTCAATCTAATAGCGTACTCAAAATTAGTGAGATTATGGATTTGGCGGTACATGTGGCAATTGTTGGCAACGATGATGACACAACCGTTCAGATCGAGGAAATTTTCCATCCTGAGAGCAATATCATGGTCTTTGATACTCAGGAAGAATTTATCCAACAGATGTATCACATGGATATTGACTTGCTGATAATCAATCTGATCAATCCCACAATTAATTGGCGCGAGATCATTCAGGCTTGTAGTGAACCATTTCCAAATCTACCGAAATTTGTGGCAGTCGATCGCAATAACCGCCGCCTAACCCATCAATCTGTAAAATTAATCGGCGGCGACGGACTGTTCATCAAACCAATTGATCCAAATGATCTGATAGCAGCCTATACCAAATCTTTGAAAGGTTATGGCACTCTTAACGCGCTTGTTACCAAACGACGAGTCGATACACCGACTGCAGATATGCCAGATGATTTCAGTTCCGTACCAGAAGAACTTGAAGAAAAAATTGCTGGTGAATCCGATATTAACGTAATGACACCGCAGGCATTCCGAGAGAATCTGCATCGTCAAGTTTGGCACAGTCGTCAGAATCAAACAAGCCTGACACTGGTTTCTTTTAAAATCATGTACACTACCACCTATGCCCAACAGGAAGATGCTCCGCAAGGGCTTGAGCTTGTTAAAAAAGTCGCCTCAATCGTTCAATCTACTCTCCGGGGGCTTGATGACTCGACTTGTCGATACATGGACAAAGTTGTCGTGCTTCTTGAAGACACCGAAAAAGCCAGTGCCACAGCTTTCATCAGGCGAGTCGTTGCCGAGCTCAAGAGCGAACTTGCGAGTCAGATGAATATCTATATCGGCAAACACCTCAATATTTTGAGCGCCGTTGTATCCTACCCTGAAGACAGCGACAACGGAGATGACTTAATGTTCCAAGTTACTGATGTGTCGCGGAACTTTGTAAAATCCACAATGTGATAACAATGCTAAAAAGTACCCATAAAACCATACTGGCTATCCTTCCATTAGTAGTGTTCCTTGTTTGCGGTAGTCTAACATCAGCGTTCAGTCAGGATCAGCTTCTCAAGAAAGCTCGAGAGTTGAAAACTCATGGCGTGTTGATGGAAGCCGCAGAAGAGTATGAAAAATATGTTAAGCAAGCGCCTAATGATGCTGAAGCTCGCATTGAATATGTTAAGGTTCTACTTGACTTAAAAAAGATTGACCAGTCTATCCCACACATTGAAGTTTTACAAAGACAAAAACCGAACGACCCGCGAGTCATCGCTTTCGCCAATGTCGTAAAAAACCGGCGCGACAATCTGAAGCAAAGCAGGTTGGAAGAACTTAAAGCGAGGATAAATCAGCCCAATCCGCCACCAGCACTACTGTTGGAATATGCTCGTTATCTTATCAACGCAAATCAGTTTAATGATGGCGTTGCGATGTACAACAAATATCTGGCTCAAAAACCAAAAGACACCAAGGTTCGCCTTGAACTTGCGCAGCAATATGCTTGGAAACAACAATACAGATCAAGCCGCGCTCAGCTAAACATTATTCTTACGAATAACTCATCTGATGCCACAGCTTGGGAGCTGCTGGGTGACATTTACTCTTGGCAAAATGACGAAGAACGAGCGCTGAATGCATACCAGAATGCGCTAAAGGCAAACCCCGGCAATGAAAAAGCAAAATCTCAGATCAGAAAAATCACAACTGATCCCGGTTTCCGCGAGAGACGGATTAAAAGACGCCTTGAGAAAGATACTACAGGCCCTGCTCTATTAGAGATGGCGCATTACCTGCTTGAGCTAAACAGAATTTACGAAGCTGATACTTTCGTAAAGAAACGACTCCAACATTTCCCCGACGACAAGCAGGCTCAGGAACTCACCGTCACAATCAATGCATTGATTGTTGAAGCTCAGAACAAACAGATTGAAGAATACCTGAAGCGTCTTACAGTGAATCCAACCGACAGCACAGCTCTACTGACAATCGGTCAGTATTATGCCTCAAAATCTATGTTCACTGAAGCGTTAGAGCTCTATTCAACATATTTGAATCTCTATCCGAATGATTACAACGTTCGCCTTGAACGTGCATATATTTTCACATGGTCTGGTGATCCCTCCAAGGCAATCACAGAATTCCGCACTATCGCCTTCATCGCAGAATACTCGCGACGGGCAAACCTTGGGCTTGCGGAGGCACTTTTAAACGCCAATGAGAACTATGATGAAGCGGAGTTGATTTTTCGCCGAGACCTGATTGATTTCCCAGATGATAACAACCGGGCTAAATTAGGCTTGGCTGAATCCCTGCGCCGTCAAGGAAGATATGATGACGCACGAGAACTTTATCAGGAGATCACTGAAAGCGAGCCAGGGAATAAGCAGGCTCTGGATGGGATGGATCTATTATCTCAGGATTTCGGGCCACTAATCAGCTTTCTTGAACGGGAACTTCAAAAAGAACCTGAAGATCCATACCCAACCTATCGACGGTTGGCAGCGCTTTATTATGACAGCAATCGCCTTTTTGAATCTGAAGATCAGGTGCTGTTATTCTTGGATAAATTTCCTGATGATTCAAGAATGATAGCATTACTGGAACGGATTCAGTCAAGAAAAAAACAATACCTCCTTGAGCAAATTGAACTTACTCGCATTGCGCTTCAGGAAAATCCAAACGATGAAGAACTGAGAATTAAGTATGCGAAGATGCTGGCATCAAATAATCGACTTGCAGATGCCATCGCACAATATCGAACAGTTCTTGAGAATAGACCAAATGATCCACAGCTTAAACTTAGCCTCGCTGAGATTTATGGTGCTGGACAGCAGTGGAAGAATGTCGCTGAAATATATTCACATCTAGCTGATGAGTTTCCCAGTAAGTTTGATTACCGTTACAAAGCCGCTCAAGCCTACACATGGATGGGAGATTATGAAAATGCGATTGAAAATTACAATCTCGCAATCCAGATAAATCCAGAATCTGTTGAATCACATTTGGCACTGGCGAACTCGTACCGATGGAGCGGGGACATTTACACAGCTCACGATGAATACAACGCTGTCCTCGTCCTAGATCCTGAAAATAAGGTTGCCCGAAAAGCCCTCAAAGAAATGACCGGCACGTTTTTTAGAGGTGTTCAAGGATCATATAACTATTCCTGGGATAATGAAGATTTTCGTCTCTGGGATGCTCAGCTGAATGCAACGGCAAACTATTCTCTGAAGCTCCATTTCATGGTAGGGTATGGTTGGCTGAAATACTCGCAGAAAGACTATACATTAAAGTATGATGTGACCAACGAAGGCAATTATTTACTTGGTCGCATAAACTATTACTTCGATCCAAACACACGCATGTATCTGGAATATCGCTATCAGATGTTCTCGGAGAAAAATAGCGATATGTACAGCTTGGAGTTAGAGCATGAGTTTGATGAAACCACTGAGTTTAAGGGTTTGCAAGGACGTATTCTCTACACTTCACAGGATGCAATTCTTGAAGTTGCTTCAACCAAAGGCTTGCGTACTTGGTTAAGGGAGCTTCGCGCAGACAAATTCGGTGTCTGGGCGCTTTATGAAACAAAATACACTGCCTTTGTTGAAGGTCAGTTTCATTATTTAATGATAAGCGATGACAACACTCGAAGTGACTGGTGGTTGAGCGGCGGTTATCCTCTCAATCCAAAAATCAAACTTGGCTTGAGATATGATAACATCAGCGCTAAATTCACTGCCCCTGAGTATTGGTCGCCAGCATCTTACAGCACAATAATGATTTGGGCGAAAGTTTCCAATAAATTCTCTCGCTGGGGATATGACCTGTATGGTGCTATCGGGAAAATCCGCTCGACAAGTAACACCGTTAGGCAGTATTCCCTTTACGTAGGCTATAAACTTTCAGATCATTTTAATGCCGGCGGCGGATATTCTTCAATTTATACCAGCCGCGAAGAAGGTGAGTATTATCAATATGGCAGATGGGCGTTTACTTTATCTTGGAGCAAATAAAACATGAACATCACGCCTCCAAGTCGATACGAAAACGGTAAACGTAAGCCAAATTTCAGTGGTCTTTGGCAATGGACTGAGGATGATAATGATCCTTTGATGGATGAACCCATTGAGGATAATGAACTTGAAGATGAACCCAACCCGGAAACGGAATCTGAAGACGGCGAGATTGAAGGAATCGATTCGACTGACCCTGACAATCCAGAAGAAGAGATTGAAGACCTTTGGAAGCTCCCCGAATCTTCCGAGTCAAACCCTACACATCTATCATTAAGTTCGGGCACACTGTGGGCACAAGGAAGTGAAGAAGAGGTTGACAATTCAGAGGAAATGGCTGACGAGGAGCAAGAATCCAGGTTAACAGAGCACGTCAATGAAGAGCACGAAGACTTTGATTCTTTGGAATTCCCAGACGAAATAGATGAAGATTTGGATTTTGATATTCCAGAGATTGAGACTCCCAAAAAGAAGAAGCCCTGGGGCTATGGGTTCATTGTCATCATTTTGCTGACGATTTTCGGTTCCATAACTATCTCTGTTTGGTTACTTTTGCTGAAGACTAAGGTTTCCATTCCAAATATTCTTGTCAACACCAGTATCATTTCCTTGCTGTTTTTCCTGATTGCTGTGATCGGGCGATATTTTGTCTTAATCTTCTTCTCGTTTTTCCAGCACGCTCAGAACAAAGCTATGAGCACAGAAATGGAGCCGCCATTTCTTAAAGCCTCCATACTTGTTCCAGCATACAATGAGGAAGTTGTCATTGAAAGGTCAATTCGATCTCTCGTCGAAATTGACTACCCGAACTATGAAATTATTGTCATTAACGATGGCTCCTCAGATAACACGTTAAATTTAGCGAGGAATCTGGAAGGCTACCATGGCAATGTATTGGTTAAAGTGCTCGATCAGGTAAATGGTGGCAAGTCATCTGCGTTAAATCATGGTGCGTCCGAAGCCACCGGCGATGTTATTGTCTGTGTTGATGGCGATAGCCGGCTTCACCCGAACACTCTGCGAATGGGGATGCGGCACTTCAAAGACCCAACGATTTCAGGTGTGGCAGGAAATGTGAAGGTTGTGAATCGCATCAACACCTGGACAAAACTTCAAGCCTTAGAATACATTGAAGGTTTAAATCTTGTTCGCCGCGCTCAGGCATACTTTAAAGCGGTGAATATTGTCCCTGGACCCATTGGGTTGTTTCGTCGTGAGTTGATCCTTGAAATTGGCGGATGGGATAGCGACACGTTTGCTGAAGATTGTGATCTCACCCTGAAAATGCTGGCAAAAGGCCACAGGATTGACTACGAACCTGAATCTATAAGTTACACTGAAGCGCCCGAGACCCTTATACCACTACTAAAACAGCGGTATAGATGGACTCGAGGTATTCTGCAGGCTTTGCGCAAGCACAAATTCCTGCTCATTGATCCAACAAATGGACCAAGAATCGTTATCACGATGTGGCAGATGGTTTTTGAAGCGATACTCTGGCCGTTGATGAATATTCTGGCAAACTTGATGTTCCTGATTGTTGGCGTTCTGTTTGGAATGTCTCCCTTGATCGTGCTCTGGTGGATTCAATTGACCATCCTTGACACAATTGCTGCCATGCACTGCGTTGCCATAGAAAGAGAACGGCTGTATCTGGTGCCTTATGCCATTTTGTATAGGGTTTTCTTTGTGCAAATTGTTGATGTTGCTAAGTTAATGGCAACCATTGAAGAGATGTTAAACATTAAAATGGGTTGGGGAAAGCTCAAAAGATCGGGAAGACTGTAGTTTTGTGTTTTGGATTTTGAAAACGGGTTAATGTATATTACCTTAGAAGTTCGACATAACCCAGCGTAAAATTCAGTCGCCCAATCTAAATGGGATCAGGAAACAATGGACATAATTCCAATTTTATCCACCGTGATTTTAATAGCAACGATCGTTACCCTGATCGTCGCTATTACTTCTTACGTCGTCTTCCGAGTCAAAGAGAGAAATAAACCTAGCGACAGTACCTCTGCGCAGGCTTTTAACTCTGAAGAAACAGGATCTGCAACAGGTCAAACAACTCCATACCTGCCAGGTGCTACTGGTCAGATGACTCCCTCTGCCACAAAACCGAGAGCGGCTAATGGAGCAAATTTAGCGCCTGCCTCACATAACAATGTCGCAGAAGACGAGTTTGAAGAAGAGTATTCTGAAGAGGATTTTGAAGAGGAAATTGAGGAAGAGCCTGAAGAGGAACTGAGCGCCGCTCAGTCAGCTTTTATGAACTCTATGCGTTCTGCAATCGGTGAACAAGACAAAGGGCATTCTGGAAGGCGATCTGCGCCTCCAGTCGATTCTAAAATGCGCCGATTTAAGATTTCAAAGAAAAATGATGAATCAATTGGAAACGATGAAGAAAATGGCAGGTCACTCTGGCGGTAAGTGGCTGGTAATAATTTCATTCCTGTTTACGCTGGGAATTATATTACCTGCACACGCTACCCAACAAGACCCTGACGCGCTCATCATTCAACCACTTTCAACAGCTATATACCTCAACGCTGTTGATCCTGAGGCTGTGAGTAGCGCATGGGTGTCTCCATGGATCACAATGCTTGATAAAAGCGGCTTTGTTTATGAAGTCGCTCTCGATAACGATGAGTTCATTTTTAACCATCTGAATGAGTATGATTTTGTGATTCTGCCAAACATTACATGCCTGAACCTTACTTTCCAAAACTATCTTGACAATTATCTAAAACAAGGCGGTGGAATAATTTTTACCGGCGCTTTCGGTTGTCGAGACTCGGTGGGAAGTTGGCAAGGATGCAGTTTTATAGAGAGGTACTTTGGCGCATCTCCCCATACTAACCAGCTTGAGTCAAATCAACCACTTGATCTAATAATGCGTCGGACAGCTCCCGGCGGTATGGCTGCGACAGCAGGATTCAGGCTCCACTTTGTGCCAAATCAGACACCACTACAATTGATGCCAGATACGACCCGCGCAACTGTCGGCGGTTATTGGCAAAGCTCTGGTGTAAAAGGCAATCAAAACAATCTTAAACCAGCCTTTGTATATTCACAGGTAGAGGAAACAGGGGGCAGAATTGCTTGGTTTGGGACAAATCTCGACACGCTGATCGTGCCCACTTCAGAGGAAAAACGCACAACCCAATTCTTCAAACAGCTATTTAAATGGACAGGTGGCAAAGGCATCGCTAAAGTAGATGTTTATCCTGAGAACTATGAGAGTGCCTTCATTATTAATGCTCAAGTCAAGAATCCTAACCCAGATTTCATATCCATCACAGAGCAACTCGATGATCTGAATATTAAACCGGTTATCACACTTTTCACGCCGCTTTCTCCAGCTCAAAAAGGCAAACTGACTCAGAAAATTGACACAGACTTCGATTTGATTTTAGACTTGACAAAGGAAAAATCGGTGTCTCCTAAACAGGCGCAAAATTATATTCAGGAGCTACTTTCAATTGGTGTGAAAGTCACTGGCTTGTCTATTCCACCCGAACTTGCAGATAGCGCTTTCCTATCTTTGGCGCATGATTATCAAATTCCCTTTTTACTGATTGACTCTGTTGTTACCGCTCCTTATCCACATAAAATTGATCCGCGTTTCAGCACGCTGGTGATAGCTGGGCCAGTGATCAACTTTTCCACCTTAGCAGAGAATTACTCAGTAACGCATCCTGACTCAATCCTGAATCAGATGATAACATTACTGGAAAGAAATACCGCCATCGGTGGCATACTGCGGTTCAACATTGATTTCAATAACGCAAATCCACCCGCCATCACAGCTCTACTGAAAGACTTAGCCAAGTACTCAAGGAAAAACGACGATATTTGGCTGACCACGCTTTCTGAAGTTGCTGAACGGATGAATGTTTCCGATAAGATTGAGATCAGCGCTTCAGATGAACCTGACGGCATGAAGATTTTCGCAACTTCTCGTAATTTGGACACTATTAAGAATTATACCATACGGGTATTGCCGCAGTCGCCGCTGATTCCTGAAATGTCCATGATTTCGGATTTATCAGCGAACTGCACTCATAGCGTTAAGAACGGCTTTTTCCTGATTGATCTACCCAAGACCGCCACCAATGAGACATTCACCGCGAAATTTATACCCCGAGGTGGAGTCACAATTTCCGCTAATTCGCAAGGTGTTTTCTCGCTGATTTTCAAAATTGCCTTTTTCGCTTCAGTATTGTTTGTTGGCGCATTTATCTGGTACTTCACAAGCTCCAAACGACAGCCGTCTAATGTGCTATCACCAGATGGCAAAGAGCTTGCGCATCCACATATTCACAATAAACTCAAACCTCTAGCTAAAAAGCCTGTGAAACAAAAGGATGCGATTGAGGCGAACAGGCCAATCCATCGCCCGGTGCTGAGTATTTCACCTGAACGTGTGTTCTCATCCATTCCATTTCCTGATTCAGACGATGAGGATGATGGGCTTGATGACACTGAAATCGATGTGTTAAACGCTAAACCAGCACACAAAGCTAAGCCAATAGCAACCGCCCCGATGGTTTCATCTGCCCACAATGCTGAAAAACCTTCTCCAATCAAGCCTCATGTTGAAGATGTTGGTGATGCCGGCACTCAAAGAATGAAAATGTTTGCCCATCTCAAGGCTAGAGAATATCAGGATGTTAGACGAAGAAAACTATCAGAAAAGTACGAACCACTACCCAACAACTTAGATGCGCCTGAGGAAAACATTACCTCGAAAGCCAGTCTTTCAAAAACAAGCGAACCAGTTGCCAGATCAACAGTGGCTCTGGACTGGCTGAAAGAGCCTGAAAGTGGTTTTACAGATCAGGATATAGATCGCCTGCCTGCTCCAGTTAAACCAAGTGAAGTGGAGAATCCCCAGCACAAAACCAATTTGCAATCCTCATCCAACTATTTCAGGTCTCGCCCTTCTGTCACAGCTAAACTTCCTCGCCCTGAATCGAGCGCCTTGTCGCGGCTGAAGCAAGGTGAAAAGATTTCTACCACATCCTCAATTAAGCATTCGGGTGCAATGATTCCAATTGACGGTAGGCTCGCCACCCAACGTAAAAAACCGCAACCTGCCCAGATTCCTCAGCAACCTGTCGTAAATGAAGGCAACACCAAATCTGGTCTTCGCTCTACAGCCTCCTTGCCTCATGCCGATATTCCCGGCAAATCCGGGATAGCTGGTCATCCAGTTCCAAAAACACAAGCTCTGTCAAATGGTTCTCGCGTTACAGCGCCGCTTGGTGATTCAGAAACTCCAAAAGCAACAGCGCAATTACCTCGCGTGCCTAATCCACGCCGGCCTGTGCTTCCGGAACTTACGAAAACTAACAAAAACACCACTCGATCAACTGCGCCATTGCCTGCCAAAGAACCAAAAAAGACAGATCGGCAAGCTGTTGCACCCGGCAGTACTCGAAAGATAACCGCGCCATTGCCTCCTAAGCAGAAGGTTGTTAGGTCTGCATCAACGCCGTCACCCAAAAAAAAGGTGACATCTCGTGCAAAAACATCGGCTGATATTGTTGCAGCCAAAAGCAAACCTGGTACAGAAAAATCGTCTGACTGGCTTTAAGGATCATTAATGCAAAGAGTGCCAAATAAACCAATTAAACCCCTAAAACAAGAACGAAGCCTTGGCTTCAAAGCCAAGTTTTTTATGTTTCAATTGATAACTGCGGCTTTATTGCTCGGTGGTATTGGCTGGTGGGGATACACTCAGGTGATGAAGATGGCACTCGGCAGATTTACCTTGTTCAGCGGAAAGCAGGATATAGCAGGCGATTATAATGAGCCTCGCATTTTGTTGCTTAGCCCATTGCGTACCGAGCGCTTTCTCAAACCAGATTCATTAGCAGAACTAGATTGGCCCTGGCTAAAACGAAGTGATGACTGGCCCTATGCTGATACATTATGGTATTCAGCACAAATGGAGCAACCTAAAGAGAAGGATATTGTCTGGCAGGACTTGACTCAAACAGGCGCATACGAAGTACATATTGTTGATTACTGGGAAGATTTACTTTTCAGATCCGAACTTGCTTTCACCACAATCACTGAAACAAATTTAATCAGAATAGATGACACCTATAACATCCTTATAATTCCCGGAGCACTTCTACTCTCGGATCGAGAAAAGGATGGTATAAAGAAATTTGTATCTGAGGGTGGAAATGTTCTGGCTTGCTGGTCTCCGGGTTGCCGCGACGAGAATGGCGACTGGAAGGGATTCCGATTTATGGAGCAGATGTTCGGCGGACTAGTCTCCGATCCTGTTGCTGATCCATCCGGAGGCACAAGCCTAATTCTGAAGAATGACAGCCCAATTACAGCAATGATTCCATCTGGCACACACCTCGACTTATTCACATATAATGGCTTTGTCACTATGGATATTATTGAACCTCGATCCAAATGCGATGGATTCTGGTTCAAACCATACTGGAAGAATCATGGTGCCGACAGCGGAACTGACAAGGCAATGATCGTGCGTGGAAATTATTTGCGAGGGAAATTCGTCTGGTTCAGTTTTACACCAGATCCAATCCAACCTCAGAAAAACAACTTCACCATTGCTTCAAAGCTGATTCTGAATGCCATCGACTGGTTGCATGGCAAGGCAATTGTCAGAGCTAAAATATGGCCTGAAGGATTCAGCGCTGGCGGATCTTTGTTACTTGAAACCCAAACCGCCGAGTCTGAACTACTGAACATCATTTCCGTTGCCAGACAATCTAACGTGTGGCTTGACTTGATTGTGGAAGAAGGCTATGCTCCCAAACGGGCTCTCGCCGAAAATAACTACCAGGGTGGAATTGTCCTGAAATTTAATGACCCTGAAAAGCTATTCAAAGAATCCTTAAGCGAGCAAAATAATATTTTGGCTACAGAAGTTGACAAAATTTACCGTCTGTCAGGAATTACTCCAACTGGATTATTCCCAGGAAACTGGAGCTACAACGAAAACGCTGTCCAAAGCGCCGCGCAGAATGGCTTCAAATATATTTTGGGATCTTCTACTCCGCGTTTCTATGGGCCATCGGTGGAAGAAATCAAGCCAGGGGTCTGGTATCGTTTTGCCAAGCGCATTCCGGTTGGGATCATGCCCAAGGCGCAATTATCTACTAAAGAGTGGGTTTTAGGTGGTGTGCGAGGCAAAACCAATATTCACCGAGCAATGTACAGTGATATGACAAGAATCGCCGCCACTGGTGGAATCTATCTGGGAATTCTTGATCCATATACTCTAGTTAAAGAGAACTCTGTTGATCTGGTTCAGCAATTATCGGCTGACATGGACTCCCTGAACATTTGGCGAGTTCCAGCTGAAACGCTAATGGAGAGGTTTTGTGGATGGGAAGGAATTCGTGTTGCCAGCGAAGATGTGACTCAGGCGCGTGTCACGATCAGATATTCAAACGAGGGCAAATATACCCTTCAGAATCTTACATTTGAAGTGTATTTAACTGGCGAGATTGAATCTGTTGCCTTGAAATCGCAGATTGTAGGATCAAAGCCAATTAATGTTGGTTGGAACAGACAACGAGGGGTGGCAACATTTACGATTCCTGAAATCAACCCCGGAGATAACGGTGGTATCACTATCGACAAAGTTTTTGCTGAAAGTTTGGAACTCTGAGCAATTCGAGCGTTAAAAAAATACTACCAATCGAGGGAGCGTAACTCTTCCTCGATTTGATTATTAGGGATAACTCTCAGCTCTTCTTCAATCTCTTCTGCAATGATCTGAGCATCGTCTTTCTTATCTTGACTCATCAATACTCGGATTAAATCCATCTGGATGTATGTGTATTTATCGCCCAATTCAGACACCGACTTTCCGGTGGCAACGGCTTTTCTTAAATACTTTTCACTTTCAACCAGATTGCCTTGACACAGTGCCAGGTGTCCATACTGCTGTAACACTAAAGCTCGCTCAGCAATAAGCTCTTCTTGCTCAGAAAGAATTAAACTTTGCTTGAGAGCCTCCTCGGCGTAGTCTAAGCTCTGTAATTGAATATAAATCTCACCCATCAATCGCCAAGTCTCGGCAATTTCAGGGTCAGTGCCATGTAATAATAATAGTTCCATTGCATTACTGAGCAGACGAGTCGCAGAAGAATAGTCCTCAGCATTATTGAGGCTTTTACCTCTGACCTGTAGAATCATTCCAGATTCGCGGATTACTTCAGGGGTGTCATCCAACTGTCCCAGGCGACCTTCCGCTTCATCGAGAAGCTTTTCACAACCCGTAACATCATTCTGAATGAGCTTAGTGTTTGCCAAAGCCCGTTTTGCTTTAACAAGCGCCAATGGAGAAAATACCTGTGTTTTTGTCAGGGGAGCATTTGTGATTAGTTTCTTCAGCTCATCTCGCTTTGATAGCAACGCCCCATGCTCAGACGAACCGATATTTTGCTCAAGCTTCTCTATTACGCTGTTATAAGCATCAATTGCTTCTTTGACAAATCCCTGACCAATTAGATTATTGGCATGACTCGAAACTACTCTGGTCATGGTTTCAGGGTCTGTGTAGAGCTTGTCCATGGCTATTCTGAAAGCAATTTTTGAATACTGCAAGCCATTGCTCCTGTCCCCCAGCGCAAGCCAGCTTTCAGCGCTACGAAGCAAGAAGGGAATGGATTCGGCATGAGAACCGGAATGATAAAAGTAGTACGCTTGTCTGTCTGTGCTTACTTCTTCATCCAGTTTGGTAATGCTATTAACAATCGCCTTGAAAAATCTCCGACGTTCAAAAGTCGTAATTGTCTGAGCGATGGACAACTTCACCATTTGGTGATTAAAATAGAAGTAAACCTTGTCACCGAATTCACTATGGTGGAGGAAATTTCTCTGTTCCAGATCAACCAACATATCTTCAAGCTTCTCTTCATCAATTTCCATCAATGAGGAAATCAGCTCCAATGAGAAATTGCCAACCAGCAATGAAGCTTTCTTCAACAGGTCAATATAAGTTTTTGACAATTTACTCAGACGAAGATTGGTTATCTTCACCATTAGTGAGGGAACCATCACACTCCGAGAATCCAAAGTAAAATCGGGTTTTTCATCAAGCAAAGGACTCTCAAGCACATCCATTCTGCCTTCCTCAAGGAAATGCGCGAGCTCAACTGCAAACAACGGTATTCCACCACAGAACTTGTAAATCTTCTTAATATCAAATCCTTCAATTGACTCTGAAAATTCTTGAGTCTGATCTGCAATAAGTCGCAGAGTGTCTGCTTCATTAAGCTGTTTGAGGTCCATGCGCCAAAGTCTTCCGGTGCGCGCAATGCTGATTAGCGAAGATGAGATGTTTTCCTCAGATTGCATCTCAAAGGTTCGGAAAATACCAACGAGGATAATCGGCAGGCGTTTGACATCCTGCGCAAGTGCTGAAAATACCTGCAAAGCTGAAAAGCTTGCCCAGTGCATGTCATCTAAGAATATGAGAACTGGCATTCTCGAAGCCAACTCAACGATCCAGCTACGAATTGACTGGAGGTACCATTGTTCACGGTTCTCTTCCTCGTTTTCGTGAGAGTGTGCATTCTGGAGTAGTTCGTTGAGCTTGTTCCTAAGGTCTACAGGTAGCTTCGGATCCTTCCGGAAAAATTCCAGCACATGGAGAAATTCTTCTAAAGGAGTTGTTGAATGCAATTCCTCAGCAGCGCCAACTCCTATCAGAAATTCTTTGGGCACGCTGGCAACTAATTCCCTGAACAGTCGGGTTTTACCAATACCAAGTTCACCTGAAATAATTAATACCTGGCCTTTACCGCCAACAGTTTCCTTTATGATGGATTGAAAATCTGCGATCTCCTGCTCACGGCCAATAAAGGAACTTTGCGCTTGCACTAAGACAGGTGAGCCATCATCGGATGCGTAAATCGGAGACTGAACTAATATGTTAGGTGCTTCATCCGGCTTTATCTCTGATGGTTCAAGTGTTTTTTCATCTTCTTCAATTACTATGGGTTTCAACTCTGGCGAACCACCATCATTTGTCTCATAAGAGCCACTTCTTAAATCTTCAGAGAGCTTGGCGATGTCAGGGTGAGGAGGCGCTTTGAACTCTTTGCGCATAATTTCTGCATATTTCTCATAGTGATGCAGGGCAAAAGCAACTTTACCTTGATCGGCATAAGCTCGAATCATGCCTACGTGCGCAGGCTCAAAATCATGAACATAAGACAATGCCCGTGAGTATAGGTTCAGAGACTCGTTAAATTTGCCCTGTTCACGATAAACTCCGCCTAGCTCAATAGCGGCATTGAGAAACATCCGCTGAAGACCTTCACTCTGATGATAAAGCCAATCTTCCCATTCTGGCAGATTGCGCAAAACAAATCCATCAAGGAAATGTCCTTTGTAAAGTCGAATAGCGGTGGTAAGGTTTTTCTCTCTGTTATCTTTTGCGCCAAGTAATTTCTGAAATTCCTGAATATCTGTGGTAAAATCGAATTTGCTATTCATCCCGCACGTAGTTCTTGACGTGCCTAATGGGTCAATGTCGAGCTCGGTTTCCTTGAACAATTTCCGAATATTCCAAAGAGCATACCGAAGATTGTATCTCGCTTGGCTTTCTGGGAATTGCCCCCAGAAAATCGTCATGAGAGTGTCTCGAGAAAACTCATGCTGTGGTTTTTCAAGAAGATAAACAAATAACCCAAGTACTTTCTTGGTGGAAAATTGCGTTATTACTTTACCTTGCCAGAGGAATTTTATTCCCCCAAAAAACGAAGCATTCAGTTGTTTTTTCAACAACAACCCCAATTATTTATTCCTCACAAACAGAACTTCCAGCAGGCTTTTTTCTCACTACGCTAACCACTTGCCCAAGTTTCAGCAATATAACTAAGAGATTTTAGCAATACAAGTATCAGGTGACCATTTAGAATGGAATTAGATGTTGGATTGCAATAATAACTTGTATGGCGATGCTGTTTAGTATTATCTTCAAATGACAAATTAACTAAAGAAAGTTGATGATGAAAGTAATTTTTAGGTTGGACCGTCTTTTCTCGATGTTGATAATTTCAATTACTCTGTGCTCAACCTTACCGGCCAACGCGCAGGTTTTATTCCGTGTGAATCAGGTTGGATACAGATCGGATGATTCTAAAAACGCTGTTATTATGTCAACTGAACTGCTCAAAGATTTAAACTACAGAATCATTGGCATTAGCGGACAGATAGTTCATCAAGGTAGATTGATCCGTCTTATTGATCCTGTTTGCAGTTATTATTTATATAGCTTAGACTTCAGCAAAATTTTTAAACCGGGTCAATTTAACATTGCAATTGGCTCGGATATCTCGCCACCAGTCAACATTGGCAATGGATTATACAAGCCTGAAATATCTAAAGCGCTTGATTTTTTCAAAGCTCAACGATGTGGCAATACCTCCCCTTCTTTTCATAAATCCTGCCATTTGTCAGATGCGACCATACTTGTTTCTGGACCTGATGAAGGACAAGCCCTCAACTTGACTGGCGGTTGGCATGATGCAGGCGATTATACAAAATTCCTCAATACCACTGCCTATTCCGCCTACTTAATGATGCTGTCATACGAAATTCAACCAGAAGCATTCAATGATAAAGATGTCAACGGCACTCCTGATATTCTGGATGAAGCTCGCATTGGGCTTGATTGGTGCATGAAAGCCCATTATTCACCAAATCAGCTTGTAATACAGGTGCAAAATAAGAACGACCAGACTGTGGGATGGAGAATGCCTGAAGATGACCCGCTTGCGGGAAAACGTCCAGGATATGACAAGCCATCCAAGGCGCATTGTGGAATCGCCGCCGCTGCGCTGGCGCTTGGAGGTTACATTTTCAAAAAACGTGGAGATATAGAATACGGTGAGCGTTGTCTTCAACACGCCACCCAACTATATGAGCTGGCTGGCAGGAATATACCCATTTCAAGTTGTGGTCCAGATTCAGTGTACTACGACAAAACCACTTGGGATAATCTTGCGCTGGCGGCTATTGAATTATATCGGACAACAGGGGATGTTAAATACCTAAACGATGCTAAAAGCCACCTTGAAGCACAAGAGACCGTCCATTGGGTTTCTTGGGGTGATTTAAGCGGGTTGGCTCTGGCGAGGACAGCTCCTTACAATCAGGAATCGCTGGATAGCTTAAACAGTCAGCTTTCTTATTTTGATGATCTCTCCAAGATGGAGACTTTTGGCTATCCACTTGAAAGCTACCCTTGGGGCTCAGCTTCAATTCAAGCGGGAATCGCAATGCTGGCAGTTTTGCACCACAACATAACCGGAACAGGGAAGTTTCTTCCATTAGCCATTAAGCAAAGAGATTTCCTGCTCGGTATGAATAGCCATGGCGTTTCCTTTATCAGCGGTGTGGGACTGGATTTCCCAAGACGTCTCCACCATCAAATCAGCAGGATTCAGGATATCGTAATCCCTGGTGGTTTTGCGGCAGGATTTGTTAATGTGGAAATGTTTCAAAATTCAAAGATTGTGCTTGATGGACGAGACCGATTTCAGGAATTTCAAAATGGAATCTATGTCTATCATGATGACTATAATGACTACCTGACGAACGAAGCCTCCATCAGCAATAATGCTCAATTGTTACTTGCTCTTACCTGGTTTTGCCAATCTTTGGCAGGCGAACGGTGACGCATTTGCAATTGAAAGTTGTATTTGAAAATAATTAGTGAATTTTGGCAAGTTCACTGCTTGATTAACAATGCTTTCGTATCTATATTAGCATTTAGGATTTTATTGTGTAAGTCTAATACATGCAAGAAGGGAATCTGAATGGATACAGTTAGAGTCTCAATAGTTGACGACGAAGTTGACCTTTGCGATGTCCTTGTGCAGTTCATCAAGAGATTGGGTTATGAAGCGAAATCAGCGACCAGTGGGCATGTTGCACTCGATTTAGTGAAAAGTTTTCAGCCTCATTTCATTCTTCTTGATGTAATGATGCCTGAAATGAACGGTATCGAAGTGCTGGGTGAAATAATGCAGATTGACAACACCGTAAAAGTCATCATGATAAGCGGAATGCACGATCTCGGAATCGCAAAGAAAGCAATGGGAATGGGTGCTCTGGATTATATGCCAAAGCCAATCATTTTAGAAGACCTCGGTAATTTTCTTCAGAAGCAGATTAAAAAGTCTTTTGCATCCGGTTCAGACGGAAATGTCCAGTCAATAATGCCTGAATAGTCGGTTAATGCTCGATATTTCTAACACCCGGAATCGTCCAGAGATTGCTGAGAAGGCCTCGTATGTCCTCGGGAGCCTTATCACATTGAATAGTCAGCTTGAATCCTCCGGGCACTTTCTCAGAACGAAATGACATTACATCTATTCCTTTTTTCTCTAAGTCCGTTTTTATTGACTCGCGAATTTGCTGATCATCTTGTTGCACAGTCATTTTAATCAACATGGGATGTGCGACGGCGCTAACACCGCCTTCAATGCCACTCAGAATTGAGGATGCCAGAATCGCCAGACCTGTGACCAGAAATCCTAACAGCCATTGATCTAAACCGATGACCAGACCAACTGCGCACAAAACCCAAAGGTTCACGGCTGGATTTAGACCAGACTCCACCCCACTCTGCGAAATAATCCCAGCGCTGACTAAGCTTGTGCCGATTAAAATTGCTGCCGCAAGTATTGGCAAACTGAGCTGGAATTCAGATGCTACTTTAATGGAGATTAACTCAGGGATGTTCATAGCAATAGTTACGGCGAGACAGAATAGCACTGAGTTCCGCATTCCAGTCTGACGCTTTCGTTTGTCAAGCGTCAGCCCAATTAAAGCTCCGCACAGAATTGCAGCAATCATCTCCATCAGTAATTTCGGCAGTGTTGTGCCAATAGTAGCCAGTTCTTCAAACATAAAGTTGTACTCTCTTATCTCATTCCCGAATGTTCGTTTTGTCTTAAGACCTTTCGCACCAGTAGTTTAATGCTTCGGTAAAATCGCATAAACGACCGGTAAAATTTGGCAATACTGAGCCAGACTCCAAGCTCACCCTTGCCATACCGCTCAATCGTTCCCAGAATGTCACTGTCAAGATGTAGAACATCAAGCGCCATTGCCAGCAAACTTCCAGATTGTCTGACACAAATCGGATCAATGGTAACCATGCCGCTCTCTGTCATCAGGAAGTTTGTGGGGTTTGCATCCCTGTGAACCCACCCGTTGTGATGCATATTCTTGACGAAATCGACAATCTCAAGCTGGTTTTCCGGCTGTATTTCTTCGCCAGGGACAAATTGATATACAATCCAGGAATCTCTGATTGCACCTAATTTGACACGCTGAAGCAGAAAACCCGGCGGAGGAGTTTTAATTCCCGCATTATTTAATGCAACAGCATTATGACATGCGATTTCTCCCAGACTGGAACAAAAGACAGATGCAAAGCGAAATCCCAGGCGATTGTGCTGTAGCTTAAACCTCTTCACAGTGTATTTGATGCCATCACTATGAAAAACACCTACAAAAGAGCGATGGTCGTCCTTAATCACAGATTCAGGAGTGCAGATATTCTTCCAGTTCCGCTGGATAAAATCAGCTCCCGTTTTATCATCGTAAGCACGAATTATCCACCCATTGCAGATGAAAGCATTGCCTCTGAGCACTTCTCGATTCCTGACTTTAACCTGCATCCATCAATCTCAAATTAGTGTTGTGGTTCTAAAATGGTCTCAAGGAACTCATTGGCATTCTCAAAGCTGGAAATTACAAGATCAGGATGGCTGGCTTGCAGTTTTTCTTCATTAAAAATACTTGAGGCAACGCCAACCGTCCTCAGTCCATTCAGCTTGCCAGCCTCGATGTCCAGAGGTGTGTCACCGATCACCCAAACATTTTCAGGAGAAAATTCCAGATCATAATATCTCTGTGAATTTCGGAGCGCATTGGCGATAACTTCCGAACGTGGGAAATCTCCATCACCAAAACCACCGACGGGAAAGTACTTGGCAATGTCTTGCTTGCTAAGCTTGATTTCTGCGTTCATCCGGATGTTTCCTGTACCAACTGCCAAATATATTCCGTCAATTTTGCTGAGCCTTTCTAATGTAGATATTACACCTTTCAAAAGAATCGGATACTTTGATTTTCCAATCTCCGACGCAAAATGGCGCACATAAACTTCGCAAAACCTTCGAAATTCCGCGAAAACATCAACAGATTGAACATCCATATACTTCAGCATTCGCTCAAAGATAAGGAAATCGGTCAATCCGTGAGGCACTATGTCTTTAGTTGACTCAAGAATGCCATAAATCTCGTAAGCGGCAGACTCAAGCGCTTTCCGCCCTAGACCTCCAGAATCCGTCAGTGTTCCATCTATATCAAATATCAACAGAATTGGTGCGTTCATGTCATCTCAGAATTTTAAAGGTTGTCCAGTTATCGTCGCTCTGTTCCCAGTCTACTTGCACTTTATCAACACGGCTGTAATGATTGCCTTTGCGTAGTCTCGCGAGGAATAGTTCGACATCTTCTTCAGAACCAGCCACGTGAATTTCCACACTTCTATCCGGGAGATTTTTTACATCACCAACCAAATACATTTTCTCGGCGACTTCCTGAACAAACCAGCGAAAGCCCACTCCCTGCACTCGTCCCTGAACAATAATATGAGCAACCTTGTCCATCTACAAAATTCATCCTAAATTCGGTATTTTCCCCTGCACTGCCGTCTCCGCGGCAACTGCCGGACTGACCAGATAGACTTCAGCATCCGTGGATCCCATCCTGCCCTTGAAGTTCCGATTGGTCGTGGCAACACAACGCTCTCCTGCCGCAAGAATTCCCTGATGAGCGCCCAAACAAGGTCCACATCCAGGATTCAAAATCACGCCACCAGCATTGATGAAAATCTCAAGCAATCCGGCGCGCATCGCTTCAAGATAAACTGTCTTTGAGCTGGGAACAATTAATAACCGAACCGAGTCGGCAACCTGACGACCCTTGATTGTATCTGCGGCGATCTGAAAATCATCAAGTCTGCCGTTAGTGCATGATCCTATGACGACCTGATCCACCGTCAACTCAGGAGCTTCTGCGAGAGGGACAACATTATCAACCCGATGTGGCATGGCGATCTGTGGCACTAGCTTAGTTACGTCAATTTCGATCACGCGTGCATACTGCGCATCGGAATCAGCGTAAATTGGGGTATATTCTTCGTCAGTTCTGCCAGCCAGATACTTCTTAGTCTCCTCGTCGTAGGGCACAATTGCGAATTTTGCTCCCATTTCCATCGACATATTGCAAAGGGTGAATCGCCCGGAAACGCTCATCGTTTCGATAGTGTCGCCGTAGAATTCTATCGCTTTGTAATCCGCACCTCTGGCACCGACCTGCCCCAGAATGTAAAGGATCAAATCTTTGGGATAAACATTATCATGCAACTTGCCGGTTACAACGATCTTGAAAGTCTCAGGCACTCGCAGCCAAATTTCGCCCGTTGCCCACACTGCGGACATTTCGGTAGCTCCAATACCGGATGACACTGCGCCCAAACATCCATAGCTTGTCGTGTGCGAATCTGTCCCTAGCACCAGTTGCCCTGGGAGAGCATGAGCATGTTCCACCATAATCTGATGGCAAATACCCTCTTTAATATCGTAAAAGTGGGTTATGCCCTGCTCTTTGACAAACTCACGGATAGATTTATGAGCAGTGGCGGTTTTTTCCGATTCCGCAGGCGCTCGGTGATCGAGAGGAATGATAATGCGTTCAGGATCGAACACCTTCGGAGCACCGATCTGCCGAAATTGACGTATGACTAAACCCGCGTTATCGTGGGACATTACCATATCCGGCTTGGCGGTGACCAATTGTCCCGGAACGACCTCGGCGAGACCGGATTTCAGAGCTAAAATCTTTTCGGAGATTGTATGTGGCATCTTTATGCACCTTACTTTAGAATATCTTCTGCCAAAGGAAATATATATACTAATATAATGCATTTCCAGTCTTGGCGACTATATTTTGACCCATGAAATTCGTGGCAACTTCATACAGATTCGCATTTGCATTGCCAGCCATTGTTTACGACATTGGTGTAACTTGCGAAAGTTGCTAACCAGCATTAAATTAGATTTACTTTTTCTTGCTTATTCATTAGGAAAACAATGCGACGAACTCACTACTTAGCACCGACACTTAAAGAAACACCAGCAGAAGCCACTGCAACTTCTCACAAACTTATGCTACGCGCAGGTTTAGTTAGAATGCTTTCCGCTGGCATTTATTCATATTTGCCCCTGGGATGGGCTGCTGTCCGCAAGGCAATGGACATCATCCGCGACGAGATGAATGCCATCGGCGGTCAGGAACTACTGCTACCAGCCATGACTCCTGTCGAAATCTGGAATGAGACTGGGCGTAATGAAGACTTTGGCGACGAAATGTTCCGCCTGAAAGACCGCAAAGGTCAAGTTAAATGCCTCGCCCCTACTCACGAAGAAATAATTTGCGCGGTTGCACGTGGCAACATCCGAAGCTGGCGCGACATGCCTCAAATATGGTATCAAATCCAGACGAAATTTCGCGACGAGCCTCGCCCTCGTGGCGGTGTTTTACGATTGCGTCAATTCTTTATGAAGGACGCGTACTCACTTGACCGAGATTTTGAGGGACTTGACGTAAACTACCAGCTTCACAAACAGGCTTACGAGCGAATCTTTACCCGCTGTGGCATTGATTACTTCATCGTTGGCGCTTCATCTGGCTTAATGGGTGGCAGCGCCTCGCAGGAATTCATGGTTGAATCCGATGCTGGCGAAGACGAAGTCGCTCGTTGTGACGATTGCGGATATGCGGCGAATATTGAAGTCGCCTCTTCAAAACCTGCTCCAGTGCCTCAAGGTGAAAGCGCTGACCTCACTGATGTTTCGACACCAAATCTGAAAACCGTAGATGAAGTCTCTGCATTTTTAGGACTTCCCGCTGGTCAAATGGTCAAGACCTTAATCTACATGACTCCCAAAGGATTGGTAATGGCATTGCTGTCTGGCGAGGATGATCTTTCCGAGTCTAAACTGCAAGCGGCTGTTGGTGGTGTCGTTCGACCCGCCTATCCCAAGGAAGTAAAAGAAGCTATTGGCGCTGAAGTCGGCTTTCTTGGTCCTCATGGAGACCACGGCTTGCCGATCTACGCCGACCTAAGGCTGGAAAATGCCAAGGGAATGGCAACCGGCGCAAACAAGAATGACTTCCACGCTTTAGGTATAGATCTGGCGCGTGATGTTAAAACAGCGAAATACGTGGATATTCGCACTGCCCAATCCGGCGAAGCCTGCCCGATGTGCGGCAAACCCTTGCACACTGCCAAGGCGATTGAACTTGGGCACATCTTCAAGCTCGGAACGAAATACTCAGCCGCCATGAATGCTAACTTCCTCGACGAAAACGGCGACGAAAAGCCTATCGTCATGGGCAGTTATGGAATTGGCATTGAACGGATTCTTGCGACTGTGGTCGAGAGCAACGCCGATAAAAACGGCATCCGCTGGAACAGCGCTTTAGCGCCTATGGACTGCATTGTCATCCCACTCGGCGGCGATGAGGAAGTAATCAATGTCAGTGAGAAGCTCTATACCGATCTCCAGAAAGATGGCTATTCTGTCATGATTGATGACAGGGAAGCTCGCCCTGGCGTCAAAATGAAAGATGCCGATCTCATTGGCATTCCAGCGCATATTGTCGTTTCAACAAGGAATCTGGCAAATGATCTTGTTGAGATTAAAGACCGCTGGACTGATGAACGATCTTACGTACCCTTGGATCAAGTTTCTGACAAGGTTAAAGAAATTCTAAGTGGGTGTTTGCCCACATTAAAATAATATTTTGTTGAATGGTTTTATTCTCAACAGTTTAACCAGGACGAAAATTTGAGGCTTCGCGAAAAAGCCGGCAACTTCACTGCCGCTGATGATGTGCGGGCAATTGGCCTGTACCCATATTTCCGACCCATTGATTCGGATCAGGATACCGAAGTATTTATTAATGGCAAGCGCATCCTGATGATGGGATCAAACAACTACTTAGGGTTGACCAATCACCCTGAAGTTAAGGCTGCCGCCATTCAAGCTGTTGAACAATACGGCACTGGTTGCGCTGGTTCAAGATTTCTAAACGGAACGCTTCGAGTTCACATCGAACTTGAAGAAGCTCTCGCTGAGTTTATTAATAAAGAAGCCACCTTACTGTTTTCGACAGGATTTCAGGTCAATCAAGGTGTGATTTCAGCCGTCGTTCAACGTGATGGCGCCGTTATCATTGACCGCACCGACCACGCAAGTATTATTGATGGTTGTCGATTGTCCTTTGGTAAGACCTGCAAGTTTGACCACAACGATATGGAATCGTTGGAGCGAACGCTATCAAACCTGAACGGCATCAATGGTCTCATCGTTGTCGATGGCGTTTTCTCGATGGAGGGCGACATTGCACCTCTGGATAAAATCGTTGCCTTAGCACAGAAATATGCCTGTGACGTGATGGTTGACGACGCTCATTCAATCGGCGTACTTGGTGAACATGGTCGTGGCACGGCTGAACACTTTGGCATCGAAGATAAAGTTGATCTGATAATGGGCACATTCTCGAAGTCTCTGGGTTCTATCGGCGGATTTGTCGCTGGCGATGCCAGTATCATTGAATATCTTAAGCACCATTCACGGGCGCTGATCTTTTCTGCCAGCCCGCCTCCAGCATCAGTAGCATCTGTGTTAGCCGCCTTGAAAATTATTCAGCGCGAGCCGGAACGACGCGAGAAACTCTGGGAAAACACCAGACATCTTTGGGCTCGCTTGCATGAAATTAATGTTGACACTGGTAATTCACAAACACCAATCGTTCCGATTAACATTGGTGATGATCTGAAGGTCTTTAAGGTATGTAGTCGCTTGCAGGAAGAAGGTATTTTCGTGAATCCAGTTGTCTCGCCAGCTGTTCCACCGGGAAACGCCTTAATCAGGCTTTCGGTTATGTCAACTCACAGCTTGGCGCAAATTGACAGGGCAGTTGACACAATCGACCGCATTTTGACAGAATGCGAAGTGGATCGCGAAACCATCGCAACCAAAGCGAATTGATTTGAGGATACTAAAGTGGTTGTAAAAGTTAAAGCAGTCGAGTCTTCACGAGAGTTGGCTGAGTTTATCAAATTCCCATACAAGTTGCTTAAACGATGGGATGCTTGGGTGCCTCCGTTGGTCTCTGAAGTCAAATCGACATTAGACCCTCAGAAGAATCCGTTTTTCGATCATGCCCGAGTTCGATTGTTTCTGGCACGAATAGACGGCAAAGTTGTCGGTCGAATTGCGGCAATCGTTGATGAGAACTACATCAAAGTCCAAAATCGCGCGATAGGTCAGTTTGGGTTCTTTGAGTGCGTTAAGGACACCGCAGTTTCCGCAGCGCTATTCAATACAGCTTCAGGCTGGCTTCGCGAAGAAGGCATGGTAAATATGATTGGTCCAACCAATCCCTCTATGAACGACGAGATTGGCGTGCTGATCGATGCTTTTGATATTCCACCAGCGATCAAGATGGTCTGGAATCCTCCTTACTATCCAGCATTATACGAAAATGCCGGCTTTGAAAAAGCGATGGATGTTTTCGCTTTCGATCTGACCAAGGAGACCACCTCCGAGCGACTGTTAAGAATGGGTGATTTGATTCTGAAACGCTCAAAAGCCACCTTCCGAAACATCGACATGAAGAATATCGAGAGCGAAATTCAGATCTGCCGAAAAATCTATAACAGCGCATGGTCTGAAAATTGGGGCTTCGTTCCATGGACTGAAGCCGAATTCAATCATGCCGCTAAGTCGCTTAAACAGATCATAGACCCTAAAATTGTTTTTATCGCAGAAGTTGATGGTAAACCGGTCGGCTTCGCTTTAGCCTTACCTGACTTGAATTATGCCTTCAGAAGGATCAAGAACGGCAAGCTTTTTCCGTTTGGGATTGTGAAGTTATTGTGGCTCTCTCGTAAAATTGATCGCATTCGTATCTTAATACTTGGCGTTGATAAAGAATTTCGTAACAGAGGTATAGACACGGCGTTGTACTACAAAATCTGGAAGGACGGCACGGACAGCGGATACAAGAGTTGTGAAATGTCATGGATACTCGAATCCAATGAAAAAATGGTGCGCGCCGCTGAAATGATGGGCGGTAAACGCTACAAGACTTACAGGGTTTATGAGCGAAGCCTCTGACATGTGCACAGGAAAACTAATCTTTGTAACTGGCGGCACCGGGTTTGTTGGCACACATACCACCCGCCTGTTGCATGATTTGGGCTACACAGTCCGTTGCCTCGTCCGATCGACCAGCAACCTGTCAAACCTTCCGCCAGATGTTGAACTCGTCGAAGGATCATTGCTTAATCGTGAAGCTCTTGCGAAAGGCGTTAAAGACTGCTGGGGAGTCATCCACATTGGCGGTGCGATACGAGTAAAACGTAAGGCAGATTTTCTCAAGATAAATTGCGAAGGCACAAAGCTTCTGGTAAACGCAGCTCACGAAGCCAAGGTTGACAGATTTATCCTAACGAGTAGTCAAGCTGCCGCAGGACCATCTATTAATGGGCGACGACGCACATCTCAAGACTTTCCTGAACCGATTACAGTTTACGGAAGAAGCAAGCTCGCAGGAGAAAATGCTTTGCGCTTAAACGCTGGTGATATGTGGTGGAGTATCATTCGCCCGCCTGCCGTTTATGGATCTTTTGATTACAGCTTTTTGCCACTTATCAAGTCCATTAAGCACGGTTTCAGGCTAAGCATTGGCAAGCCCATCATCTATTCAGCAATCCATGCCGCCGATTTAGCCAAGACTTTGTCCTTATGCCTGACATTGAAATCTCCATCGGGTCACACTTGGTACGCCACCGACGGCGTTGATCACAGCGGCGAGGAGTTCAACCAGTCCATCTCCGATATACTTGGCGTAAAAACTATCCGGATAGCAATCCCCAAGCCAGTCGCCTATGCAGTTGCCACCGCGATTGAGACTTGGGGCAATATCACCAATCAAACAGTTCTGCTCAACCGGGATAAAATCAAAGAGATCACTACACCATTTTATACTTGCAACGATTCCGATTTTCGCGAGCTTTCAGGCTTCAAGAGTGAGTACGACCTGCATCGCGGAATGAACGAGACGATCAATTGGTACAGAAAACAGGGGTTAATATGACTGAGGCTCAACACTACGATTGCCCGTTGTGTCGGCTTGTTTTCGAGCGTGAATTACTGACCCGGCTCGTCTATGAGGATGATCTGATTATCGTCGTTGATTGCCTCGTTTGTCAGGTGCCGATGGCAGTGCTCAAGCAACATCGCCCGTCATACACACCGGAAGAAAAGCTACATGTTGAAAGATTTTTTAAACAACTTGTTAAAGATCATCCTGTTCCAATTGATGCTAACACGAATATTGAGAAAATTTACGGTGGCGAAGAATTACTAAAAACTCCGGAAGCCACCGAATGGGTGATTGACTGGGAGCAACGCCAAATCCCTGACCACGCGCATTGCCATCTCCGACCGCTTCATTTTCCGAACACGGATAAATGGACTTTTCTCAATCCAACGGACTGTGAGAAGCAATGACGCTAAAAAACTTCCTTAACGTCGTCACCAAAGAAGCCGACTTTTCCACCGCCTGCGTTCACCATAAACGCCTTCCCCGCCAAGAAGCCAAATATGTTGAGACTACCTCGCCCCTACCGGATTCAATCAAGGCTGGCATTCATGGCATAAACATTTCCGAACTTTTCAGCCATCAGGCAGAAGCTATTGATGCCATCCGAGACGGGGAAAATGTAGTTGTGGTCACGCCGACTGCCAGCGGAAAAAGCCTGATTTACAACATTCCTGTTATTGAAACCCTTTCCAGCACACCTGAATCTCACGCCCTGTATCTCTTTCCTCTTAAAGCACTTGAGCAGGATCAGCTTTCCAAAATCCTCAGCTTCTGCTCCGCTGGTGGCATCGCGGATAGAGTAACTGCGGCGATATACGATGGCGACACGCCCTCCCATGTTCGGATGAAACTCCGCAAAACACCTCCGGGAATACTGATTACAAATCCCGATATGCTGAACCTGTCGATTCTGGGCTATCATTCAAGTTGGGAAGATTTTCTTCGCGGCTTGAAATATATTGTCATTGATGAGCTACATATTTATCGCGGCATTTTCGGCAGTAATTTTCTCCATGTAATTCACAGGCTGTTGCGCTTGTGTCATTTCTATGGGTCATTTCCGCAGGTAATCGCCACCTCGGCAACCATTGACGGTGCAAAAGAGCTGGCTGAAGAGTTGACAGGGCAACCTTTCACCGAGATCAGCCGCTATGGTTCGCCATCAAGCGAGCGGCATTTCCTGTTTTTCAATCCCGAAATCAGCTATTTAACCTTCACACAACAGCTTTTCGTGGCAGCGTTGCAGAATGGACTAAAAACTATTGTTTTCACCAAATCCCGCCGCGTAACCGAACTTCTGCACATGTGGCTCAATCGCCACAATCGCACCCTCGCTAAAAAAATCAGTTCCTACCGCGCCGGCTTCCTGCCTGAAGAACGCCGCGAGGTTGAAAATGGCTTGAGTAGTGGCAAACTTCAGGGTGTGATCTCGACCTCCGCGCTTGAGCTTGGTATCGACATCGGCGGCTTGGATGTCTGCATCATGGCAGGCTACCCGGGCACCATCGCCGCCACCTGGCAACGGGCAGGTCGAGTCGGTCGAGGCACATCACCAGCGGCAGTCTGCCTTGTTGCCGGTCGTGATCAGTTAGACCAATTCTTCATGCGTCATCCCAGCGATTTCTTCCGCCGCTCCGCCGAGCGCGCCATTGTTGACAGCAACAACAGCTACATCGTCAAACCTCACATTGTGTGCGCCGCGCAGGAAATCCCCATCGCATCTGGCGATTATTACTGCGATCAGAATCAATACTCAACTGTGCTTTCGGAATTAACCCAACATGGACAATTACTGGTCGGCGCTGCTGGCGACCGTTGGTTCAGTGCACGCAGACGACCCCAGCGACAGGTTAATCTCCGCACGACTGGCGGTCAGTATGTTATTGAAATAGAGAACGGCAATCGCGATTTAGGCTCAGTGAGTGGCCGCTCGGTTCTCGCTGAATGTCATCCAGGCGCAATCTATCTCCACCGCGGGGAGCAATATCTCGTCACAAAACTGGACACCAAAGCCACAAAGATTGCAGTTCAGCGAACCGAGGTCAATTACTACACTACTCCGTTGTTTGAAAAGGAAACGGAAATCCTTGAAGAGCTACACAGCAAGCCCATTCCCGCCGGCAAGGTCACTCTGGCAAAACTCAAGGTCACCGAGCAGATCGTTGGCTTCCAGAAACGCCGCATGGCAACGCAGGACTTGATCTCACAGCACGAGCTGGAATTCCCGCCCTCATCGTATGATACTGTCGGACTGGTCATCGCGATTCCACAGGAAATCGCCGAGAAAGCCGCTGAGTTGGAGCTTCATTTTCGGGCTGGCATTCACGGGGTTGAGCATTCGCTTCTCGCCCTTGCACCACTCTATGCCCTCTGCGATCGCAACGACATGGGCGGATATTCTCAGATAGACCATCCTCAAGTTGGCAGCCCCTGCGTATTTCTTTATGATGGCTACCCGGGTGGAATTGGCTTGGCGCAACGGCTGTACGAAGTCTTCGATCAACTGGCGTTCAAAACCCACGCGCTGGTGTCCGAGTGCCCGTGCGAAATCGGTTGCCCCTCCTGCATCCATTCCCCAAAATGCGGGCACGGCAACGTCCCGCTCGACAAGGACGCAGCTGTGTTCGCGCTGGAATATCTTTCCGGCTTGCGCAATCTTGATCAACTCTTCAAGGAGAAGCCATTGAAACCCGCGCTCAAGAAAATAGAAGTCACACCGTCAGATCAACCTATACAAAAGGAGCCAACTATGCCAGACCCAGAAATTCCCGCCAACTGGGACATGAGCAAAACCGCGGTTATCTTCGACGTGGAAACCCAGCGTAGCGCCGATGACGTTGGCGGCTGGTCGAACATCAAAGCGATGGGACTTGCCTGGGCGGTGGCGTATCAAATCCCGGATCGCAAGTATTATGATTTCTCCGAAGACAAGGTTGACGATCTGATCAAATTGCTACAATCCGCCGATGTGGTAGTCGGTTTCAATCAGATTCGCTTTGATTACGATGTGCTGCGCGCCTATTCGGGGGTGGATTTTCGCAAATTCAACTCGTATGACATCCTTGTTGAAATCACAAACGTGTTGAAGCATCGGCTGAGTCTGAATGCTGTCGCCTCGGCAACGCTTGGCGCGGTGAAGAGCGCTGACGGCTTGCAATCTCTTGAATGGTGGCGGAATGGCGAGGTGGAGAAGGTCGCGAAATACTGCCGCAAAGACGTGGCGATCACGCGTGATGTGTTTTATCATATCTTAGAAAAGCGTTACTTGCTGTTTGAGAAGAAGGGCATCGGTCTGGTCAGAATACCGCTTGAGTTTAAATGGAGCAAATGATTTCTCAAATTCGCGATGAAATTTGTTTCGTATATTGACAAAATCGAAATTGGGTTTTAACTTAGGTGTTCTATCCAAATGGAGGATTAGCCTAATTGGTAAGGCAGCGGTCTTGAAAACCGCCGTGTTTGCGCACTTGGGGGTTCGAGTCCCTCATCCTCCGCTTCAACCCGCAATGCTCTTGCAAAAGAATGTTGCGGGTTTGTGGTTTTGGGGAGGGAAGAAGGGTGGTACCTGCTAATAATAATTCGGACAATGCATCACTAGTCGAATCTTATACCAAACAATCCACCATCATCAGTTGCATCTGTTAATTTCACATCGAGAATATAATCGTTGATATCGAAGCCATCTATTGTTTCTTTGAAAGCATCATCTTCATTCAACGTAACAATGTACTGGAAACCCAATTCCTCGGCGATTTCTGCTCCAACTCGCAGAGCACTGACGACCTGACGACCATCAACGCCATCAAACAAATGGCTGTCATGGATTAAAAAACCTGGTCTGATCCCTCTCTGTATACCTATTTGCATCAACATCATGTCAAAACAAAAAATCTGAATGTTTTTAATACCTTCACTACGATTGCCTTGCATCGGAAAGCTAAATGTTGGTCCATTTTCGGATTCATTAACAAGCATACTACCTGCATTTTCGTATAAACGTTTTGAAGTATCTTCATAGGCCAGAATAGCTTCCGAAAGTCTCCCACTCTGCTCATTGAAGTCTCGTCGAAGCCTTTGTAATAGTCGATTACGTTCTATCTTTAATTCGCTTTTTGAATTTTCTAGAGCCTCAGCACTTTCAAACCGCTTAAGCAAACCCTCTACATTAGATTCGAGCTGTCCAGACTTAGCCTGTAATTTAGTAAATTGATCGAGAGCACCATGACTATTTAATATCTTCATTAAGTTTGAACGCCGTTCATCCAATTTCACTTGCTCTAACTTCCGGACTTCAATCCGCGTTTCTGCATCCTCCATCTCACTCCGTAAGTAGTCATTGCGGTTGCGAACAACGGATTCATGAAAATCACACACTTCTTGGTAACGTTTTTTTACTAAATCTGGTAGTGAAATACCTATCTCTTCATAAAATGTGTTAATATCACTTGAGTTAGGAGGAGTTTCTGACTCAAGTGCAGATTTTAGGCTTCGAATCGTTGCAATATCTATTACATTTTCATTTGAAAATTCATTTAATTTTTTCGTGAGTTCATCTGCCTCTGCTTCCATTTCGCGATACTGTTCAAGAACATGAAAATGCTTAATTTCATCTTTAAGCTTTAGCAGTTTGTCTTCAGCGACAGTTAATTGAGTACGTAGTTCTGCAACGGTACCAAAATATTTATCGAAAGCACCCTGTCCCGTCGCTTTTTTAAGTTCCTTAATTACTGTTTCCTGAGTTCTAACATTTTCCCAATCACTTGAGATTTGCCAGTCAAGACCCAATAAATACATTAAGGCAACTTGATAATCGCCAGTTCCCTGCATAACTGCTTGTTTCTCTGGTGTTGTAAAAGCAGTACTTAAAGCGCGTCGAGCAAAATAGGGAAAAAGTGATCGGAAAGTTGGCGTATAACCTTTTCCTTTCTGTACATCCTGCAATTGGAACATATTTTGACCAAGT